>VYAQ01000275.1 GCA_009844885.1 Gemmatimonadota bacterium
CCGGCGGCTGACTCGTCGGCACCTTCGGAGGCGTGCTGGAGGCACGCGGGATCGATGCGTCGGGAGGCAGGCTCACGGCGGAAGTGCACGGCGCCGTGGGCAAGGACGACGGCGTTCTGGTCATTCGGCGGATTCACTGCAAGTACCTGCTGAAGGCGGCCGATGCGGACGAAAAGGCCGTGCAGCGGGCCTTCGAACTGCACCCCATGCGATGTCCCGTCTACCGGACGCTGCATCGATGCATCGAGATCACGACGGAGCTGGCGATCGTTTAGCTGGCCCGTCCCGGCCCGGCCTGGACCGGCGCCGGTGGCTCAGGCTCGCCGGGGTTGCGCTGGGCGGCGGCTGGGCGGCCGGTTGCTCGACCGCGGGGGCCGCACGCTGGACGTGGAGCGCGCCGGCCCGAGCGCGTGTCACGCCGGCGCTGGTTTCGCCGGACCGGGTCATTCGCGTCGTGGCGGGGCTGCGGCCCTACCGCCCCGAGGGCTTCGTGGTGCGCGCCGAGTCGTTCGATGAGAAGCTTCTCGTGCACAACTACGGCCACGGCGGCGGCGGCGTGAGCCTGTCCTGGGGGACCGCCGAGATGGCTGCGGACCTTGTGGACGGCGTCGGCGCGGGCGAGGCGGCTGTCATCGGGGCCGGCGCAGTGGGGCTGGCGACGGCACGCCTGCTGCAGCGGCGCGGCCGCGCGGTGACCATTTACGCGCGCGACCTGCCGCCGAACACGACGTCAGACATCGCGGGCGCGCAGTGGTCGCCGACCTCGGTCTCGGACAGCCTCGACGGGCCCTTCGGCAGCAAGTTCGAACGGGCGGCGCGACTGGCGCACCGCCACTTCCAGAGCCTCGTCGGGCCCGACTACGGTGTCCGCTGGATCGACAACTACTTCCCCTCTGACCGCCGGATGCGCGTTGCGGACTACCAGTCCCGCATCCGGGACCTCTATCCGGAGTGGGAAGACCTGGAAGGCGACGAGCACCCGTTCCCAACGCGGTACGCCCGCCGCGTCGGCACGATGTTCATCGAGCCGCCCCGTTATCTGCGCGCGCTCCTGCGCGACTTTCGCATCGCCGGCGGGCGCGTCGTCGTGGGCGAGATTGAGGACCTGAGCCAACTGGCGGCGCTAACCGAGCCCGTCATCGTGAACTGCACGGGCCTCGGCGCGAAGGCGCTTTTCGGCGACGGCTCGCTCGTCCCCGTCAAGGGACAGCTCGTCGTGCTGAGGCCCCAGCCGGAGGTCGACTATCTGACCGTAGGGGGTGGCCGGTTTTCGACGGAGGGCAGCCAGTACATGTTCCCCCGAAGCGACGGCATTCTGCTCGGAGGCACGTTCGAGCGCGGCGTCGAAAGCCTTGAGCCGGACAACGCCCAGACAGAGCGCATCCTGCGCAATCACCGTATGTTCTTCCAGGCGATGGAAGACAAACGGAGAGCAGTGAACCCTTGAAGCCCCACCAATCGTAAGGCTGCTTGTTCCGCATGCGTCAGTTGCCGACATTCGGCCGGAAGAAACCGAACCGAAGGGACAGAGGTCATGGTCCAGATCCTCAAGACCGTCGCGCGCGCCATCCTGAGGTGGTTGCTGAAGAAGATGTGACGGGGAGCGGCGAGATCCGCGCGCCCCGGCCATGCCTGATCACCGCCGTCGTGGCGTTCCAGTTCGCGCTTGCGCCGCCCGCCGCCGGCGCCCAGTTCCCGCAGGCCGCCAACGGCGAAGACCTGGCGGACGCGCCCGGCGATGCTATCTATGCCGCCTCGTGCGCGAACTGCCACGGCCTCGACGGAACCGGTCTCGCCCCCTCGCTCCTGGCCTTCGAAGAGGAAGTCCCCGACTTCACCGACTGCGACTTCGCCGCCCGCGAACCGGACGCCGACTGGATCGCGGTGGCTCACGAAGGCGGCCCGGTCCGCGGCTTCAGCGAAATGATGCCCGCCTTCCGCGGCGCGCTGACCGAAGAGCAGCTGACCCGCGTGATGGGCTACATCCGCACCCTCTGCACCGACGACAACTGGCCGCGCGGCGAACTCAACCTGCCGCGCCCCCTGCTGACCGAGAAGGCCTACCCGGAAGACGAATGGGTGGTGGAGCTGGGGGTGGATCTTGAGAGCGACGGCGGCACCTCGGCAGCGTACGTGTACGAGCAGCGGTTCGGTCCGCGCAGCCAGGTGGAGATTGTCATCCCCTATGGATGGCGGCGGGATGGCGCGGATCTGCGGCACGGTCTCGGCGACGCGGTGGTCGGCGTCAAGCACGCCCTCTATCACGACCTCGACGTGGGTACGATCTTCTCGATCGGCGGCGAAGCCATACTCTCCACCGGCGACGAGAGCGTCGGCCTGGGCGCGCCCGGGAGCGCACTGGAAGCCTTCGCTTCGCTGGGCCAGATCCTGCCCGGCGACGCCTTTCTGCAGGCGCAGGCGGGCTACAAGGCGCCGCTGTACGAGAGCGGGGCGAACGAGGGATTCGGCCGCGTCGTGCTGGGACGGAGCTTCACGCAGGGGGAGTGGGGACGCGCGTGGACACCCATGCTGGAGATGCAGGTCGAACACCACTTCGAGCCGGGTTCGGAGCCGCATTTCGACCTCTTGCCCCAGATGCAGATCGCCCTCAACACCAGGCAGCACGTCCTGGCCAACATCGGCGTGCTTGTGCCGGTCGGAGGCGATGACGGGCACGGGCACGCGCGGCCCGTCCGCCTCCTCACCTACATCCTGCTCGACTGGTTCGACGGCGGGTTCTTCGAGGGATGGTGACGATGCGCAAGACGGTGTACTCGGTCTGCCTGACCGCCAGCGTCCTGTTCGCCATGGCCGTGGTCCCTTCGCACCCTGACGGGGATGTGCCGCAACCCGGCCGCTCCGTGCTCCATGCGCCGGATACCGTCACCACGGGCGACCCCGCCGACCACTTCCGCACCGCCGACCGCTGCATCGCCTGCCACAAGGACGTCACGGCCTCGGACGGCACCGACGTCTCCATCGGCTTCGACTGGCGCGCCTCCATGATGGCCAACGCCGCGCGCGACCCCTACTTCCAGGCGGCGGTGCGGCGCGAGATCATGGACTACCCGGAGGCCGCCGCCGAGATCGAGGGGGAGTGCGCGCGCTGCCACATGCCCATGGCCACCATTGCGGCCCTGCAGGCAGGGGGCTCCGGCGAGGTCTTCGCCAACCTGCCGATCGGGGACGCCGACGGACCCTGGGCCGACCTCGCCGCCGACGGCGTCTCCTGCTCCCTCTGCCACCAGATCCAGCCCGACGGACTTGGCACGGAAGAGACCTTCACCGCCCGCTTCCACGTTTCAGCTGAAACGCCTCCCGAGGGCCGCCCCGTATTCGGCCCCTTCGAGCCCGACGAGGGCGGGGTCGGCATCATGCATTCGGCGACGGCGTTCCGCCCCACACTCGGGGAGCACGTCACGTCGTCGGGGCTGTGCGCCTCGTGCCATACGGTGATCACGCACGCCGTGGCGCCCACCGGTGGCGCAGCCGCGCCCCCCTTCCCGGAGCAGGCTCCGTATCTCGAATGGCAGGCCAGCATCTACGCCGAAGGCCGCGAGCGCGAGCACAGCTGCCAGGATTGCCACATGCCCGAGGTCGGCGAGGACGTTCCCGTCACCCGTGTCCTGGGCCGCGCCCGCCCCGAGGTCTCGCGGCACGTGTTCCGCGGCGGCAACTTCTTCATGCTGCGCATGCTCAACCGCTACCGGGCCGAGCTGGGCGTCACCGCGCTGCCGCAGGAAATGGAACTCGCCGCCCAGCGCACGGCCGATCACCTCCGCACGGCCACGGCCACGGTCGCACTCGACGGCGTCGGCGTCGGCGGGGGACGCCTGGAGGCCACCGTGACCGTGCGCAACCTGGCCGGCCACAAGTTCCCGACCGCGTATCCTTCGCGGCGCGCGTGGGTGCGGTTCACCGTGACGACCGAATGGGGCGAGCGCGTGTTCGAATCGGGTGCCTTCTCTCCCGACGGCCGCGTCATCGGCGACGACCACGACACCGACGGCACGCACTACGAGCCGCACCACACCGTCATCACGTCGCCGGACGAAGTACAGGTCTACCAGGGCGTCATGGTCGACGGCAGCGACGCCGTCACCACGGGCCTGATGTCCGCGCACCAGTGGGTGAAGGACAACCGCATCCTCCCGGACGGCTTCGACCCCACCCGCGCCGACCCACGCGTGCGCCCCGTCGGCCTTGCCAGCGGCGACCCGGACTTCGCCGCGGGTTCCGACAGGATCCACTACACGGTCCCCGTAGACCCGGCCGACGGCCCGTTCACCGTCGAGGCCGAACTCTGGTTCCAGCCGATCGGCTATCGCTGGGCCGAGAACCTGGCCGCCTACGACGCGATGGAGACGCGCCGCTTCGTGCAGTACTACCGGGAGATGGCCGACGGATCGGCGCTGCTGCTGGCGCGGGACGAGGCGGTGAGCGGCTCGAACTGAGGGCGCCGCCCGCTGCTACCCCTCCAGCTCCACCCGCCCGCGGAAGTGCTCCAGCGCCTCCGGGTTGGCCAGCGCTTCCACGTTCGCGACCGGCTCGCCGTGCACGACCGCCGTCACGGCCAGTTCCACGATCTTGCCGCTCCGTGTGCGCGGGATGTCCTCGACCCGGACGATCTTCGCGGGCACGTGCCGCGGGCTCGCCTGCGTCCTCAACACCGTGCGGATCCGGTCCCGGAGCGTCTCGTCCAGCCGCAGCCCCGGGGCCATCCGGACGAAGAGCACCATGCGCGTGCCGTCCCCCCGGCGCTGGGCCACCGCAAGCGCCTCCGCCACCTCGTCCATGCCTTCGACGGGACGGTAGACCTCGGCCGTGCCGATCCGCACCCCGTGCACGTTGAGCGTGGCGTCGGAGCGGCCGTGGATGACGTACCCGCCCGCGGGGGTCTTCTCCACGTAGTCGCCGTGGTGCCAGACCCCGGGGAACCGCCTGAAGTAGGTGCCCAGGTAGCGGCTCCCCTCGTCGTCGTTCAGGAAGCCCAGCGGTAGCGACGGGAAGGGCCGGGTGCAGACGAGTTCGCCCTTTCCCTCATCCATCGAAGACCCTCCGGGCGAGAACACGTCGACGGCCATGCCCAGCGCGGGGCCCTGGATTTCGCCCGCGCGGACGGGCCAGCCGGGGATCGCGCCCAGAAAGCACGCGCAGAGGTCGGTGCCGCCCGAGATCGACACGAGGTGGATGTCGCGCCTGACGTGCTGGTAGACGTACTCGAAGCCCGCGGCGGCCAGCGGCGAACCGGTGGACAGGAACGTCCGCAGCTTCGTCAGCGCGTGGGTCCTGCGTGGGCTGACGCCGGCCTTGCGGAGCGCCTCCAGGTAGCCCGGCGAGACCCCCATCAGCGTCATGCCGGTGCCGTCGGCGAAGTCGAAGAGGGCCTCGTTGCCGGGGTGCACGGGCGAGCCGTCCCAGAGCAGGATCGTCGCCTCGGAGGCCAGCGCCGAGACCAGCCAGTTCCACATCATCCAGCCGAGTGTGGTGAAGTAGAAGACGCGGTCGCCGGCCTTGATGTCGCAGTGCAGCCGGTGCTCCTTCATGTGCTGCAAGAGCACGCCGCCGGCCCGGTGCACGATGCACTTGGGCACTCCCGTGGTGCCGGAGGAGAAGAGGATGAAGACCGGGTGATCGAAGGGGAGCCTCACGAAATCGACGGCGCGGGCCTCGAAGGGGCGGATGAAGGTGTCGAAGGCGACGCCGTCGCGGATGGCGGGCGTCTGGGCGTCGGGCGGCGCGGCGGCGGCGGGCGCGGCGCGGCCCCGGGGGCCATCGTCGGCGCGGTCCCCGTACGGCGCGGCGGGCGCATGGCCCGGATTGGGCACCACGACCGTGCGCTCGACGGTGGGCAGTCCCTCCAGGATCTCCGGGACGCGCGACAGCGTCCCGTAGCGCCGGCCGCGGTAGCTGTAGCCGTCCGTCACGAACAGGAGGCGGGGGCCGACCTGGCCGAAGCGGTCGATCACGCCCCGCGCGCCGAAGTCGGGTGAGGCGGTGGACAGGACCGCGCCGATCGAGGTGGCGGCGAGGAGGATCGCGACCGCCTCGGGCACGTTGGGGAGCAGCGCGGCGACGCGGTCGCCCGGGCCGAGGCCGGCGTCGCGCATGGCCTGGGCGAGGCGCGACGTGAGGTCGTGCAGCTCCCGCCAGCTCACCACCCGGCGCCGGCCGTCCTCGGCCCAGGCGATGATGGCGGGGTCGTCCGTGCGGCGGCGCAGGAGGTTCTCGGCGAAGTTGAGCCGCGCGTCCGGGAAGTAGCGGGCGTGGGGCATGTTGTCGCCGTCGACGAGGACGCGGCCGCCCTTGTGGCCGACGATGCCGAACCAGTCCCAGGCCGCGCTCCAGAACTCCTCCTGGTGCTCGATCGACCAGCGCCAGAGGGCGGGGTAGGGGG
>VYAQ01000156.1 GCA_009844885.1 Gemmatimonadota bacterium
CCCCCACCCCCCTCGCCCTCGAGACCTGGCTCGACTGGGAGCGCGTCTCGGACCCCAGGATCTCGCCCGACGGATCCGCCGTCGTCTACACGCTCGGCTGGGTCGACAGGATCAACGACCGCTGGGAGTCGTCGATCCACATCGTCGACTCGGACGGGTCGCGCCCCCGCAGCCTGATCGCGGGCGCATCGCCGCGCTGGTCGCCCAACGGAGACCGGATCGCCTTCCTCGCCCCCGACGACGCGGGCAACACGCAGATCTTCATACGCTGGATGGACGCCGAAGGCGCGGTGTCGCAGGTCACGCGGGTCGAAGAGAGCCCCTCCGCCCCCGAGTGGTCGCCCGACGGAACGCGGCTGGCGTTCACCATGAGCGTGCCCGCCGAAAACCCGAGCTCGCGCCACTGGCAGGTCTCGCTGCCGAGGCCCGAGGGCGCCGACTGGACCCCCGGTCCCCGCATCATCGAGAGCCTGGTCTACCGCCAGGACCGCGTCGGATTCCTCGACGAGAGCTTCCGCCACATCTTCGTCGTGCCGGCGGACGGGGGCACGCCGCGGCAGCTCACCCGCGGGGACCACAACTACGGGGCGCCCGTCTGGGAGCCCGGCGGCGAGACCGTGCTCTTCAGCGGCCTGATCGAAGACGACGCGCTGTACAGGTGGCAGGAGAGCGAAGTCTACAGGCTCGGTGTCGATTCGGGCGAGCTGCACCCGGTGACCACGCGCAAGGGGCCTGACGGAGCGCCGGCACCCTCGCCCGACGGAAGCATGATCGCCTACGTCGGTCACGACACGACCACCTTCGACTACATCGAGTCCTCGCTCTACGTGATGAACGCCGACGGCTCGAACCCAAGGGCGCTCACCACCGAGCTCGACCGCACACCGCGCGGGCTGCAGTGGGCGCCGGATGGCCGGGGCGTCTACTTCAACGTCCAGGCCGATGGCTACGCGAACATCATGTACGCGTCGATCGACGGCGATGTGCGCGCCGCGAGCGAAGGCCCGCAGATGTTCTCGCTGAACGACGTCAGCGCGGGTGGCATGGCGGTGGGGATGTGGGGTGACGCCCACGAGCCGGGTGATGTCTACGCCTTCCCCGTGGACCGGCCGCAGCAGCGCACGCGCCTCACGGACGTCAACGGGGACGTGCTGGCCGGGGTGACCCTGGGAGAAGTGGAACAGATCTGGGCGGAGTCGTCACACGACGGCCTGCCGATCCACGGCTGGGTCATCAAGCCGCCCGGCTTCCGCCCGGGGATCCGCTACCCGATGATGCTCGTCATCCACGGCGGACCCCACGGCATGTACAACGGGGGCTTCAACTTCGGCTGGCAGGAACACGCGGCGAACGGCTACGTCGTCCTGTACACCAATCCACGCGGAAGCTCCGGGTACGGCACCGAGTTCGGCAACATGATCCAGTACGACTACCCGAACAACGACTTCCACGACCTCATGTCGAGCGTCGACGAGCTGCTGTCCCGGGGCTACGTGGACGAGGACAACATGTTCGTCTACGGCTGCTCGGGCGGAGGCGTGCTCACCGCCTGGGTCGTGGGCCACACCGACCGCTTCCGCGCGGCCTCGTCGAATTGCCCGGTGACCAACTGGCTGGCCTTTCCCGGCGAGGTCGACGGAAACCCGCTGCGCTGGTACGCGGACTTCGAGCACTTTCCCTGGGAAGACCCGAGCGAGCACATCCGGCGCTCGCCGATCATGTATGTCGGCAACGTGACCACGCCGACCATGCTGATGACCGGCGAGCTCGACCTGCGCACCCCGATGTCGCAGACCGAACAGTTCTATCAGGCGCTCAAGGCGCAGAAGAAGCCCACGGCGATGCTGCGCTTCCAGGGCGAATGGCACGGCACATCGCGACTCCCCTCGAACTTCCTGCGTACTCAACTCTACCTGCGGAAGTGGTTCGAGCGCTGGGGCACCCACGACGACGAGATGACGGCGACTCAATCCGGGACCTGATCCGGCTTCGGCGCTGCGCGGTCATGGCGGCCCCACCAGGTCCAGGGCCGCCAGCGCGATAACCTGCGTGCTCGCGACGATGTCGTCGACCGCGCAGGACTCGTCCGGCTGGTGTGCCTCCTCGAGCGGCCCGGGGCCATAGGCGACGCAATGTTCCACACCCGCGATCCGCGCGAAGTGCTTCTGGTCGTAGGTGCCGGGGCTGGCCACCTCCTCGGCATCGGCCCCGGTCACCGTCCGGACCGCTCGCGATAGAGCCGTCACCAGCGGGGAGCCGCGCGGCGCCCAGGTGGGGTGCACGGTCATGCGGTCCTCGATCGTGAAGCGGCGTCCCGGCTCGGCCGCCTCGACGGCCCTCACCAGACCGACGATCTCGTCCCGCACCTCATCGAACGGCTCCTCCGGAATGAAGCGCCGGTCACAGGTCGCCGTGCAGCGGTCCGCGACACAGGGCGACTGGTTGGCTTCGCCCGCCTGACCGCCGATGAGGGCATTGACGTTGAGCGACGGCCGACGCGACGGCTCCGGCACGACCGGCAGTCCCGAAAGGCGGGCGGCGAGATCGGGGCCGAGTTCGGTGCGGAGTGCCTCCAGCAGCGCACCCATGTCGTCGATCGCGCTGTGCCCCAGGTGGCTCATGCTCCCGTGTGCGGTGTGACCGTGCGCGACGATGTCGAACCAGTAGACGCCGCGGTGTCCCACGCAGACCCGTGTCGGTCCGAAGGGCTCGGGGATGATCGCGAAATCCGTGTTCTCCGCCGAGATCAGCCCCGTTTGGCACAGGTGCGCCACGCCCGCGAAGCCGCCGCTCTCCTCGTCGACGGTCGCGCTGACGTCGAGCCCTCCGTGCAGAGGGATATCCGCGCGGCGCAGGGCCTCGGCCGCAAACACCGCCGCCGCGATCCCCGACTTCATGTCGGAGGCGCCGCGCCCGTGGATGCGCCCGTCGCGCACCAGCCCGCCGAACGGATCTACCGTCCAGTCGTCCCCCGGCGGGACCACGTCGAAGTGTCCGTTCAGGTGCAGCCGCGGCCGCGCGCCGGCATCGCCGTTTCGCCCGATCACGTTGATTCGCGGATGGCTCGGCGTGTGTTCGGGCCGACCCTCCGCCGCCACGTACTGCACGGCCATCCCGGCCTCCCGCAGCCGTCCGTGAATCAGTTCCGCGCAGTCGCGGTAGAAGTCCCCCGGGGGATTGACGGTGGGGATGCGAATGAGGTCGGCGGTGAAGGCGACGACTTCGTCGCGGGCGGCCTCGGCCTCCCGCAGGACGCGGTCGATGAGGGCGGCGCTGCCCGGCCGTCGGCTAGACGCCGGAGGCACCCTCGAGCCTTTCCGGGTGTTCCGGCTGGGTGGACAGGTTCCCCATGGTAAACTCCAGTTTACATTCTGTAACCTTCGGTTTACAAGAGAGGATGACGCGCGGGCCAACACGGATGCGGCCCGAGGAGAGCCAATGGACGAAGAGAGGCCCATGAAGGACATATTCAGTTTGGCGGGGCGCAGCGCCGCCGTGGTGGGCGCGGGCTCCGGCATCGGCGAGGCGGTCGCGATCGGGTGCGCGGAGGCGGGCGCAGCGGTGTATTGCCTGGACATCGACGCAGAAGGCGCTGCGGCAACGGCGGCCGCAATTCGAGAATCGGACGGGAACAGCCACGCAACCAGCGCGCAGGTCGACATCCTGGACGGGTCCGCCGTCACCGCCGCGTTCGAGGCGATCGCAGCCGATCACGGGTCGCTGGACGTCGTCGTGTGCACCCCCGGCGTGAACGTGCGCAAGCCCATCCTCGACTACACGGACGACGAGATCGACCGGGTGCTCGGGCTGAACCTCAAGGGTGGGGCGCACGTCATCCAGGCCGCCGGACGGGTCATGCGCGAGCAGGGGAGCGGGTCGATCATCCTGTTCAGTTCGGTCCGGTCGGTCGTCGTGGAGCCGGGGCAGAGCATGTACGCGGCCACGAAGGCTGGCATCGTGCAGATGGTCCGCGCGGCGGCCGCCGAGCTGGGGCCCCACGGGGTGCGCGTCAACGCGGTCGCGCCCGGGGTGATCGACACGCCCCTGACGGCGCCGATCAAGGAACAGCCCGAGTGGTACGGTGCCTACGCGGCGGGCAACATTCTCGAACGCTGGGGGAGTGCGCGCGAGATGGCCGGCCCGACGGTCTTCCTCGCTTCGGACGCGGCCAGCTACGTGACCGGGGCGGTGCTCTTTGCCGACGGTGGCTGGACGGCGATCGACGGGAGGTTCACGCCTCCGGCTCTATCCCCTTGATCGTCAACACCCGGAAAACCGCCTCGCCGATCTTGTTGTTCGGCGTCGAGGCGCCGGCGGTGATCCCCAGTTCGAAGGGACCCGTCGGCAGCCAGTCCAGCTCCGTGACTTCGGGCGACTGCGGATCCAGCCCCGGCTTGTGGTGGATCGCGCCGGTGTCCATGTCGATGCACGACGCGTCCTTGATGTGGTAGGTCTCGGTGTACTCGCGGCACATGTGCGCCAGGTGGTTCGTGTTCGACGAGTTGTAGCCGCCCACCACGATCATGATGTCGGGTGGCTCGCTCATCATCTCGAGCACGGCGTCCTGGCGCTCCTGGGTCGCCGAACAGATGGTGCCGAAGGACCGGAAGTGCTCCTTCGCGTGGTCCTCCCCCTGTGCGTCGACCATCATCTCGCGCAGGCGGGCGCCGATGGCGAGCGATTCGGTGGCCAGCATCGTCGTCTGGTTGGCCACGCCGATCTTCGCCAGGTCGGCGTCGGGGTCGAAGCCCTCGGAGGTGCGGTCGGTGAAGCGGCGGAGGAATTCGTCCCGGCTCGGTGCCCCGGGGCGGCCCGTCATGTAGGCGCCCACGCTCTCCGCCTCGGCCATGTCCCGGACGATGATGTACTTGCCGCCTTCGTGCTTGTGAACCTGGCTGGCGGTCGCGCGCGACTCCTCGTGCTTGTACTTGCCGTGGATGACGGCGGTGTAGCCGTCGCGGGCGTAGCCGTTGACGCGCTTCCAGACGAGCAGCACGGAGCCGCAGGTGGTGTCGACGAGGATGCAGCCGATGGCCTGAAGCTTCTTCATGTCGCCAATCGTGACCCCGAAGGCGGGGATGATCACGACGTCCTCGGCGGCGATGTGGCCGTAGTCGAACTCGCCGTCCTCTCCCGGATGGAGCATTTCGATGCCCATCTCCGCGAGCCGCCGGTTCACGTGGGGATTGTGAATGATCTCGCCGACGAGGTAGATGCGCTTGTCGGGGAATTTGTGGCGCGCTTCGTAGGCGTAGTCGATCGCGCGGTCCACCCCGTAGCAGAAACCGAAATCCTTGGCCAGCCGTACCTTGATATCGCCGAACTTGTCGGTGTAGGCGCGTGACCGGATGCGCTCGACGATGGCGGAGTGGTACTCCGAGTCGATGAGCGGCTTGACCTCGGCCTTGAGCCCGAAACCTTTGCGGAAGTAGGTCTGCTGCATGGTCCGAAGAATATACATTGCAATGTGGCCCGGGGGTATTCTCCGGGGACTTCAGACCCGAGGATTGGAGCCGAGGCAGTGCTGAGCAGACTGATCTTCCTCTTTGTCGCCGTTCCGCTTGTGGAGCTGGCGATCCTGCTGCAGGTCGGCCAGTGGATCGGCATCGGCCCGACCTTCGCGCTGGTCGTGGTGACCGGGGTGGCGGGTGCGGCCCTGGCCCGGCGGCAGGGCTTGCGGGCGTTCATGGCGGTTCAGCGTGAGCTCGCGGAGGGCAGGCTGCCGGGGCGGTCGCTTCTGGACGGCCTGGCGATCCTGGTGGGCGGAGCGTTTCTGTTGACGCCCGGGATTCTCACCGACTTCGTCGGCTTCAGTCTGCTCATTCCCGCATCCCGGAGATGGCTGCAGCGTCTGGCCCGCCGTGGGCTCGAGCGGCGCTTGAGCGAGGGCACGGTCGAGGTTCGGGTCTGGGGAGGTCCCCAGTGAGCGGGGACATCGCCTTCCTGGAGCGGCTGCTGGATGCGCCCGGCCCGTCTGGCTTCGAGGCGCGGCCGGCGCGAGTGTGGCGCGACGAGGCGGGCTCGTTTGCCGAGGCCTGGTCCGACGTGGTCGGCAACAGCTACGCCGCGGTGCGTCGCGACGCGCGGCCCCTGGCGCTGCTGGCGGGTCACATCGACGAGATCGGCCTCCAGGTCACGCACGCGGACAAGTCCGGACTGCTCTACTTCGGCGGCATCGGCGGCTGGGATCCGCAGGTGCTGGTGGGGCAGCGCGTGCGCGTGCTGGGGTCGAAGGGCGACGTTCCGGGCGTGATCGGGCGCAAGGCGATACACCTGATCGAGCCGAAGGAGCGGGACAAGGCCGTGAAGGTGAAGAAGCTGTGGATCGACGTGGGGGCGGAGTCGCGGGAGCAGTTGGGTGCGCTGGGGGGGCGGGTGGGCGACCCGGCCG
>VYAQ01000254.1 GCA_009844885.1 Gemmatimonadota bacterium
CGCGGCGACCTGATCGACCTCACCCCCGAGCTGCGCAGCCAGGCCGAAGCCCTGACGGCGGGATACCGGTTCGGCCCGCTCTTCGAGCCCCCCTCCCTGGAGGGCACCATCACGATGCCGGGCATCCTTGGGGGCGGGAATTGGGGCGGCGCAGCCGTCGATCCCGGTTCGGGCGTCCTCTTCGTCAAGTCGTCCGACGACCCGAGCCTGCTCACGATCGGGCCGGCCGATCCCGAGACCACGGTCGCCGACTACGCCATCGACCGGGGCGCGCCCCGCACCCTGCGGATCGGCAACGTGCCCATCACCAACCCGCCGTGGGGCACGCTGACCGCCATCGACATGAACGCCGGCGAGATACTCTGGCAGGAGCCCGTGGGAGAGCGGCCCGAGGTGCGGAGCGACCCGGCGCTGGCGGGGGTGGCGCTGCCGCCGCGGCTGGGTGTGGTCGGTCCGCCCGGCCCCTTTGCGACGGCCGGCGGGCTGGTGTTCCTGACCGGAGGGTCGGACGTGCTGTATGCATTCGACGCGACCGGTGGGGAAGTCCTGTGGGAGGGCCGGCTGCCGGCACGCGGCTACGCGAACCCGATGACCTTCCGCACGCGAGCGGGGCGTCAACTCGTGGTGATCGCGACCGGAGGGCCCGAGGGCGGAACGCTGATCGCGTTCGGTCTGCCGGAGTAGCGGGATGAAGGTCGGGATCAGGCACCGCACGAAGGCCGAAATCGCGGCGCGGGCGTGGCTGGCGGCATGTGGACTGCTCGCGCTGAACATCCTCGGTTGCGGAGGCGAGACCGCAGTCTCCGCGCGAGAGATCGCCACGGTCGACATCGAGCCCGGTGAGATGTTGCTGGTCGGCGTGGGCGACGGCGCGAGCTTTACCGCGACCGCGCGCGACGCCGACGGCTTCTTCGTTGCCGGAACGGCCCGGTGGTCGATCGACGGGCCCGCAGTCGCGACCATCACGGACGCGGGGTTCGCCTCGGCCATGGCTGCCGGCACCGCAACCGTCACGGCCACGGTCGGCGGAGTGAGCGGCACCGCGCAGCTCGAGGTCTACGTCCCCGCGAGGATCAGCCGCTATACCGTCGGCCAGAGCTACTACGGACGCAGGGATTACGTGGAATACATTCCGGGCACCCTGCCCGTGATCCTGTCATCGTCGCACGGCGGCGCCATGACACCGACCGAGATCCCCAACAGAACATTCGGTGTCGTCCGCAACGACACCAACTCGCTCGAGCTGACCGTGGCCATGCGCCAGGCACTGATCGACCTGACGGGCCAGGCACCGCACGTCATCTACTCGCACCTGCACCGCAGCAAGCTCGACGCCAACCGCGAAATCGTAGAGGCGGCCCAGGACAATCCCTATGCCGAATTGGCGTGGGAGGAGTTCCACGAGTGGATCAAGGTGGCGCGGGCCACGGTAGCCGCGGACTACGGCAAGGGCATGTACTTCGACATCCATGGTCACGGCCACGACATCGAGCGCCTCGAACTGGGGTACCTGTTGACCTCGGAGGAGCTGAACCGGCCCGATGCCTCCCTCAACTCGCTCGCGGTGGTCGCCGAGACGAGCATCCGGGATCTTGGCCGCACCTCTCCGATCCCGTTCTCGCACCTGCTGCGTGGACCGACATCGCTCGGAGGACTCTTCGCCGAGGAGGACATCCCGTCGGTGCCCAGTCCCGCCGACCCCGGACCCGGCGATGCCCCGTATTTCCGCGGGGGATACAACACCCGCGAGTACGGATCATTCCGTGACGCGGAAGTGGTCAGCGGCATTCAGATCGAGCATCACTACCGCGGCGTGCGCGACACGCCCGACAACAGGTTCATCTACGCGACGAAAGCCGCTCGGGTCATCCGGGACTTCATGTTGGAGCACTACGGGTTCTTCGAGACGGGCGGCACGGCGCCGGCACGGTGATGCACCCTGACGAAACGGGCCTGGTCCGCGACCTGCAGCAGCGCCTGCGCGCCGTTGCCGACCCGCGCACCAAGGCATGGTTCGAGAACTACCTGAAGCACGTGATCCCCTACCGCGGCGTAAAGACCCCGGTCGTCGCCCGGATCGTCGGCGAATGGAGACGTGCTCACGAACTGCAGCGCCTGGCCGAGGCCGATCAGCTCCGCCTGGCCGACCGGCTGATCCGGGAAGGCCACGCCGAGGACAAGTTCGCCGGCACGCTGTACATCCAGAAGCACCTGCTCCGGCGCGTGGATGAAGCGACGTTGCTGACGACGGCCGAGCAGCTCTTCGCGGATCGCGTCTTCTTCGACTGGTCCACCACCGACTGGTTCAGCGTGCGCGTCCTGGGTCCGCTGATCGCGCGTGGCGGCGAAGCCGTGGCGGAGCGGATCGCGGGGTGGCGCACGGCTGCCGACCTCTGGCAACGCCGGTCCTCGATCGTGCCCTTTCGGGCCGTGGTCCGGGACAGCCAATATCATCCGTTGATCGAAGAGACGATCGGCTTGCTGGTCACCGAGCGGGCGAGGTTTATCCAGACCGGGGTCGGATGGCTGATCAGCGACCTGTCGAAGGTGCATCCCCGCGTGGCGGCCGCGCTGGTCGAACGGCACTTCAACGACCTCTCGGCCGAGGTGATCAGGCGGCACACGAAGTACCTGCCGGATCACGCCGCGTACAAGGAGCGCAAGCGAGGCTGAGCAACTTTTCCCCCTTCAGGGTGTCTCATTAACAAGCCCCCCGAGTAACGAGGTCCGACCGATGCGATCCTTCATAGCCGCCGCCCGGAAACCGCTAGCCGGCGTCGTCACCGCCCTCGCGCTGGGACTCGCGCCGCTGAACGCCCATGGACAGACCGGCAGCATCGTGGGACAGGTCACCGAAGCGAGCTCCGGGCAGCCGCTCGCGGGCGCGGTGGTAGCGGTGGAGGGAACCGGGCACCTGGCCCTGACCAACGATGCCGGACGCTACGGGCTGGAGGGCGTGCCGGCTGGCGCGCGAACCGTGACCGTCGAGATGGTAGGCTACGCTTCGCAGCGACTGCAGGTGACGGTGGTACCAGGCCAGACGATCGTGATGAATGTCGTGCTGAGGTCGGCAGCGGTGCAGCTGGACGAGCTCAGGATCAGGGCGGGACAGCCCCGGGCCGAGGCGCTGCAGCGCGCTCGCACCGACCTGTCGGTGGTGGCCGTCCAGTACGAAAGGGCTCTGGACTTCAACACGGAATCATACGCGCGTATCGAGGAGAACGACTTCCGGCTGGTCAGCGCGTCGCCGCTGTCGACCTTCTCGATCGACGTGGACCGCGCGTCCTATGCGAACATCCGCCGCTTCATCCAGGCCGGCGACCGGCCGCCGATCGACGCGGTGCGCATCGAGGAAATGATCAACTACTTCCCCTACGATTGGGGCAACGTGCGAGGAGATCATCCCTTCTCGGTCACGACCGAGGTGTGGGAGGCCCCGTGGGAGCGCGAGCACAGGCTGGTCCGGATCGGACTGCACGCGGAGTCGATCGATACCGACAACCTGCCGCCCGGCAACCTCGTCTTCCTGCTCGATGTTTCCGGCTCGATGACGCCACCGGACAAGCTGCCCCTGCTCAAGAAGGCGTTCGGGCTGCTGGTGGATCAGCTGCGGCCGGAGGACCGGGTCGCGATCGTGGTGTACGCGGGCGCGGCGGGACTCGTTCTGCCCTCGACCCCGGGCGACCAGAAGGGCGAGATCCTGGCAGCGCTCGACGATCTGCAGGCGGGCGGCAGCACCGCGGGCGGCGCCGGGCTCAGGCTGGCCTACGACGTGGCGCGCAAGCACCACATCGACGGCGGGAACAACAGGGTGATCCTGGCGACGGACGGCGACTTCAACGTCGGCGCGTCGAGCGACGCCGAGATGGTACGCCTGATCGAGAAGGAGCGTGAGAGCGGCACCTTCCTCACGGTTCTCGGGTTCGGCACGGGGAATCTCAAGGACTCGAAGATGGAGCAGATCGCCGACCACGGGAACGGCAACTTCCACTATGTGGACGGCCTGCTCGAGGCCCGCAAGGTGCTGGTGGAGGAGATGGGAGGGACCCTTCTGACGCTCGCCAGGGACGTGAAGCTCCAGGTGGAGTTCAACCCGGCACGGGCCGCGGGGTATCGGCTGATCGGCTACGAGAACCGCCTGCTCGCCGACGAGGACTTCAACGACGACACGAAGGACGCGGGCGAACTCGGAGCCGGGCACACGGTCACCGCGCTCTACGAGGTCGTGCCCGCCGGAGTCGAGGTGCCGCGCGGCGATGTGGATGCACTGCGATATCAGCCGCAACCCGACGATCCGCCGCTATCGGACTTCGACGATGAGCTGATCTACGTGAAGGTCCGCTACAAGGATCCCGATGGCACCCGCAGCAAGCTCCTGCAACAGGCGGTGGCCGACCGGCCGCGCTCGCCTTCGACGGATTTCCGGTTCGCGGCGGCGGTGGCAGGCTTCGGCATGCTGCTGCGCGATTCGCAGCACGCGGGCGACCTTACGCTGGACGACGTCGTGACGCTGGCAGAGAAGGGCAAGGGCGGCGACCCGCGGGGCTACCGCGGCGAGTTCATCCGGCTCGTGGAGGCGACTCGCGACCTGGGGCTGCTGAAGCTCACCACACCCGGCTGACGCCGTACTGATCGAACACCTCGTCCCGCGAGACCAGCACCAGGCCGTGCGAGGCCGCCTGGGCCATCAGCATTCTGTCGAAGGGGTCCCGATGAGGACCCGGCAGGCGACCCGCCAGGGACGCTTCCTGCACGCCGATAGGCAGCTCCCGGAACCCCTGGCCGACGATGGTACCGGCCATGTCGAAGGCCGCCTCCTCGGGCAGCGGCAGGTTCCCGAGCCGGCATTTGGTGGCGAGCTCCCAGGCGGTGGCAGCACTGACGTAGATCTCGTGAGTCTCGTCCGCGATCAGCCTGTACGCCCTGGCCGACAGTCTGTCGCTGTCGGCGATCCACCAGACAAAGGCATGCGAGTCCAGGAGGAGCCGCAACCTATTCGCCCTCCCAGGCCTTCAGTTCCTTCTCCGGGAGCGGATCGAAGAAGTTGTCGGGAATGACGACCTTGCCCTTCAGCACGTCGGGTTGCCGGCGGACGCGCGGGTTGTAGGACACCAGACGCGCAACCGGCCGGCCCCTGCGCGCGATGATAACATCTTCCCCCGCTTCGACTTGAGCCAGAAGGCGGGACAGGTTGGTCTTCGCTTTGTGGACGTTGACAGTGGGCATGTGTTATGTCCGGGGTGGCCTGGAGCGTTTCTAGCTAGAAATCTAGCTAAGTTGTGCCCAGGCCGCGAGGATCTCCGCCTCCATGTCGGCCGGCAGGCCCGCCCGGGGCTCGGCGCGCCGCTCCTCCGGCAGCGTGTTCCACCACTCGACCGTTTCGCGGGCCGTGTCGGCGAGGGGCCGGAATGTGAGGCCGGCCTCCACCGCCGCGGCCACCGAGACCTGGTTCATTCCGATCGTCTCGCCCTCGGGCGGCACCCAGTTGGTCATGTGGCCCCAGGGGCGCACCCCGTGCTCGGTCATGAACTCGGCGGGCACCCACGTGAAGGTCGCGTCCGAGTCGAGGGCGGCGCGGATCTCCTCGAGCATGGCACCGAACTGCTGCACCTCGCCCGTGGCGTTGTAAGTGCCCGCGTTGCCGGGCGCCTCGACCAGCCGCACGATCCACTCCGACAGGTCGCGCGCGTCGATGTTCTGTACGGGGTCGGCGGGTGAGTTGGGCGCCATGACCTCGCCTCCGCGCGCGACCCGCACCGGCCAGTAGGTCCATCGGTCGGTGTTGTCGCCGGCGCCGACGATCAGCCCCGGCCGCACGTTGATCGCGCCTGCGCCGAACACCTCCGTGTTGATCGCCTCGCACCGGGCCTTCATCGGCCCGTACTCGCTCATGTCCTCCACGTCCGGGGCGGACAGCTGTCCCGCCGGGTAGCTCTCGTCGATGCCCACGGCGGCGAAGTCGGCGTAGGCCGAGATCGAGGACACGAACAGGTAGCGATCCACCTGGCCGCGCAGCAGATCCGTGGTCATCGCCACCCAGCGCGGGATCGACGCCGAGTTGTCGATGACGGCGTCCCACTCGCGTCCCGCGAGCGCGCTCAGGTCGTTGTCGCGATCGCCGATCAGGTGCTCCACGCGCTCGAAGTAGTCGTGGAAGAAGGGCGGCTCCGTGCGGCCGCGCGTGAAGATCGAGACTTCGTGGCCCCGGTCGAGCGCGTACTTGACCTGGTAGGGACCGATGAAGCGAGTGCCTCCGAGGATGAGTATCCGCTGCGGCCCGGGCCCGGGCCCGCCACCCTCGTCCGCCGGTGCGCAAGCCAGCGGCCCGAACGCGCCAAGGA
>VYAQ01000116.1 GCA_009844885.1 Gemmatimonadota bacterium
GAAGCGGGACCGGGGCCGCTACGACAGGGGAGTGACGCTCGGGAGCCGGAGCCGCGGCAAACCCTGCGCCTTCCGCAGGCACCACGGGCACCCATGCCGCCGCCGCCAGCGCGACAATCGCGCCGCGCCGCTGTCTTCGCCCTCTCATCCAAAGTCCTCCAAACCGTTCACGGGTCAGGTCCACGCCATTCTGTCCCGCACCTACGCTGCGCCCGCGGCCCTTGGCTGACAAGCCGGTCAGCCCGTACTTTGCCCCCAAGTCGACAAATGCTACGTCCCACCAAGGGAGCTCCCCATGAAGCGGAACAAGCTTCTCGCCGCCGTCCTGGCGCTGGCCATCGTCGCCGTGTACTTCGGCATGACCCGCATGGATAATGCGTCGGCCAGCGCGGTCGAAGCCCCGATGTTCGAGGTGGACCCGTTCTGGCCCCAGCCGCTGCCGGACCACATGGTGCTGGGATCGGCGATCGGGGTGGGTGTGGATTCGCGCGACCACGTGTTCATCGTCCACCGCGGCAACCTCACGGAGCGTACCGAAGGAGGGGCCGACGCCGACCCGCCGATCGGCGAGTGCTGCCGGGCCGCCCCGCCGGTGCTCGTGTTCGATCCGGAAGGCAACCTCGTCGACTCCTGGGGGGGTCCGTCCGACGACTACGTCTGGCCCGCGTCCAACCACGGGATCACGGTGGACCACATGGA
Organism: Gemmatimonadota bacterium; assembly: GCA_009844885.1. Taxonomy (GTDB): domain Bacteria; phylum Gemmatimonadota; class Gemmatimonadetes; order Longimicrobiales; family Gaopeijiaceae; genus Bin94. The sequence continues at coordinate 700 of VYAQ01000116.1, forward strand.
CAATGTCTGGATCGGCGGGAACGGGCCGAACGACACCCACGTCCTCAAGTTCTCGCGCACCGGCGAATTCCTGGCTTCGTACGGCGAGCCGGAGGCCGGGCCTGCCGACAGCAACAGCGAGACGCGCTTCAACCGGGTCGCCAAGCTGGCGTTCGACGCGGAAGCCAACGAGGCCTACCTCGCCGACGGCTACGGGGGACGCCGCGTGGCGGTGCTGGACGCCTCCACCGGCGCCTTCAAGCGCTACTGGGGCGCCTACGGCAACGAACCGGACGACACGCGGACGCCGCCCTACGACCCGGACGCGCCGCTGATTCAGCAGTTCCGCACGCCGGTGCACTGCGCGGATCCTTCGCTCGACGGCCACGTGTACGTCTGCGACCGTCCCAACAACCGGATTCAGGTCTTCACGAGGGACGGGACGTTCGTGGACGAGGTGCAACTGGCGCCGCGGACGCTGGGTGACGGCTCGACCTGGGATGTCGCCTTCTCGCGCGACCCCGAGCAGAAGTACATGTACGTGGCGGACGGCAAGAACATGCGGGTCTACGTGATGGACCGGCTGAGCCTCGAGGTGCTGACCAGCTTCGGGGACGGAGGCCGGCAGCCCGGGCTCTTCTTCGCGGTCCACAGCATCGCGACGGACTCGCAGGGCAATATCTACACGACCGAGACCTACGAAGGGAAGCGCGTCCAGAAGTTCGTGTACAAGGGAATGGGACCCGTAACCGCAATGCATCAGGGAGCTCCCTGGCCGACGGGGAACTGACACGCCGGCGGGGAACCGACACACCAATGGAAGGAGCGGTGACATCATGAAGACCTTCCCACTCACAACCTGCGCGGTGTTCGCGGGCGCGCTGGCCGTTGGCGCCTGCGCACCGCGCGACGCACCGGAAGCCGAAGCCGGGGGCGATGCAATGGCTGAACAGGCCCCGATGACATTCTTCATCACCAGCGCGGGTCCGGGGGACGGCGCCAACCTCGGCGGGCTCAAGGGCGCGGACGCCCACTGCGAGACGCTTGCTTCGGCCGTGGGGGCCGGGGGGATGGGCTGGATGGCCTATCTGAGCACGATCGACGAGGTCGGCGGCGCTTCGGTGAACGCGCGCGACCGGATCGGGATGGGGCCCTGGCACAACCAGGCGGGCGCGCTGATCGCCAACGACGTCGACGAGCTCCATTCGGAGGCCGCCAACCTGACCAAGGAGTCGATCCTCACGGAGGTGGGCGACATCGTGAACGGCCGCGGTGACGACCCCAACATGCACGACATCCTGACCGGATCCAACATGGACGGGACCGCCTACACGGCCGAGGACTACGACAACTGCGGCAACTGGATGAGCAACGCCGAGGACGGCAGCGCGGCGGTGGGTCACCACGACCGGATCGGCGGCGGGCAGAATCCGACGTCGTGGAACTCCGCGCACGCGTCGCGCGGCTGCAGCCAGGAGAACCTGCAGGGGACCGGCGGCAACGGCTTCTTCTACTGCTTCGCGGCGGGCACCTGATGCGCGGCCTGGCGGGGGCGCTGCTGCCCGCGCTCGGACTGGCGGCTTGTTATGGGGAGGAGGGGGCGGAGACGACCGCGGGCGGCGGCGGGAGCGCGGCCGCTGACGCCGGGGCCGAGCCGGTCAACACCGTCTTCATCGAGGAGATGACCTGGACCGAGATCCGGGACGCCATCGCCGCGGGCAAGACCACGGTCATCCTCCCCACCGCCGGCACCGAGCAGAATGGCCCGCACATGGTGATGGGCAAGCACCGCTACATCATCGACGAGGCCAGCGACCGGATCGCGCGCGAGCTCGGCAACGCCCTGGTCGCCCCAGCCGTGACCTACGTGCCGGAGGGAGAGGTGGATCCGCCCTCGGGACACATGCGGTACGCCGGGACGATCACGCTCCCGAACGAATTCTTCATGAAGCTGGTAGAGTACGCCGCTCGCAGTCTCCGCGCCCACGGCTTCACCGACATCGTGTTCATCGGCGACAGCGGCGGGAACCAGAGGGGGATGGAGGCGGTCGCGGCCCAGCTGAACGACGAGTGGGGCGGCGACGGCGCAACCGTGCACTTCATCGGCGACTACTACGCGAACAACGGCTTCCGCGACTGGCTCATGGAGCAGGGCGAGACCGACGAGACGATCGGGCGCCACGCAGGCATCTCGGACACGTCGATCCTGCTGTACGTGGAGCCGCGGCACATCCGCCAGGACCAGCTGGCGCCCGGCGGCGGCTTCGAGAACAGCGGCGTGTCGGGCGACCCCACGCGGGCCTCGGCGGAGTACGGCCGGGTCGGCATGGAGATGCGCGTGGACGCGGCGGTCCGGCAGATCCGGGCGGCGATCGGGTCGATCTAGTGCGTACCGCTCTGGGGGTTGTGGTCGCCAGCGCCCTGTGCGCCATTGTGCCCTCCGGCCGCGCCGTGGCTCAGGAGGCGGCGGGCGGCACGGAAGCCGCGACCTTCACGCTCGCCGGGCAGATCGTCGATGCGGTGAACGGTGCACCGGTGATCGCCGCGCTCGTGAAGGTCCCGGCGCTCCGCCTGGTGGCCACCTCCGGCGTCAACGGCCGGTTCCGGCTCGCCGACTTCCCCGAGGGGACGTGGGACATCGTCGTCGAGCAGCTCGGGTACCATACCCTGACCGGATCGGTCACGGTCGCGGAGGGCAACGGGCTCAATCTGCGCCTGAACCCGGATCCGGTCGCGCTGGACGAGATCAGAGCGGGCGGACTGACCTACAGGACGCGGTTGAAGCGCAGGCGAAACGCCTCGCGGGCAAGGTCCTACGAGCTCGCCGGAGAAGCGCTCTGGAACACCCGGCACGAGAACGTCTGGGACCTGGTGGGATCGCGCGAGGGCTTTCACTTCCAGGGCTATTCCAACTACGGTTGCCCGTTGGCCACCATCTACGGCGTGCCGGTCGTTGTGGGGCTGTACGTGGACGACCGCGCCGTGCGGATCGGAATCTTCGACCAGTACAAGCCGGCCGATTTCGCCCTGGTGGAGGTCTACGAATTCGGTGCCGCAATCAAGGCGTATACCCAGCCCTATCTCGATCGGATGACGCGAGAGAGACGGGTGGCCGTGTCGTCTACACCATCGCTGTGTCCCCCCGAACCCCGCACGATCTACCGCCGGGGCCGGTACGTGCAGGTGCCCCCGGGAACGGGGCCGGGAGGTGCGGGGTAGAAGGCGGGGTGGCGCGGTTGCGCGATGCGAGGATGGCCCGACGCCCCAGCTGCTGGCGAGAGGACGGCCCAATGCGCGTGAGAGATCCGTTTCAGGAGGGCTTTCGTTGAGCTTGCGGGGCAGTCGGCGCCGGCAAGCGGGGGCGGTGTACGGTGCCGCGATCGTGCTCGGCCTGACCTTCCCCGGCCCGCCGCGCCTGTCGGCGCAGGATGCCGCCACCTTTACGCTGACCGGCCAGATCGTCGACGCGGTCAACGAGACACCCGTTATCGCCGCGGTGATCAAGGTCCCCGACCTGCGCCGCTTCGTCTTCACCGACGTGACCGGCCGCTTCGCGTTCACCGACTTCCCCGAGGGCACCTGGGACATCGTGGTCGAGCAGCTGGGGTACCACACGCTCGATGGCTCGGTGACGGTGGCCGAGGGCAACGGGCTCTTTCTGCGCCTGAACCCCGACCCGATCGAACTGGAGGGCCTGCGGGTGCGGACGCGCTCCGAGCAGTTGCTGGAACGGCGGCGGCGGCGCGTTCCCTACCGCGTCGTCAGGATCCCCACCGAGACCATCGCCAACGCGATCAACCCGGACCCGACCGCGATATTCAGATTCAATGCGGCTGCACCGATTACCGGCTGCTCGGGCGAGGCCGACGAGTGGATGACGCCCGGATGCGTCGTGGTGAAGGGCAAACCGAAGACGATCAGCATCTTCCTGGACGAAGGTCCCCTGCTCGGCGGGATGGTGGAATTCGCCGCCTTGAGCAACCTGGAAATCCACTCGATGGAATGGATACCGAACCTGGCGATGCTCAGAGTCTACACCCGCGGATTCATCGAGCGCCTCGACAACACGCGCATCAGCCTGGTGCCGCTGGTATGGTGAACACGGGGGTCGGGCGCGCACGGCGCGCATCATTTTTTGTTGCGTGCCTCGCGGCGTGGGCCGGGACGGACGGACTGGCCGGGCAGGATCCGGTCACCTTTACGCTGGCAGGGGAGATCGTCGACGCCGTCAACGGAGCACCCGTGGTTGCCGCGGTGATCAAGGTTCCCGAGTTGCGGCGCTTCGTCTTCACGAACGTGAGCGGCCGCTTCGCGTTCACGGACTTCCCCGAAGGCACGTGGGATATCCAGGTCGAGCAGCTCGGGTACCACACGCTCGAAGGCTCGGTAACCGTGGCGGACGGCAACGGACTCTTCCTCCGGCTCAACCCGGATCCGATCGAGCTGGAGGGTCTCCGCGTCGTTACGCGGGGCGAGCGCCTGCTCCACGAGCGACGCCGGCGCTACCCCTTCCGCGTGACCACGATCTCGGCGTCCACGATTACGGCGGCGGCGGACCGCGACCTCGCCGCCATCTTCAGACGGCACGCGAATGCGCCCCTCGCCATGTGCCCGGCGGAGGTGGACCCGTGGCTGGCGATGGGAGGCTGCATGTACAAGCGCGGCGACCTCAAGCGGATCAACGTCTACCTGGACGAGGCTCCGCTCATGGGAGGCATGGTCGAGCTGTCGCAACTCGACTACCGGGAAATCCACGCAATGGACTGGCTGCCAGGCATTTGGCGGGCCGACAACCCCGAGCTCCGGGTCTACACCAGGAGGTTCATCGAGCGGCTGAGCACCTCCAACATCCACCTGGCCCCGTTTTCGTGGTTCGTACCGTAGTCCTGGCCGCCATAGCCGCCGCGGCCGCCACGGCCGCCTGCACGCCGACCCTGCCCGACGCCGCCCGGATCGGCGACCCCGTACCCGGCTTGACCGAAGAGGAGCTCGCCCGCTTCGACGCCGGCCGCGCGCTCTTCGACCGCGTCTTTTCGGTGGACGAGGGAACGGGACCGCTATTCAACGAGAACCAGTGCAGCGCCTGCCACACCTTCCCGGAACCGGGCGGGACCGGCGAGCAACTCGTAATCAAGGCGACGCGCCGCCTGCCGGACGGAAGTTGCGACATTCTTGCCAGCGAGGGCGGCGAGAACCTGCGGCGACAGGCGACGCCCGCGCTCGCGCGGCTCGGCATCGAGCGCGACACGATCCCGTCGGCAACCGCCGACATTGCGACCTTCGCGGTCCCGTTCCTGTTTGGGCTTGGGGCGGCCGACCTCGTCCCCGAGCGGGCGCTGCACGAGGCCGCCGACCCCGACGACATCGACGGTGACGGCATCTCGGGCCGGGTCGGCCGCACGCCCGACGGCCGCGTAGGCCGCTTCGGGCGCAAGGCGGACGTGGCCTCGCTGGACGACTTCACCCACCTCGCGCTGTTCAACGAAATGGGGATCACCACCACCTCGCACGCCCGCGAGCGCGGCCCGAACGGCGCCCCGCTGCCCGACGGCGTCGACCCTGCCCCCGATCCCGAGCTCGGCGACGACCGCGTCGACCTCATCACCGACTT
>VYAQ01000042.1 GCA_009844885.1 Gemmatimonadota bacterium
GGGCGGGTGGTGGCGGACGGACTGATGCGGCTCGCCGATGGTGCCCCCATGTCGCAGGTGCGCGCAGTCGCGGCCCGGCACCTCGGCCAACTGGGGTCGATGGCCGCCGGTCTCGCTTCGGACCATGGTGCGCAGGGAGCCCATTTCGCGCTCCTGGCCCGCGACATCCAGCGCTTCGAGAACCGTCCCTTCGCACCGTGGTCACCCGTGGCGACGCCGAATGCGCCGCCCGGGGCGCCGATCGGGTCACCTGCGATGGACTGGATCGGCGACTGGGTCTGCGACTGGAGCGAATGGAGCCATGCTGGAGGCCCGTGGACCCTGCCGGGGGGCTTTGGGCGTGGCCTGCCTTAGGAGCCCGTGGACAAAATCCCCCCGGCGCCTCGCCGCTCTCGGTGCTCGGGCGGCTTTATCCACGGACTCCTACGCGAACTGGTCGATGACGACGACGCCCAGCACGTTGTAGTTGTCCATTCCGGTCAGGACGTCCACGCCTTCCTCGAGAGAGACGGTCCGCGTGACGAGCTTCGCCGGGTCGACCGAGCCAGCCGCGACCATGCGCAGAATGCGGTCGTACTCGTGCGCCTGCAGGCCGTGACTGCCCACCATCTCCAGCTCCCAGGCGATCACGAGGTCCCACGGTATGCCTGCATGGCGATGCTCGGCAGTCATGAGCCCCACCTGCACATGGCGCCCCCGCTTGCGGAGGCAGGCGACCGAGTTGAAGCAGGTGTCCCGGTGGCCCAGCGCGTCCAGCGACACGTGGGCGCCACCGCCGGTGATGTCCCGGATCTCCTGCACCGGATCCGCGGATTCGGAGGCGTTGACGGCTTCGATCGCGCCCACGCCCCGTGCCATCGTCAGGGCGTCGTCGCGGATGTCCACGGCGACGACACGGGCACCTAGAGCGGCGGCGATCATCACCGCGGCCAACCCGACCCCGCCGCATCCGTGCACGGCGACCCAGTCGCCGCCCGTCGCGCGGCCCTGAGCCTGTACCGCCCGGAACGAAGTCGCAAACCGGCAACCGAGGCTGGCGGCGTCGACGAAGCCGACATCGTCGGGCAGCGCCGCAAGGGTGAGGTCGGCGTGCCGGAGCGCCACCCGCTCGGCGAACCCGCCCCAACCGTGGAATCCCGGCTGGAACTGGCGATCACAGACCTGTTGGTTGCCTGTCCGGCACGGACGACACCGTCCGCACCCGGCGATGAAGGGTACCGACACGCGGTCGCCCGTCTTCCACCGCCTGACTTCGCTCCCGACGTCCTCCACCACCCCGGCAATCTCGTGTCCCGGCACATGCGGCAGGACGATGTCCGGGTCATGTCCCACCCACCCGTGCCAGTCGCTCCTGCAAATGCCGTTGGCTGCCACCCGCAGCACGACCCCATCGGGCTGCGGCACGGGGTCGGGAAGGGTTTCGACGGTGATCGGGCCTCGGTATTCTCGATAGATGGCAGCTTTCATCATGATCTCGCAGGTTGGGCCGTGACCCGGCGATTTTGGTTGGCCCCTTCCATTCCGGGGCGTTTTCCATCACAGTGATACGCGGGAACTCTTCAGGGATCAGCAGTTTGGGGAGTTTTTTGGCACAGAGCAGGATGATAGTGTAACTGAAGCGCGACGCGCTCGTCGGTGTGTCGTACCGGTCCGAATCCCGCGGCACGCGCGGGCGAAGGCAAACCACCCCAAAGGAGCAAGAGCAGATGAACAAGTCCGAGATGGCCAGGAAGGTCGCCGCAAAGTCTGGTTTGACCCAGGCGCAGGCTGCGGAGGTCCTGGAAATCGTGTTCGACCCCGCCATCGGTGTCGTTGCCGACGAACTCGACGCCGGCGGAAAGGTCTCGATCGGAGGTTTCGGGACCTTTGAGGCCCGTCATCGAGGGGCCCGCAGCGGTCGCAACCCGCGCACGGGCGAGAGCATCACCATCGCTGCGAAGAGGTATCCCGCGTTCAAGGCCGCCAAGGGCCTGAAGGACCGGATTTCGTAGGATTCGGAAGTAGCGGCGCCGGAGGACTCCGGCGGCGTTTGTCGTAGGGGTCGGCGGAACTCGCCGATCGGCAGGAAGCGGGGCGGCGGCTGCGGAACCGGGCGCCGCCCCCCCGACGTTGTATATTGAGTGGACGCTCCTTGATGGAGGCAATTGTGTTGCCCTATCCGCTGGCTGCCAGGTGACGGAAGTCGTTGCTCCCGCCTTGATCGGCGAACTGGTGGTCTTTCTGCTGCTACTCGCGCTGACCTGGATGATCTTCAAGGAGTTCGCGCGCATCGCCCTGCGGGTCCTCGTCCCGGCGGCCATCCTCATGGCCGGGGCCGTTTGGCTGGGGCTGCTCGACAAGACGATGGTGGGCGATATGCTGGTGGCGTTGGGCGAGGGCGTGATCACCGGGATTCGGACGGTCGCCGACTGGATTGCCGTGACCGCGTTCTCCGGCTGACCCGCGAGGACTTCGCGCCACGCGCGGTTCGGCTCCGCTCACGCATGGTCGCGGTCGCGTTCCTGTGGGGGTGCGCTTACGGCCCGGCTGTCGGCGGGGCGACCCTCGATCCGCTGGGCGAGTATGAAGTGACGCTGTCGTCCGAGAGCCTGGTGTCCGAAGGCACCATGACGATCGAGGGGGAACCGGGCGCATACGGGGGCGCTTTGGTGGCCGGACGCATGACGGCGCGTATCGTCGGGGTGGAGGTGGGTGTGAACCTGATGCACGTCACCGCGGCCGTCGAGTCCGGAAGGCTGGTGCTGAGGCTGGCGGGCGACGAATCCTTCCTGGCCGGGAACTGGGTGATGGGGACGCGCCGCGGGACCGTGACCGCAACCAGACGCCGGTAGCTCGACTCGGCGATCAGGCCTGGCCGAGCTCGTCGGCCGGACCGGTATCGACCGGCACATCATCACGTCCTCCCCACTCCGACCACGATCCGTCGTAGATCGCCACGTTCTCGTGGCCGGACCGGGCCATCATCCAGGCGAAGGCGCATGCGCTCGTCCCCGAACCGCAGGTGCTGATCAGTTGGCGAGCGGGATCGATGCCGGCTTCGCGTAGAACATGCGCAAGCTCGTTCCCGTCGATGGCCAATCCGGTGCCGGAGTCCACAAGGCCGTTGTAGGGGAGGTTGCGGCTCCCCGGAATGTGGCCGCCACGCAAGCCCGCTCGCGGCTCGGGTGCGGTTCCGGCGAAGCGTCCCGGGGGACGGACATCGACGATCTGCTTGTCGGCGGCGCCGATGGCCTCGACGACATCGTCCAGCGAGCGAACGAGGTGCGGGCGGGCGATGGCGGTGAAGGGCGCCGCCGCTTCGAGCGTTCGTATGGCCGGACCCGACTCCACGGGGTGTCCGGAGGCGAGCCAGTGGCGCAGGCCGCCGTCCAGCACCGCTACGCTGTCGAACCCGAAATACCGGAACATCCACCAGACGCGGGCGGCGCTCAGGTTGACGCCCGACCCGTCGTAGACCACCACGCCGGACCTGTCCGACACTCCGACCTCTTCGGCGCACCTGCGGAAGTGCCCCGGGGCCGGAACCGTGTGCGGCAACTCCGCCCCGGGGTCGCTGCAACGGTCGATGTCGAAGTACCGTGCTCCGGGAATGCGCGCGTCCTCGAACTCGCTGAAGGGATCACGGCCCGAACCGGGCAGGTACCATGATCCATCCAGCACCACGAGGCCGGGCGACCCCAGGTGGGTGGCCAGCCAGGCGGCGGAGACGGCGGGTCCGGGGATTTCCAGGCTGGGGCGGGCGGCGGAATCGTGCATATGTCGATTCTAACCCGACGTGGTGCGGAACGTTAGAGTATGTGACATGAGCAATTGGACGCGGCTTGCCCTGTGCGCGCTTGTGGGCGCGTGTGCGTCGGCGCCGGCGGATCCGAACCCGGGGTGCGAGGCCGGTGACCGCGGGATCGGCTACCCCGAGGCGTTGCTGCGCCTGGGCTGCGATGGGGAGCTGCGCCCGGGCCGAGCCAACTGGGCGGTCGCCGATGGCGTGGTTACGCTGGATTTCGATCCGGTCTCGCAGGGACTCATGGGCAGGGATCTGGTGGCACAGTGGCCACCGCTGAACCAGCCGCCCTGGATCGGTCATCGGGTTGAGGATGTTGTCGTTTCGCGCGACCGCGTCAGCGTCGCGTTCCGGGATCCGGCGCCCGGCATCGCGCGGTTGTTCGCGGATCCGAGACTGGCGGGTCCGGCCGCGATCGTCGGGGACCATGACGTGCGGGACGCAATCGACGGCGGTGAGCGCGGAATACTCACCCGGCACGGTGCCTCGATCGAGTACGCGAGATCCATCGGGATCCCGGTCCGCCTGGTGGCGTTCGACCGCGCCTACCTTGTGGCGCTGCCGGGCACTTCGGAGCCGGCCGACTCGGAAGCGCTGGCCGCGGCGGTGGGGGCGGACTGGGTCCGATGGGGTCCGGCAGGGACGCGGCGCCCTTCTGCGCTTGCCTGGGACAGGATTTCGGCCGACTGCTCGCCGGCGGTGCCGGGCCCGGTGGCCGATTCGACCGCTTCGGATGCCGGTGGACCGGATCGCGCCGGGAGTGGAGCCGTCCAGACGGTGAGCTACCCGGAAGGCGATCTCGCCGCAAGGCAGCTTGCGGAGCGTCTGGCCTCGACGGCCTTGCGGGGCGACGCAATGGCCACGGTGCTGGCCGCACTGACGGGCGCGCGCAGCCGCCTGACGGTGCGTGCGGCGAGTGCCGTGAGCGCGGGGCGAGCGCCCTCAGACGTCGCCGCCGTGGTGCGCGTGCCGGCTGGCTCCGTGCACTCCTGTTCCCTGTACGCGGAGGCTGTGCAAAGACTGGCCGGATGGGGTGCCAAGCGGACTGCAGACGGGCCCACTGTGCTTGTTGTGGGCGAGACGGGCGCGTACGCGATCGGGGCCGGGGCGGGCGGGCTCCCGTGAGCTTTCGGACCCGATTGGTGATCGGTGCGCTCGTCGCCGCGTGGGTGCCGGTGCTGTCCATGGGGCTGCTGATGCGCTCGGTCGGCGCCGATCGGCTGACCGAGGCCAACGAACGGAGAGTGGAGGAGCGCCTGGACCGTATCGTGCGGAACTGGGAGCGCGACACCGACCGGATGGGCGAGCGCCTCGACGTGTTGGAGCGGCTGCTGTCCGAGGACAACGCGGCGAGGATTGCGCTCCGGTCGCGGGAGGCAGGAGCCCTGCAGGGGGCTGTGGGGCGCTTTGCCGCGTCGAGCGGGACCACGATCACGTATGTGACCGATCCGGAAGGGACGATCCTGGCGGCCAGTCACTTCCCGGGCGACGCGGGACGGAACGATCCGGATCTCGCCGCTCTGGCGGACCAGGTGGCGGGTCCCGTGGTTGCGCGCGTGCCGCTGCCGACCGGCGACGTCACGGCGTTGGTCCGGGCGCGCCGACTCGATGTGGGCGGGGTCGGCGCCGTTGCGATCGTGGGGGCTGAACTGGGCGGCCTTGCGGCCGTGCAGGGTGACAGCGAGGTGTCGCTCCTTGCCGTTCCGACCCGGGGCGCGGCTACTGCGCCCCGCGGGATTGCCGGAGACGGGTCGCTGGCGGTGGAGGCTACGGGGTTTCAGGGCCGCCGCCCTGTCGCGCGCGTTGCATGGCAGGGCTGGGACGGCGGGACCGACATCGTGCCCGTGGACCTGGTGGTCGCGTGGCAGGATCCGCTGACGGTGGCCATGGTGCGCTCCTGGGACAGGGCCCTCCTCTTTGCCCTTGCAGGTTCCGCCGTGCTGGCGCTGCTCATCGGGATGGCGATGGCGCGGCGTCTGTCGAGTCCGGTGGAGAAGCTGACGGCCACGGCGCGGCGTGTTCACCTGGGTCGGCTCGATGTCACCTTCACGCGCGGTGGAGCTCGCGAGCTGGATCGCCTCGGGTTCTTCCTGAACGGGATGCTGGGACGGATCCGGGAGGGGCTGGCGCGGGTTCGCGACGCCGAGAAGCGGGCCACGCTGGGAGAGCTGGCCCGGCAGGTCAATCACGACGTGCGCAATGGACTCATACCGATCCGCAACGTGATGCGGCACCTGAACGAGGCGCATCGGACCGGTGCCGGTGCGCTGGCGGAGACGTACGAGGCGAGGGCCGCCACCGTGACCGAGAGCATCGACTACCTGGATGAACTTGCGGACCAGTACCAGGCCGTGGCCGTTCACGGGGCGAGGGAGCGGTCCGATCTTCGCGCCGTTGCCCATTCGGTGGTCGAGGCGGGGGCGGGG
>VYAQ01000098.1 GCA_009844885.1 Gemmatimonadota bacterium
CTTCCGCCCCTTCCCCCTCCCCAGCCGCAACGTGGCCGGCGGTTCCACCTCGCGCAGCACCAAACACCGCCATAACCGTCTCGCCCGCGCGGGGGCCGACCACCGTGACCAACCGCGTTCCCGCGCCGAGGTCCCCGACTCGCGCAAGCCTCGGGGGGAGCTGGAAGACCGCCAAGACGGTGCTTGAGTGCTACCAGCGCGACGACGAGGGACAGCTTCGGAAGGCACTGGACGCCCGCCGGAGACCTCGAAGCTGAGGCTCGCGAATCGGCGGGAGTCAAACAGAGAGAATTGGGCCTGTCAATCCCGTAAGCTCAAGGAATCACAGGAGATCCGTTCTTGAAAGACTCCGCCGTTACGTCAGGGTTAGTCGAAACCGGTGAATTGGGTCGAACCGGCTCGAGCCTACTCCGGCAGCCTGAGCGCCACCAGCCTTCCCGGCCGGCCCACCTGCACCACCACATGCTGCGCGCCCTCGTGGCTGTAGGTCATCATGCCGTACTGCCCGGCGCCGGGCATCTCCACCGTGCCGACAAGGTCGCCCGTCATCTTGTCCCAGGCGTTCAGCACCGGCGGTCCGTTCGCGCCTTCCGTGGTGTAGAGCAGATCACCCGCCACCATCTGGATCGAGAGCCCCCCTCCGCCCGCGCGTGACAGGTCGACGCCCTGCGCGGCCGGGTGGTCGCGAATGTTCTCGGCGACCTCTCCAACCGGAATCCACCAAAGCCGCTCACCGGTGTTCATGTCGTACGCCGAAAGGCGGTTGTACGGGGGCTTCGGGATCGGCAGGCCCTGCACGCGCGGCAGACCGCCGCCCGCGCCCGCGACCCACTGGGATATTGTGATGCCCGTCGTTCTGGGATCGCCCTGATCGTCGGCGTCGGCACCCGGACCCACCCGGCCGCCGCTGCAGTTCCGCCGGTGTGACGCATACAGGATCCCGGTCGTGGGATCGAGGGTCGCGGGGTGGGTGATGTTGAGCCCGCCGTAGCAGCGGATGTTCTCGGCCACCGGACCGTCGTACCCCTCGTACAGCCGCGGCACGAACGGTCCGCCCACGCGGTAGCGGCCCAGGATCTCCATTGCCTCGGCCCGCAGTTCCGGCGTGAAGTCGATCACGTCGTCCGCTGACAGCCCCATGGGTTCCATGGGCTCGGGCCGCGTAGGCACCGGCTGCGTCGCCGCCGTCCAGTTGCCGGGCACCTCGGTCTGGGGGACTTCGACCTCCTCGATCGGCCAGATCGGCTCGCCACTCTCGCGGTTGAATGCGAAGATGAGGCCGGTCTTGGTCGTCTGGATCACGGCCGGCACCGCCTCGCCGTCCACGGTCAGGTCCACGACGATCGGCACGTTGGGCAGGTCGTAGTTCCACTGGTCGTTGTGGACGATCTGGTAGTGCCACGCCCGCTCACCGGTTGCGGCATCCAGGGCGATCACGCTCGTGCCGAAGAGGTTGTGCCCGGGGCGGAAGCCGCCGAAGTAATCGATCGTGGGCGGGTTGGTGGGAATGTAGACGATCCCGCGCTCGTAGTCGGCGGACATCGGTGCCCACGACGAGATGTCGCCGGTGTACTGCCAGGCGTCGTTCTCCCAGGTTTCGTGACCGACCTCGCCCGGGCGCGGGATCACGTGGAACTTCCACCTGTGCGCGCCGGTGCGCGCGTCGAAGCCCAGGATGTCGCCCGGCACGTTCTCGATGCGGGTCTGGTAGTATCCCTGCTCGGCCGAGTTGCCGACCACGACCACCCCGTCGATCACGATCGGCGGCGACGAGGTTGTGATGTAGCCGAGCTCGCGGGGGATGCCGTATTCGGGATCGTAATCCTCCTCGGCTCCGTCCCAGGGGCCCCATCCGTCCAGCAGGGGCGGCAGCATGTCGACAACGCCCGTTTCGGGGAACCCGTCGATCGGGACCGGCTGGCCGAACCCCTCGATGTGGCGCCCGGTCTTCGCGTCCAGCGCGTGCAGGAAGAAAGCGGGCGAGGTGTAGTAGATCACGCCGCGCCCGTCGAGTTCACCGTATGCGACGCCCTTGCCGTAGTTCTGCCGCATCGACCGCTCCCAGCGCGTCGTGTTCGGCTCGCGGTAGGTCCACACCGTCTCGCCGGTCGCGGGATCGATCGCCGCGACGGTGCGCCGCTGGCCCGCCACCGTGTACAACATCCCGTCGACGTACGTGGGTGTCGACTTCATCTGCTGGTCGACCTCCGGCCCGAAGTTGTTGGCGTGCCACACCCACGCGACCTCGAGGTCGCCGAAGTTGCCGGCGTCGATCTGGTCGACCGGGGAATAGCGCGTACCCCATGCGTCGGCGCTCTGGTATCGCCACTCGCCGTACGGGTTCCGGCGCTCCTGCGCGAGCGATTCGGGGGGCGAGACCAACGGGCTTGCGACGAGCAGAAGTGCGGGGACGAGTACCGGGACGGGCCGCATTCGTGGACTCCTGACGATGGTTCGGTTGTACGAGGCCAGAGCATGGTAGCCCCGGGGGACCGGTGTTGCCAGTCGGTTTCATGCCTTTTGACAGGCACACCCGCCCTGATACATTGCGGCGGAACGGCTGATTCACGACCCGGGTAAGCAGGGGGCACAACGATGTGCAGATTGAATCCGCGATTGGCACCGTTGGCGCTGGGCCTTGCCATCCTCGCGGGACCGGCGGTCGCGGCCGCCCAGGAGCTCCCGCCCGAGATCCAGGTGGATCTCTACATGGTCCGTGCCGACCGGCTGGTCCAGAACCAGGACTACGGTGCCGCACTCGAGGCACTGGACGTTGTGCTGGCGCTACAGGCCAGGCATGGACTGGGAACGGCGCCGGAGCTCTGGTTCAGGCACGCGGAAGTCGCGCTGGACGCGGGGCATCCTCAAACGGCAGTCACGTCCGTGACCCGCTACCTGCAATTGACCGGGCGGCAGGGGGAACACTACACACTTGCGCTCGTTCTGCTCGATCAGGCCCAGAGCCGGGTAGCCACTGCCGCACCGCGGTCACAAACGCCGCCCGCGCTGGCGCCCGTGCCGCAACCGGGTGTGACCGGGGGCGGTCAGCCTGCAGAGACCGGGGACGGCCTGACCCTGCTTGGCATGGTCGGTGTGAACTCGGCGACCATGGCGTTTGCGGGGCCAGTCAACGTCGATGCGTCGCAGCTCACGGGGGTTACACTCGGATTCGGTCTCGTATTCCCCGTCGGCAACACCCCGTTGGGGGTCCAGATCGGTGCCCAGTGGGCCGAAAAGGGCGCGCGAACCAAAGCCGTGGAAGGAGAAGTGGCGGCCCATGCCGATGTCTCCTTCCAGAGCGTCGATTTCATGGCGCTGGCCCGCATCTCGCCGCCCGGGGCGCCGGATCTGCCCTTCTACGCGCTGGTTGGCCCCTACGTGTCGCTCGAGCTGGATTGCCGCTTCGCCTTCAGCATCAGCGAGGGGACGGAACGCCTGAGCGCCAGTGAAAACTGTGCCAGCTTCAACAACCTCGACACCCGCCCGGTCGATTTCGGGCTCTCGGCCGGTGCGGGCTTTGAGATGGGCACGGGCGCAACGCGCGTCAACATCGGGTTTCTCTACAACTACGGCTTTGAGGACGTGGACAGGATCGTCGGCCAGACCGCCAGGCACCGCGTCCTCAATATCCATGCGGGGATCGCCACGGCGTTCTGACGACGCTCAGCCCTCGCTCACTCCTCTCCCTCCGAGTCCGTGAGCCATCCCTCGCGGGCATAGGCGGGTGACGGATACTCGTAGAACCCCCTGCCCGACTTCACGCCGAGGTCGCCGCGCTCCACCATTTCCTCCAGAAACTCCGGCGGCTTGTCGGACGGGTCGCCGGACGCCCGGTAATAGACGTTCTCGATATCGCGCACGACATCGAGCCCGACCATGTCCATCAGGCCGCAGGGGCCGACCGGGGTGCCCCAGTCGAGCATCCAGGCGCGGTCGATTTCCTCTCCGCTCAGGTATCCCTCCGCGATCAGGTGCAGCGCCTCCTTCTTGACCGCGCGCCAGATCCGGTTGGTCGGATAGCCCTGGATCTCGCGGCGCGCGACGATCGGCACCAGGCCCAGTTGCCGCAGGAGCCGCTTTGCGGCGTGGGTTGTGGCCGGCGCCGTGCCGGGGTGCCCCATCACCTCCACCTTGAGGTCCTCGTGCGTTCCGAAGTTCATGTTGATGAAACGATCCGGCCGACCGGTCGATTCCGCCAGCCAGGAGCCGGGCAGGGAGGAGGTGTTGGATGCCACGAACGCGTGGGGCGGGGCGGCCGCGCCGATGTCGGCCAGCACTTCGCGTTTGAGTTCGAGGTTTTCGGGGACGGCTTCGATCACCCAGTCCGCATCCCGCACGCATTGGTCGAGGTCCGGGCTCGTTTCCACGAGGGACAGCGCCTCCTCGGACGTGAGGCCGTATCCCCTGACGCCGTCCTCCAGGTGCTTCCACACCGCCGTTTGGGCCTCCTCCAGCGCTTCTTCGGAAATGTCGTGCAGCCTCACGCCCACCCCGAGCGCCACGCATCCATAGGCGATTCGCCGCCCCATCGTGCCCGCGCCGACGATGGCGACGAGCCTGACCACGCTCTCCGTATCGGTCATGACATCCTTTCCTCGAAGCTTCCCGCACCATTACATAGGACCCTCGCACGACTACATAACTTTAGCAGTCCCACCCATGCCGGGAAGTCGAATGACCGAAAGAACGGAGGCGCCGCGCCGCGAGCGTGAGGAACTCGGCCGCGGAATCCGGCTCAGGTCTCTGTTTTCCCTGGCTTTCGGGACGATCATCGGGGTGGGATGGATCATCGTGATGGGGGCGTGGCTGAGCGACGCCGGGGCCATCGGCGCCATCGTCGCCTTCGCGGCCGGCGGCCTCGCGATGCTCGCGATCGGACTGTGCTACGCGGAGATGGCGGCGGCCTACCCCGTCGCGGGAGGCGAGGTCGCGTACGTGTTCGAGGCGTGGGGCGCACGCTGGAGCTTCTTCGCCGCCTGGTTCCTGGCCTTCACCTACATCTTCACCACCTCCTACGAGGCGATCTCGGTGGAGTGGGTGGTCTCGGCGCTCGTGCCCGGCTTCGGGGGCCCGGTCATCTACACCCTGCTGGGCCAGGAAGTACGGCTGTGGAGCCTGGCACTGGGACTGGCGGTCATGCTGGTCATCACGGTCATCAACTACCGCGGGGGCAGGACCGCCGCCTGGTTCCAGGACCTGATGACGGCAGGGCTGATCATCCTGACCGCCATCTTCGTCTTCGCGGGGGTGACCGGCGGCAGCGTCGCCAACCTCGAGCCGATGTTCACCGGGGCGACTCCGGGCGCGGCCTTCGCGGGCGTGGCCGTCGTCTTCGCGACCGCCGCGTGGTGGTTCGCCGGCTTCGACACGATTCCCCAGGCGATGGAGGAGGTGGAGGAAGGATCGCGGCTGCGGCTCATTCCGCGCGTCATCGGAGCCTCGATCGTCTTTGCGATGGTGTTCTACCTCCTCGTGATCCTCGCGACCGCGATGAGCTTGCCGCGTCCGGAGCTGCTGGCGTCGGAGCTGCCGGCGGCCAGCGCGATCGAAGCCGCCTTCACGTCTCCGCTTCTGGGGCGCGTGGTGCTGGTGGCGGGCCTGTTCGGACTGATCACGACGTGGAACGCCGTATTCTTCGCGTCCACACGCATCGTCTTCGCGATGGCGCGCGCGCACATGATCCCCCGCCGCCTGGCGAGCGTGCACAAGCGCCACGGTTCGCCGGCCGCCGCCGTGATCTTCGTCGCGGTAATGGGCGCCGTGGGCACGCTCTTCGGACGAAACGCCATCCTCGTCATCGTCGGGGCCGGATCGATCTCCGCGGGCCTGGTGTTCATGGTCGTCGTGCTGGGGGTCCTCCGGCTGCGCAGGACCAAACCCGGCCACGCGCGTCCCTACAAGGTGCCCGGAGGCCGCGCGTTCCTGTACCTGACTGCGGTCCTTGCCGCGGGCCTCGTCGGTGCGGCCGCCTGGGGTCCCTTCCACGCGGCGGAGGGGCTGCCCGCGGAGTGGATCGTGCTCGGCGTCTGGTGCGTCCTCGGTCTCGTCTTCTACCGGGCCGCCGCGCCGCTGCGCAAGTCGGTAAGCGACCGGGAGTTGCGCTGGCTGGTCCTCAGCGAGGACGATTCGCAGGCGAAAGGGACGGAAGGAGGGGGATGAACAGGATGGCGAAGTTTGCCCATCGGGGCTGGACGCGCGCAGGTGTTTCCGGGTTCGGCCTCGTGGGGATGCTGGGCCTCGCGAGCGCGGGCTGCGCACCCGGCCCGGACAACCCTGGCGGGTCCGGCTCCGAGCCCACCGCAACGCTCGCGGTGGTCGGGCAAGCCCTGATCGAACACGATCCCCGCGAGTACCTCGAGGCGCCGCTGGCCACCGTCGCGCCGATCCTCGCAGGCGCCGACGCCGTCTTCACGAATCTGGAAGTCGCGATCGCGGCGCCGGGCTGCGACTGCACGCCGACCCGCGACGATGTCTTCTTCCACGGCGCCGGCCCCGAGGTGCTCGACTACCTGGACGAGCTCGGCGTCTCGCTGCTGGCGCTTGCCAACAACCACTCGTGGGACTATGGGGACGAGGGCATCGTCTCGACGGTGGAGGAGGTCGCCCGGCGCGGGATCACGCACGCAGGCACGGGACGCACCCTGCGCGAGGCGGTGGCGCCCGCGTACCGGGACGTGGGCGGCGTGCGCGTCGGGATGGTGGCGCTGGCGACCGTGAACGCGCCGCCCGAGGCGATGGCGACGGAGACGAAGCCGGGCGTGAATCTCCTGCATCCGGACGACGCCGAAGCCTGGGACCGGAACCTCGGCGCGATCCGGGAAGCCGCCGGAAACAGCGACGTCCTCATCTCCTACCAACACTACCAGACGGACGCTGGCCCCGGCTGGCAGGAGCGCTGGGCCTGGGCGGCCGTGGACGCGGGCGCCGACCTGTACATCAGTCACGGGGAGCCGCGCCTCGCGGGTGTCGAGGCATACGGCGGCGGGCTGATCCTGTACGGGCTCGGCAACTTCATCTTCCATACCAGGACGGACCTGGGGAACTATCCGGGCGAGGTCTGGGAGAGCGTCGTGGTAGCGCTGTCGCTGGGAGCGGACGGGGTCCGGGAGGCGGCGTTCGTGCCGGTCGTGCTGAACGAGGGGACGCCCGGCGAGCTCTTCTTCGAGACGCGGGGCTATCCCGAGGTGGCCGACGGCGACACGGGATCGGCGATCCTCGAGCGTCTCGCTGACCTGTCAGAGGAGTACGGCACCAGGCTGGAGATCAGGAACGGACGGGCGCACTGGCGGGCGGACAGATTCTAGCCAGATTATTTAGCCAGAACTAGCTAGCGACCGGCCGTGCTCTGCCACTCCCGCGCCGCCCCGACCACGCGCTCGACATCTTCCTCGTTGTTGTAGACACCCATCGAGAAGCGCAGCGCGCCGCTACGGATCGCCAGGCGGATGCCTGACGTGGTCAGGTGGTCGTACAGCGACTGCATCTCCCGGCTGCCCGCGCCGTAGTGGCGGCCGCCTACACCGGGGCCCACACAGACGATGTGCGCGAGATGCGGCCCGGGGGCTCCGCCGATCACCGGGAGTCCGAGATCGTGGAGCCCGCCCGCCATGTCGGCTGCCAGGCGGCGCACGAACGCTTCCACGCGGCCGACTCGCCAGTGTTCGAGCAGTTCCAGGGCAGCGCCCGCCGCCGCCGCGCCCAGGTAGTTGTAGTTGCCGACATCGAACCTGAGCGCGCCGGGGCGGTACCGCAGCTCGGCGTCGGTGTAGGCCGTTTCGTGGCCATCGAGTTCGACCCCGAAGCGCGCCAGGTGCACCGGCACGAGCGTGTCCGCGACCTCGCGGCGCACGTACAGGAAGCCGAAGCCGTACTCGGCGAGCAGGCACTTCTGCGTGGCGACCGCAAGGGCGTCGATGCCCAGGTCGCGCACGTCGGTTTGCAGGGCGCCCACCGACTGTGCGGCGTCGACGAGCGTCAGGGCGCCGACCCGCCGTGCTGCCGCCGCAATCCCCTTCACGTCGGTGATGAACCCGGGTG
Organism: Gemmatimonadota bacterium; assembly: GCA_009844885.1. Classification (GTDB taxonomy): domain Bacteria; phylum Gemmatimonadota; class Gemmatimonadetes; order Longimicrobiales; family Gaopeijiaceae; genus Bin94. Next base: position 8,038 of record VYAQ01000098.1, read on the forward strand.
CGAATGAAATGCTGGGGATGGTCACGAGACGGGTGCGTTCGTCCATTGCCTCGCCCATCGACTCGACCGGGATGTGGCCGTCCACGGGCGCCACCGAGCGCACCTCGATTCCGTGCATCCGCGCGAAGTTGTGCCACAGGTAGATGTTGTTCGGGTGCTCCAGCACCGGGCACAGCACCACGTTGTCGCCCGCCTCCCACGGCAGGCTGGCTCCGAAGAGGTTGAGCCCCTCCGACACGTTCTTGGTGATCGCGACCTCGTCCGCGTCCGCGCCGATCAGCCCGGCGAACAGCCCCCGCGTCCGCTCGACGACCGCCCGCATGCCGTCCTTGTCGCCCCCGCGCAGCATCCGCGTCCGCAGGTGGTCCGCGATCGCCGCCCGCACGGGCTCGGGCACCAGCGCGCGCGCCGAGATGTCGAAGTACGCCTGCTCGCTTGCGCCCGGAAAGAGCGCCCGAATGGCCGGGTTCATGTTGAACGCGCTCGGCTGTTCATTCTCGTCCTGCCTCCGAACGGGCGACCAGCGACGTGCCGACCATGTCGCCCATGATGTTCACGGTCGTGTTGCCGATGTCGACGAACCGGTAGATCCCGCCCACGATCGCCGCCACCTCGATGGGCAGGTTGAACGCCTGCACATAGATGAGCGCGATCACGAACCCTCCGCCGGGAATCCCGCCCGACGCCTCCGACAGCAGCAGTCCCAGCAGAAGGATCGTCACGTAGTCGGCCGCCGTGAAGGTGACGCCCGCCGCTTGCGCGGTGAAGATCAGGACTGCCCCCAGCATGGCCGACGTCCCGTCCTTGTTGAGTTGGGCCCCGAGGGGGAGGGTGAAGGCGAACACGCGGCGGGGAAGGCCAAGCCTCCGGGCCGTTTCCATGCCCACCGAGAGCGATGCCAGGCTCGACGTCGTGGCCGCGGTGGTCGCCCACAGGGACCCGGTGTCACGCAGGAAGCGCCCCGGGCGAAAGTCGCTGAACAGCCGCAGCAGCGTCATGTACCCCGCTACGATGATCAGCTGCGCGACCCACAACCCCGCGAGAAACCGCGCCATCGGGCCGATCAGCTCGGCGCCGTACCGCCCCACCGTGACTGCGATGAGCGCGCCGATCCCGACCGGGGCGGTCCACAGGATCAGGTGCACCAGGCGCCGGAAGAGGGTGGCGAGGTCGTCGTATGCGGTCGCGAGGCGGGCGCGCGGACCGTCCCGCAACGCGATGGTCCCGACCCCGAGAAGCAGCGCCAGGACGACGACCTGGACCACGTTGCCGTCGCTGAACGCGCGGAAGACGTTCGTCGGGATCATCCCGAGCAGGATGGATGCGACCGAGGGCACTTCGCCCACCGGCCCCGCGACCTGTTCGGTGAGCTGCATCCCGACACCCGGGCGCAGGAGCGCGGCCGCGCCCAGCCCCAGGGCCAGCGCGATCACGTCCGTAGTCAGGTAGTAGCCGAGGGTCTTCCCTGCGAGGCGCCCGAGGGCGCGGTTGTCGGCCAGGGCGGTGAGGCCCGCGAGCAGGTTGAAGAAGACGAGCGGGACGGCGGCCAGGATCAGGAGATTGATGAACAGATCGCCGACGGGCTGCAACGCCACCGCGCGCTCGCCCAGAATCGCGCCCAGGGCCGCCCCGGCGATCATCCCGGCCAGGATGCGGGTACCGTGGCCGCGACGGCGGCGTTCGCGATTCACCGGCGCGTCAGCGGGCCCGTTCATATTGCAGGCCACTCCCGGGACAGGTACACTTTCGCCATGGATGACCTTGCACGGGCTCGGTATGCGGCCGAGAGCAAATCACGCGCAGACGCGTACATCTTCTGGTTTCTGCTGGCACCCCTGGGCGCTCATCGCATATATCTCGCCAAATACGACGGCCTCGCCCAGCCGGTGCTGCTCGCGACCGGGTTGTTTCTGGTGCTTCGCGACGAGGCCGGATCCGGCGTTGGCACGTTCCTGATCGCGTGCGGGTTGCTGTGGTTGTTTGCGGACGCGTTCCTCATTCCAGGCATGGTCAGGGGGTACAATCGTCGGCTGGAGCGCTCCCTCACCCGCGACCAGCCGGGTTGAGCATCAGGTCCAGCACGCGCGCCAGCATCTCCTCGTAGTACGACGTCACGTTCCCGGGGGTGAGGGGCATCCACGCGTCCACGCCGGCCGGGTTGCCCTCGGCGATTTCGCCGTTCGGCCGGATCGTGTGGCCGATGTTCCACATGAACTCCACCACGGGCTGATCGGTTCCCGGGAAGGTCAGCACTTCGTCCCATTCCCACGTGTTGGAATAGCCCCCGGGCGGCATCCCGACCACCGGGCCGGGCCCATTGTCGACGACGATCGAGACGAACTGGTCGAGGTGCGAGCCGCCGTGGGGCCCGGAAATGACGCCGAACGCGCCACGGAAATGCACGGCCGCCGGCTCCAGGATCCCATCCGAGTCACGCGGAGCGTGCGCAAGCTTGAAGGGGACATTGTTGCTGTACGCGTCGCCCCGCTCGAGCGCGCCGAGGACGTCGTCCTCCAACCAATCCATCAGCCACGTGCCGTCGTCGATCGTTTCGGGCACGCCGCCGTCGTTGATGTCGCGGGCGGCAAAGTCGCGCCGCTTGTCCTCGACGAAGGGCAGCGTGACGTCGCTGATGCGCAGGTTGCCGAAGGTGGTCCGGAAGGGGCGGGGCTGCAGGCGCTGCATGGCGTACGCGCCGAGGGAACCGCCCCGGCTGCGCGTGACGTCCATGACGAGCGCGTGATCGAGGAGGCCGTGTGACTGCGCGTACGCGATCAGGCCGTCGACGTCCGCGACCATCGACTCGCGGAAGCCGCGCCAGATGAGGAGGAGGAACGGACGGCCGTCCTCCGGGACGAGGAGGTCGTAGGTGTCGGTGGTCAGCGCGAGGGCCAGGCCGGGGTAGCTCGGCTCGCCCGTGCCGTGCCAGAAGAGGTCGCCGGGGGGGAGGAAGGGGAGCCGGTGGGTGGTCTCGTCGCCTGCGGCCGAGCGGACGCCAAGCGTGAGGTGGTCGCCGCGCAGGTGGGGCGGGAAGGCGGCGGTCGCCAGGGTCATGGCTTCGGCCAGCTTCCAGCGGAGTCCGGCGCGGGTGGAATGCTGTATGAAAGCCGCGGCCGAATCGTGCCAGGCCGCGACGGGCATCCCGTTGACGCTGACGATCCTGTCGCCAACCGACGGCAGCGCGGGCTGGTTCTCGGCCGCCCCGGAGTCAGCCGGAAACGCCGCGATGTCGCCCACGAAGTAGTCGGCGCCCCCGGAACCGTCGGAGTAGTCGGGGAAGACCCTGACCGGGGCGCGCCCGGGCGGGTCGGGATCGGGGCCCCCGGCGACCTCGAGGCCCGCGCTGTAGGAGAGGGCCAGTCCGCCCGGCACGAGGATGACGTCGAGGTGGCGGTCGCGGCGTGCGTGGCTGAGCCGGGCCAGCGCGTAGTAGAGTTCGTCGTCCGTCTCCGCGCTGACGACTTTGTCGCGGAGCGCGCTCATCGCGGCGAGAGGCTCGAGCCCCAGGCGCTCGTTCTTGACCGGCGAGAAGGCTTCGCGCCGCTCGGTGCGCGCCAGGATCGTATCGAACAAGGCGGCGCGCAGCTCGGGTGTGCCTGCCCTGCCGGGCCCATCGTCGCCGCCGGCACACGCGACGATCAGCGCGGCGGACAGGACGATGACGGCGGCGCGCAACGGTGTCGGGTCTTGTTTCATCCGGACAACTTGCGCCCCAGACGGCCCGCTGGCCAACTTCGTGGCAGGGACGCCGCCTGACAGGGCACCCTGAACCGAGGAGAACAATGACCTCTGCCCGCACTGCGCGACTCGCCACTGCCGCCGGTATGGCGCTGCTCGCCGGCAACGCAGGCGCACAGTCGCTCGATGACGCCAATGCCGCCTACGCGGACGGTCGCTTTGTCGAAGCCGCGGACATCGGCGAAGCGCTGGGAACTTCCGCTGGCTACGTTGTAGCTACCAAATCACTTGCGATATACGCCCACTACGAAGCGTCCGAAGAGGAGTTCAGCGCGGTCGTCGAGCGCGCGATGCGGATGGGCGAGATGGCCGTGGCCGCCGACCCGGAGAACGCCGACGCCCACTACCAGTCCGCCCACGCCGTCGGCCGGTATGCCCAGCGCGTCGGCGCGTTCACGGCCTTGCGCCAGGGGCTCGCGGGCAAGATCCGCGACCTGCTCGAAGCGACGCTGGCCATCGAACCCGACTACACGGACGCCATCTTGGCCCTGGGCGGATGGCACGCCGACATCCACGCAGAAGGGCGGATAGCCCGGATGATGTACGGGGGCAACAAGGACGAAGCCGTCATGCTGTTCGAGCGCGCGTTGGAGCTGGAGCCGGAGTCGAAGGTCGTGCTCCACGCATACGGCATCAGGCTGCCCCGGCTCGACGAGGAAAACGGCCTGGAACGGGCCAGGGCGATGCTGGAGAAGGCGCTCACCGTGCCGGTTCTGGACGCCGTCGACGAGTACGTCCACCTCGACGTTCTGGACGGGCTGGACGCGCTCCCGGAAGGGCCGTGACAACGCGAACCCTGCAGGACACCACCGGAGAACCCGACATGCCCAGCCATTCCGTCCCGACCACGCACCCGCGCCGTGCCCTGCTCCCGCTCCTCGCGCTCCTGCTCACGGCGCAGTCGGTCGTCGTGCAGTCGGCCGCCGCCCAGACGTACTTCCCCGGTCGCCATCCGGACTGGGAGCGCCGCACCCCCGAGCAGGCTGGCTTCGACCCCGCCGGGATCGCGCGCGCGGTCGAGATCGCCATCGCCGGCGAATCGCAGTCGCCCCGCGACCTCGCCTTCAACCACCTCGGCACCTTCGGCCGCGAGCCCCTCGGCGACGCCGTCGGCCCGTTCACCGTCCGCGGCCCGCAGTCCGGCGTCATCGTGCACAGGGGGTACATCATTGCCGAGTGGGGCGACCCCGCCAAAGCCGACAACACATTCAGCGTCTCGAAGAGCTTCCTGTCGTCCACCGTCGGGCTGGCCCGGGACCGGGGACTCATCCGCAGCGTCGACGACAAGGTCCGCGACTACATCCCCCCGATCATCCTCGACACCGGCGACGGCGAGCCCGGTGATGAGAACGGCCGCCGTCCCAAGCTGCTCTTCGAATCCGAGCACAACCGCAAGATCACCTGGGACCACCTTCTAAGGCAGACCAGCGACTGGGAAGGGACGCTCTGGGGCAAGCCCGAGTGGGCCGACCGCCCCGACCAGGACCGCTCCACCTGGGGCACGCGTCCGCGCAACGAGCCCGGCACCGCCTACGAGTACAACGACACGCGCGTGAACCTGCTCGCCCTGGCCGCCACCGCCGTCTGGCGGCGCCCCCTGCCCGAAGTCCTGCGCGAGCACATCATGGACCCGATTGGCGCCTCGTCCACCTGGGGATGGCACGGCTACGACAACTCGTGGGTCATCCTCGACGGCCGCGAGGTCCAGGCGGTCAGCGGCGGCGCGCACTGGGGCGGCGGCATGATCCTCAGCGCCTACGACCAGGCCCGCTTCGGCCTCTTCACCATGCACAAGGGCAACTGGAGCGGGAAGCAACTGCTGTCGGAAGACTGGTTCGACATGGCGACCACCCCCGGCGAGGTCAACCGCAGCTACGGCTTCATGAACTTCTCGCTGAACACCGATCAGCGCCGCTATCCGAACGCCCCCGAGTACACCTGGACCCACACCGGCGCCGGCTCGAACCTGATTTACGTGGACCCCGAGAACGAACTCGTGATCGTGTGCCGGTGGATCCGGGGCGGCGCGTTTACCGACGTGGTGCACACGGTGCTGGAGGCTATGGCACCCGCAGCCTCACCCCGGTAGCCGTCCGCACGATCGTCGGCTGCACACGCTCGATCGCGCGTGCCCGGTAGTGCGTCAGCAACTCCTCGACGCTCACAAAGTCGCACAGGTCCTCCAGCGTCCGGATCGTCGGAAAGATCATCGGCAGGCCGCCACGCCGGTGCCGGTCCAGCGCCGCGCGGGGCGTGAGCCACACCGCATCGGTCATCTCGCGCCGGTCGTAGACGGCCTTCGAGCCGGCCGGGACCCTGGCCGCGAAGAAACGGGTGTCGTAGCGGCGAGGTTCGACTTCAGGGGTGACCCAATGGGCGATATACTCGACCGCGCCACCATCCAGGCGCGCACCGAGCTGCCGTAGCACGGCCGCGAACGAGGCTCCGCCCCCCAGGAGGGCTTCCCTCGCCTCGCGTACCGCGTCATCATGCGGCGGCCCGTTCGCGGCGACCACCCCGGCCAGCAGCCCCGTCTCCTCGATCGCTTCCCGCAGCGCGGCCCCGTAGTACGCGATCGCGGGCGGGTCCGCGTCCGGTGCGATGCCCAGCCGCCCCGCCGCCGCCCCGCGCGTCAGCCCGTCCCAGCGCTCGGCCAGCGCGTCCTCGCCGTCGGCCGCGTCCACCCGCCCGCCCGGGAACACGTACGCGCCCGGCACGAACCCCGTCGCGCGGTTGCGGCGCAGCAACAGCACCTCGGGCCCGCCCTCGCCCTCGCGCATGAGCACCACCGTCGCCGACGGATGCGGCACGGCCGGCGTGGCGGGCACGTTGTCGAGCGTCTCGATGAAGCCCGGCGGCAGGCGTTCTTCGGGGATGTCGTAGGGCGCGGGCACGCCCGGCCTGGGCGACCCGTCGTCGCCTCGCGGCCCCTCGTCCGCGCCGGTCCCCCCGCCGTCAGTTCCCCGCGGCATGCCCGTCCTTCCTGGGCTCCGACGCCGCGGCCCAGCCCTTGTCCAGCCGCAGGATCACCTGCGCGCCGCCGAAGTCGGTCCGCCGCCAGTCCGCGAGCTCATGCCCCCGCGCCTCCAGGTCCGCCACGACCTCGTCGCTCACCCGCTCGATGGCGACCCGCGTGCCCGACAGGTGACGGAACCGCGCCGCGTCCACGGCTTCCTGCGGGTCCATCCCGAAGACGAGCATGTTGAGCAGCAGTTGCGTGTGGCCCTGCGGCTGCATCGACCCGCCCATAAGCCCGAACGCCATCAGCGGCTCGCCGTCCCTGGTGACGAAGCCCGGGATGATCGTGTGGAAGGGGCGCTTGCGCGGCGCGACCTGGTTGGGGTGGCCGTCGTCGATCACGAAGCCGGCGCCCCGGTTCTGCAGCGCGAATCCGGTCCCGGGAATCACGACCCCCGACCCGAACCCCGAGTACACCGAGTTGATGAACGACACCATGTTGCCGTCGGCGTCGGCCGCGGTCAGGTAGATCGTCTCGGAGTCGGTGACCGCGCGCCCCGGACCCACCCGGTCGGCCGCGACGCGGGGGTCGATCAGCGCGCGCCGCGCGTCGATATAGCCCGGGTTAAGAAGCGACATGGGGTCGATCTCCATGTGGTCCGCGTCCGACACGTACCGGTGCAGGTCGGCGAAGGCGAGCTTCTTCACCTCGATGAGATGATGCAGATAATCGGCCGAGTTGTGCCCCATGCCCTCCAGGTCCATGGGTTCGAGGAGTTCCAGCATCTCGAGCGCTGCGATCCCCTGTCCCGCGGGAGGGAGCTCCCACACGGTGTAGCCGCGGAAGTCGGTGCTGATCGGCTCGACCCACCGCGGCTGATGCGTGGCCAGGTCCTCCAGCGTCAGGAAGCCGCCCAATTCCGCCAGCCCGTCGACAAGCTCACGTCCCAGAGAGCCGCCGTAGAGGACGCCGGGTCCCTCATCGGCGATCCTCTGAAAAGAACGGGCAATATCGGGATTCGTGTGCCACTCCCCGGCTCGGGGCGCCCTCTCGCCGTCGACCAGGTACGTCGCGCGTGCGCCCTCGTCGCGGGCCAGCTTCTCGGTCGCGCCCGCCCACTGCCGCGCGATCACCGGCGTCACGGGGAACCCCTCGCGCGCGATGCGGATCGCCGGCTGCAGAACCTCGGCGAGGGTGAGGTTGCCGTACCGCGTGACCAGGGCATTCCAGCCGGACACCGCGCCCGGCACCGTGACCGCCTCCGGCCCGCTCCCCGGCACCCGATCATGTCCCCGCGCGCGCAACGCCTCGACCGACATGCCGCTGCCGCTTCTGCCACTCGCGTCGATCCCGATCAGCTTGCGCGTGTCGGCCAGCCACACGATCGAGAAAGCGTCGCCGCCCATCCCCGTCATGTGCGGTTCGGTGACGTTGAGGACGGCCGCGGCGGCCACCGCCCCGTCGATCGCGTTGCCGCCCTGCTGCATGATCTCGAGGGCGGCGGCGGTGGCGAGCGGCTGGCTGGTCGCGGCGGCGTTGCGTGGCGCGTAGACGGTCGAGCGGCGCCCCATGTCCTGCTGGGCGAGAGCGCTCATCGGTCCGCCCGCGGCAATGGCGAGCGCGAGAAGAAGGTGCCGGGTCTGCATTGCATGCGTCCTTGGTCCTGGTGACTGGGGGATCGGGCTGATCGACCGGGGTGGCGACGCGATGAAGCTACCGCTGTGGGCGAGCGGTGACCACCATCCCTGCTGGGGCCCGGTGGGCGCTCCCGGCGGCGTAGTGCCCCTACTGCTCGCCTTCAGCCCGCAGAAGCCCGGTTTCGAGCGCAAAGCGTACGATGTCGCGCCGTGTGTGTAGCCCGAGCTTGGTCTTGACGCGCGCGATGTAGCCCTCGACGGTCTTGGGGCTCAGATCCATCTCCCGGGCCATCTCGCGAGTCGAGAAACCCTGCGCGTACAAACCAACCGCGACACGCTCGCGAGAGGAGAGCACCTCGGGATCCGATTCGCGGTCTGCGGCGCCCTGCGCCTTCTTCCGCGCGAGCAGGGCGGCCACCCGGCGGGGCAGGTAGGAGTGGCCGCGCGCGAGGGCTTCCACGGCTCCCAGGAGGTCGGTGTCGGCGACGGACTTGTTGAGAAAGCCCTCGGCGCCGGCGTCGAGGGCGGGGATGAGGAATTCGTCCTCGTCGTGGATCGTCAGCACCAGGACCTTCGTGTCGATTCCCAGTTTTGTGATCCGGCGAGTCGCCTCGACGCCGTCCATCCCAGGCATCGCCAGGTCCATGATGACGATGTCCGGCTCCAGCATCCGTGCCCTGTCCACCGCCTCCTCCCCCGACGATGCCTCGCCCACGACATCCACGCGCCCCATGGATTCGAGCAGCGCCCTCAGGCCGGCACGCACCACGTTGTGGTCGTCGACCAGCAGCACCCTCACCATGGTTCACCATCCGGAGCCACCATCGGCACGGCGGCCCGAACCGTGGTGCCCCGGCCCGGCGAGGTCTCCACGGTCAGGCTGCCCCCGACTGCCTCTGCTCTCTCGCGCATCCCGACGAGGCCGATGTGGCCATCGTCCCGGGCTGCTCCGGGATCGGACAACTCGAACCCGCATCCCTCGTCCCGGATCTCCGTGATGATCATCCCGTCCGCCGATCTGAGGATCACGGCGGCCTCGCTCACCTTGGCGTGCGTCGCTGCGTTGGTCACGGCCTCCTGAACGATCCGGTACAGGGCCAGGACGGTCAGCGGATCCAGTTCGTCGGCCACCCACTTGAGCCTGAGGCGGGCGTGGATCGTGACCCCGTGCACCTTCCGGATGTCGCGAAAAAAGCTGGCAAGCGCGGAAACAAGCCCCTGCTGCTCGAGCTTCGAGGATCTCAGGCCCCGAATCATTCGCTTGACCCCCGCGATCGCGTCGAGGATCTCGTCGGCGATCACCGACCACGCGCGTATTCTCTCGTCCCGGTCCGGCTCGTCCGCCAGAAGCTTCCCCCTGATCTTGAACGCCACGAGGAACTGGAGAAACTCGTCGTGCAGTTCGCGGGAGAGGTGCCTTCGCTCATTCTCGGCCGCCATGACCCTCATTCGGGTCAACCACCGCATCCGCCTCCAGGCCGAGATGTCGCGGATCGTGCAGATCACGCGTTCCGGCCCCGATGCCAGCTTGCCGGGGCTCAGACTGATCTCGACCGGGAAGGTCGTGCCATCCTTGCGCAGGGCCTGCAACTCGAGTCCCTGCCCCATCGGACGCGGACGCGGCGCTTCGGCGTAGTGATGCCGGTGCCGCTCATGCCGGCTGCGGCTGGCGTCCGGAACCAGCATCTCCACGCCCGAGCCCTCCATCTCGTCGCGGCTCCATCCGAACATCGCCAGCGCCTGCGGGTTCAGATCCCGGATCAGGCCGGCGGGGTCCACGATGAGCATCGCGTCCGGCGACGCCTCGAACACGGCCCTGTAGTCCCTGTCGCTGAGCAACGGCTGCTCCATTCGATCAGTCACGCCCGGTCGTATTCTAGTGGATCGTCTTGTCACGCGCGACGGTTTTTGCGTGATCGTTACGCGATTTTCGACGAGAGAAATGATGATGTCATCGCGATGACCGGACGGAGCATGTAGAAAAGAGGTGGTCGCTCAGGGGTTTTCCCGGTACATGGTAAGGATTTTCCCGGTACACAATACCGGGTTTTCCCTCTAACGGCGGCTGATCTCGGCGTCGCATCTTGTGGCTGTGTGGCGTTTTGGCCTTCCAACCCCAAGGAGATGCTACCATGAGAAACAAGACCCTCATCCTGCTGCTCGCCGCCGTGATGCTCCTGGCATGCAACGACATCACGCCACCGCAACACGCGACACCGCCGCCGACATCTGTTGGGAGCGTAGACGCTATCTCGAACGTGGCCGCCGCGATTGCCCATTCCATGGCCGCCGAGGATGTGCGAATGCATGTCCTGAAGGCAATGAGAGCGTCGACTGGGGTCGAGCACCGCGTGATGCTAGCCGACCTGCTCCGCGAACGAGAGAGCGAATCGTTCCTTCGGGAGAGCGCAAGCGCGGTGGCGATTCCCGATGCCGACTTCATCGCCTGGGTAGAGGCCCTTGGGGCGATCGAAATGGTTGCCCCAATCCGGGAACACCGCCTCACTTGGACCGGAACGGCCCGAATCGGTGTGGCAGGCACGTGGGACTCCGACTCACCTGTCCTGGTTGTCCACGAGGCCGCCGGCGCTGGCCACCAGATTGAGTGGAGGCAAGCATTAGGTCGGTATGATGCCTTGTTCCTGGTGCGCCCGATGGAAACCATCGGCACTCGGATTGGGCGGCAACCGGACGTGCCCGGGCCAGTCATTCAGGATCCGGGCGATGGCGAAGTCGCCGTCATCTGGACGCTGTCGACCGGCGGCGAGAAGGCAAGGTCCGTCGACTTCGGCAGTTTCGATTCCGAAGAGGCTCTCCGGGAATACCTGCGGGTTCACTTTGGTACGCACGCGACCACACTTGCGCACGGCGACTGCGTCGATTCCTTGAACAACGACTGTGGCGGCGGCGGTGGTGGCGGTGGCGGCCAGGTAACCGACTCTCCGACAACGCTTGATGCATTTGCCTTGAACATCTCGACCGAGATCGGTACCGAAGAGGTCGAGATCACCGTAGGGTATACCAATACCGACGGGACTTGGATCAGTGGCACCGCACGCTACGAAGGTGTAATCCCATTCCAAGCCTACACCCCGGAGGATGAGATGTTGCCGGTCTCGCCCGCCCCGGGAGGCGCCACGTTCGGAGTAAGCGCAGTGGAAACGGATGTCCTGTTCGACGACGACCTCGGTTCGGCCTCTTTCAACTACAATACGGGCCCGGGGACCTACGTCCTTACCCACATCGTCGTCGACCTCTCCTGGTAGTCAGAGACGCCATGATTCGCCTGCCAGCAAACGGCGCCCCACAGTGCGTCATCGGAGTGAGCGGAGGCGTATGACCAGCGCACTTCTGATCGTCGTCCTCCAACAAGCCACGCTCGCCGGCGTCGTCCGCGACAGCATCGACCTGGAACCGGTGGCCTTCGCCCAGGTCAGCGTTGTCGCGGGCGACGCCGCGGGCGCAGGAAGCTCCGACCGTTTCGGCGCATTCGTCATGCCGAACATCCCGAGCGGCCAGAGTTTCCGCTTGGAGGTGACTGCATTCGGGTACGAGCCGTGGGTCCGAAGCTATGACCGACTTCCTGTGGAGCCAGTCCGCGTTCTCTTGCACCCGTCCCCGATCGCACTCGAAGGAATCGAAGTGCTCACCCAGGGCCGTGCGGGGGACCCGATTTCGCTGTCGCGGGATGCCTTTGTCGTGGACTCGGCACTGATGCGGACGCTGCCGACGATCCTTGAGACAGACGTGCTGCGGGCGACCGCAGTGTCACCTTCGGCGTCGGCGCCCTCCGACTACGCCGCCATCCCCTACGTCCGGGGCGGCACGAGCGAAGGAACCCCCGTGCTGCTCGATGGGGTTCGTCTGTTCAACGCCTTTCATCTCGGGGGGTTTCTGTCTGCAGTGAACGCGGAGGTGGTCGAGCGCGCTACGCTGTTGCCCGGATACGGCGCGGACGTGCTCGAGGTCGGATCGCTCTCCGGCGCCATCGACATTGCGACCCGCGACGGAGCCCGCGATGGGCGTCACATGGCCGGATCGGTCGGTCTGGCTTCGTCCAGACTATCGCTGGAGGGGCCTGTCGGAGAGGGGCTCTCCTACCTCGTGGACGGACGCCGAACGTATATCGACGGCTTCACACGGCTGCTTGAGGAAGGGGGCTTCATCGAGCAGCACGTGCCGTACTTCTTCCAGGATCTGCACGCCAAGGTGACGAAGGACTGGGGCGGCCTGCGCCGTCTCTCTGTAAGTGCGTATGCCAATTCCGAGGCGTTAGGGCACTTCGACTCCCAAAGGACCAGAACGCTCGACCTTCAGTGGGGCAACGCGGCCTTCTCGATACACTACCGGGACAAAGTTGGTGCCAAAGGGCTCCTCGACGCGACCGTCGGACGTAGCAGGTTCTCCAGTAACCTGCTGGGTCTGGGGGGAGGTCAAGCATCATATCTGAACGGGGTGCTCCTCGAATACGAGGCTCCAATCGACACCCTGTTGTCCGGCATCGGATCGATGAGCGAGGATCGGGCGGACCTGCGACTGACTTGGCACGCCGGCCGGGCCACGGTTGTCGCCGGCGCGCAGGCGACAAGATTCTCCGCTGCACACCGATACGACCTAGACGACGAATTCGAGGCCGACGACGGCTATTTCTTTTCGCCCCTGGACCTTCGGCAGAGGCGTTGGCGGTTCGCGGGCCACTCCAGCGTTGACATGGAGCTCGGTGGACGCCTGTCCTCGCGGGCCGGCTTGCGGGTCGACCGCTTCGCGGGACTGGCGACCACGGTTTCGCCCTTTGCCGAGCTGAGCTATACGGGTTCGTGGTGGGATGCCCGATTGTCGGCGTCGCAGTCCCGCCAGACGCTGGCCTCCGTGCGTAACGAGGAAGCGCTGGGGGCGAGCTTTCTGGCCTACGATCTGCTCGTTCCGGTGAGTTCCGGCCCCGTTCCCCGCAACACCCAGTTCTCGGTCGGCTGGGAGGGCGCCGGAAGAGGGCTGCGGATCCGCGTCGACGCATATGCGCGCACCCTGGCCAACCTGAGGTTGCCCGCGCTGGGTGAGATGCCTGTCACCGCGGCCGCCCTCGGCGACCCCTCGCTGTGGGAGGTGGCTAGCGGGACGGCGCGGGGCATTGAGGCTTCGTGGAGCTGGCAAGGGGGCCGCGGGTTGGCGGCGCTGGGGAGTTACCGGTGGGCGAGGGTGTCGCGAACGGTAGGTGACCGTACGTACACGCCGCGCTTCCACCGGGAGCACGAGTTCGAGTTCGCCACGTCGTATACTCGGGGCACCTCGTCCTGGTCCGCGCGCTTCTCGCTGCGTTCGGGCCAGCCGACGACTCCGCTGGAGGCCATTGTTCCCGTCGAGCGGCATCCGTTTGGTACGGTGCAGTTCGTGCCCCTTGGTGGTCGGTACAACTCGGGGACACTGCCGCACTATGCGCGGGTCGACGTGGGGTGGCGCCGCCCCAAGCAGGTCTCGTGGTTCGGTGGCGGGTCGGTCGTTCCCTACCTGTCGGTTGCCAACCTCTTCAGCCTGCCCAATGTGGTCGGGTTGCAGGTGAAGAGCGAGGGAGCCGACGGGGCCGTCAAGCGAGTGTATCTGCCGCAGCTTCCGATGATTCCGTTCGTCGGCGTGGAGTTCCGGTTTTGAGAGAGCGCGCGCTTGTCCTCCCGGGGTCCGTCCTGCTGCTCTCGGCGGCCTGTGACGGCTTAATCCGTCCGCCCGATCCGCTTGAGACAGACCCCGACGTGGTCACCGTGGCGATCATGCTCATCGCAGGTGAGAGCTCCGCCCGCATGCTGGCTGTCCATCCACACCGGGCACTCACCGACAGCCCGCCAGTGGTGGACGCGGTGCTGCAGGGATCCGGATGGACGGCGGCACTCTCGGAAACGCTGCCGGTGGAATCTTGCACGGCGGCCACTGCGGAAAAGTGGCCCGGGCCGGCAAGCTGCTTCCACGCCGCGCTTCCCGAGGCGATTCGGCCTGGGACCACGTATGGGATCGAGGGCACCGCACTACTTGGGGCATTTACCGGCTCCGTGGTCGTGCCCGGGACACCGGTTCTGCTGGAGCCGGACGACACCGTGACACTGCCGCCGCCCTCCCAGGGGCGCCGGGTCGAGGTCGTGGTACGGTACGTGATCGACCCCGAGGTGGGCACCGTGCGGGCCGAAATCCCGTCCGCCTTCGAGATCTCGGACGACGGAGCGGAGGTACGGGTCGACACAGGTCCGTTCGACCTCATTCCCTCAACCCTCAATGGTGCCGGGACCGATACCCTCTCCCTGCGGTACCGCGACAGGCCGATGCGCGTGTCGCTGAGGCTGCTTGGAATCGGTTGGAACTACACCAACTTCGTGAAGTACACGAGCAGTTTCCCGCTGCCGCAGCCCTGGCCCGGATTCGGCATCGCCGGCGAGGGAGTCTACGGGTACTTCGCCGCCGCCACGCCGTCGCGTGCCGTGGAGATCCGGGTGCGATAGGCGGACTGGTCGCCCCGGGTCAGCCTGAAGTCCGTGTCGGTGAAGTTGTCCAACTCTACGCCCGTCAGTTCGCCGTTCGCATCGAACGTGAACGCGGTGGGTCCGTTGTAGATCAGCCCGGCGTCGATCTCGCCGTCCTCCACATGTCCGTACAGCATGTCGATATGCAGTGGGAATTCGAGTTGGTCGGTAGGCTTCACGGTCAGATGGGCGAAGACCCTGACGGACTGGCGGAGGATCCTGCTCTCGTCGCAATTGGGGATCGCCAGCGTCCACCCGCTCAACGAGTCGCTTGCCTCCACGGGCCCGGGAATCGTGATCAGGACCGTCCCGGTGAATCGGGCTTCATCCCGTCCGGCGTCTGTGAGCCAGCGGCCCTGCCGAAGCTCGTAACGTATGGAAATCGCGTCGCGCGTTACGCCGGTCCAGATGCCGGTGAGGTCGGAGGGCACGATCTCGGGGAAGTCGGGATCGTAGCACTCGTCGTCCGTGAGCGACTTGCACCCCTGCAGTGCGAATGCCACGCCGGCGATCAGGGCTGTTCGGCCATTCATCACGGTGCTCGCCTTGGGGCTGACTCGACGACCGTCACGCCGACCGTGCGCGTCACCGACCGGCCCTGTGGCTGCTGTTCGTCGCCGCTGCCATCGCCCTCGGGCTCTGTCGCGATGATTGAAACAGTGGCCATGCCCGGCGACCGCGGGTCGAAGGTCAGCGAATACGAACCTTCCCCGAGGGCCATCGATACCGCCACGACCGTCGAGTCGGAAGACGTGGCGGTGAGCGTCAGGGGGTCGTCGTCCCAAAAGAGGTTCTCGGCCCTTGAGATCGTCAGCGGCCGACCGACGGTCAGCACCTGGTCGGGAAGCTCGACGCTTGATACCTGTGGGGCCTGGTTCGTAAAGACCAAGCCGTTGTCCTCGTAGATGCAACCCGCGAGCGTGAGCCCGGCCAGCGCCATGAACGTGTAGTGCCGCGTCTTCGTCATCGGCTGCCGTCCTTCCCCTGATACCCAGCCGCTCTATCACTCCAAAACGCTAACAACGAACTGTCGGCTTTCGATAGAGGGAAAACCCTCCCCCCGCCAAAATGGCCGAACCTCCGCCATTTCCCTGCCAAAATGGCCGATTTGATGATCGAATCCTGCCATTTCGGCAGTAACGTTACGGTAACCTGCGGTCGGGGATCGTCGTAAGACTCTGGCAGGGTTCTGGCGTGAAGCCCATTATCACCCCTGAGAACAAGGCGCCAAGAGAGAATAGACATGAGCCGAAGGTTCACATTGCCCGTCATGCCCCTGCGCGACACGGTCGTGTATCCGGGCGTGGCGGTACCGATATCCGCCGGCCGCCCCGGCACGGTCGAGGCCGTGCAGGAGGCGCTCGAAGGTGACCGCCGCCTCTTCGCGGTGGCGCAGAACGAAAACCAGGACGACCCGGATCCGCAGATTCTCTACGCGGTCGGAACCGTCGTCAGGATCATCCAGACCCACCGCGTCCGGGGCGGCATTCAGCTGCTCGTCCAGGGAGAATCGCGCGCCCGCGCGGTCGCCTATGTGGACGACGGCGAAGCGATGCTGCGGGCCACGCTGGTCCCAATGGAGCGGCACGCGATCCCCGATCCGGCCGACCCCGGCGTCAAGGCGCTCGACAGCGAGTTGCGCGAGCGCGCCGCCGAGCTGGGCACGCGCAGGGGTGTGTCGGCCGAGGCGCTGAACCAGTTGATCCAGGGCGTGGACGACCCCGGGTCCTTCGCCGACCTGGTGGCGTTCTACCTGGACCTTCCCACCGACGAGAAGCAGGAGCTGCTGGAGACGCTGGGCGACGAGGACCGGATGCGGGCGGCGCTGGTGGCCGTCGAGCGGGAGCTGGTCCGGATCGACGCGCAGGAGGACATCCAGGCCAAGGTCCAGGAGGAGCTCGGCGAGCGCCAGCGCGAGATGCTTCTTCGGGAACAGATGAAGCAGATCCGCAAGGAACTGGGCGAAGAGGGAGACCGCGACGACGTCGAGGAGCTGCGCGACCGGATCGCCAAGCTCGAGCTCACGGAGGTCGCCCGCAACGAGGTCGAGCGCGAACTCCGGCGGCTCGACCGCACCTCCCCGCAGGCGGCCGAGTACCAGGTGATCCGGACGTATCTGGAGTGGATCACCGAGCTGCCGTGGAGCGACCGGACGGACGACAAGATCGACCTGCACCGGGCGGAGGAAATCCTCGACGAGGACCACTACGGCCTGGAAGACGTGAAGGACCGGGTGCTCGAGTTCCTCGCGGTCCGCAAGCTGCAACAGGACCGGTTGGAGGAGGATGACGAGGAGGCGTCGGACGCTGTGGTCGGCGAGTCGGCTGACGACGACGAACCGGCAGCCGTTACCGATACGGCCGACGACCCCCCGGCC
>VYAQ01000072.1 GCA_009844885.1 Gemmatimonadota bacterium
CGGTGTTCGTGTCCACGCTGAAGCCGTAGACGGACTTCTCCCGCCTCCGGCGCCAACCGAGGTTGATGCGCCACAGCGTCGCCGCGGGGCTGTACCGGAGTTCGACCAGCGTCTCGCCGGCCTCTTCGACGGCGAAGGCATCGACGCGCGCGCGTCCCTCCTCCTCGCTGAACCGCAGCGTGGTCACCATCTCGTAACCTTGGCGCTGGCGCTCCTCCTCGTCCGAGGTGATCCGGTTCGCCCTCCGGGTCGAGACCTGCTCGATGCGGTACAGGTTCAGAACGGCACGCCCTCCGTCGAGCCGTTCGTCGCAGTTGGCGCAGCGCTCGAACTCCTTCTGGTCCCCGAAATGCCCGTAGCCGCAGGCCGGACAGATCCGCGCGGCCTCGACCGGAAGCCTGGACGTGGCCGTCGCCGCCGCCTCATCGCCGACCGTCAGGATGGCGCGCCGGACCCGGTACGTGCTGCCCTCGTGGTAGATGATGGACTGGGGGCCGAACTCGGTCAGCCCGAGGAACCGCGGCCTGCTCAGGAACGAGTCGCGCGCCACCCTCCTGTGGCGCCCGGGGATGAACGCCATGAGCGGCAGGCGCGGGAAGTTGTAGCCGGGCAGGAACCCCTCCGCGGCCAGATAGCGATAGGTGTAGAAGTCGGAGTTCATGGTCGCCCGGCTGCCGAGAAGCAGATTCTGCTGCGTGTAGGCCTCGTCGTAGCGGGCCTTCGCCTGGCGGCGCTCCTTCTCGGTCGCGGCTGCGTTGTTGATGACCTCGTTGGCGACCCGGATCTGGCTCGCCGTCGCGCGGAACAGCGAGCGCCACCGGTCGAACGACTCGTCCAGCCGTCGTTCCGCCGACTTCATCGCGCCCGGCAGCCAAGTGGCCGTGTACCACGGAGCCGCGCGCCCGGCGAGATCCTCCTCCAAGGTGGCGAGGATGCGTTCGGCGCGCCTCGTCGCCTCACTCACGGCGAGGCCGGAGCCGATCTGCGCCGCGATCTCCTCGTGGAGGGGCAGCTTCTCGGACCGTTCCCGGTCGAGCACGTCGCGCACCGAGGATCCGAGCTTCACGCCCGTCTCCCCCAGCCAGACCGCTTGCAGGTGGCTGCGGACCAGGTCCTCGTTGGCCAGATCGATGCTGGGCGGATTGACCTCGCCCGCCACCGCGCGGGTCGGATCGGCGAAGAAGTACTGGTCGTGCGGCGAGCGCGCCGCGCAATAGGTCACGACGAGCGCCGGCTGCCCGCTCCGGCCCGCCCGGCCGCTCCGCTGCGCGTAGTTGGCCGGGGTCGGCGGCACGTTCCGCATGTAGACAGCGTTGAGCGTCGCGATGTCCACGCCGAGCTCCATGGTCGGCGAGCAGAACAGGATGGGCAGGCCTCGGGTTTCGGAGGCGGCCAACCCCTGCCGGAACCGGCGTTCCCGCTCCTCGCGGTCTTCCGACTCGACCTGCGCCGTGTGCTCACGGGCCTCCAACCGGTGGAACAGCCGGTCTTCGGAGCCCAGGAGTCCGGCCACGTTCTCGTAGAGGTCGCGGAAGAACGGGTTCACACCGCCCTCCGCCTCGCCTTCGTCCCCGTCCCCGCCGCCTGAAGCCGAGCGCCACTCCAGCGCCGAGCCGTCGATCCGGTATCCGACGCGCCCGCCGTCGAGTTCGGAGGGCTCGACATATCCGTATGTGGTCAGCACACCGAGCACATCGTCGATCACTTCGTTGTAGACGCTCTCGTCGAACTTCTCGGGATAGTGCCGGTTGTCCGTTCCCCAGTACTCGGTGGACTTGACCTTGCGGCCGAAGGCCGAGCGGTGGGATACGTGGTGCGTCCTGTACTCGGACTTTCGTCCGCGGGCGCTCGGTCGCGGAACCATGTATGCGTGCGAGAACGGTATCTCGTCCTCGGACAGTCCCCAAGGCTCCTTCAACTCGTTGTAGCTCCGGTTGCGCATCCGCTCCTGAAAGTTCGGATCCAGGTAGATCGTCTTGATGCAAAGCGCCCTCCGCATGCGTTCCAGGAGCTCCCGGACGAGGGCGAACCGGTCCTCGGGCGCGATCGATCCGAGCAGGGGATGGCGCGCGCGCCACTCCTCCTCATCCCGGCAGCATTCGTCGAGTTCCCGGTAGCCGATTTCGAGCAGTCCGAGCTGCTCGATGTTCGGGTTGTTGATCCGCCAGCCGCGTTGCAAGTCGAAGTACAGCCGGTAGCCGAGCACGTCGCGGAGCGCCTTGAGCGTGTTCTGGGCCTTGACGCCCTTGGCCGCCGGATTGGCCGAGTAGTCCGAGGGATCGAGGCGCAGGTGGGTAAGCACCTTCTGGGTCAGGACCTCGTCGGTCAGGGGCTCGCCACCCGCGCTGCGTATCGCCGCGAGCAGCGCGCCCCGCAGCAGCAGGATCTGCACGAAGTCGTTGAAATGGCCCGCCTGAAGGCTCGCGTCCTGCCGGTTGTCGGTGAACGCCAGCAGTTTCTTGGTCCGCTCGTCGAGATCGGTGCCGATCAGGTGTTTGAGCGCGGACAGCGCGAGGATCGTGGTCGCCGAACTCCGGCCTTCGCTGGACAGGCCCGACAGCTTCGTGAACTCGTTCCGAGCCGTGCCGTCGAAGCGGGCGTCGCAGTCGGGGTTGAGGCAGAACCGGAACGCTTCCGGCACGTAGTGCGCCGACAGGCCGTCGTCCGTGACGGACCCGTTGGGATCGACCCGCACCCGCCGGGGGCGGCGGCCGCGGAAATGCCGCTTCAGCCGCGCCTCGCCGCCGGGGTGTTCCAACCAGTCCTCCGGGTACCGGTCAAGATCCGAGGCGTCGAACATCCCCGCCGGATCGGGCATGAGGTAGCCGTACTGGACATCCTCCTCGTCGGTGGAGCGTTCGGACAGCTCGCGCGGCTCGAAGGCGCTTGGCTCCCGCCCGGACAAGCTGGCCCAGACGGGCACGTATTCCTGTCCGCACGTCCGGCAGAAGGAGAGCGACCAGAGCCGCCGTTCCCGGTCTCCCGGCTTGAACTGCTGGCCGTCGAGCGTCACATACCGCTCGCCCGGACCTTCGAGCGTCGCATACACGTTCCATGCGCCGCTGATGAACTGATGGAGCCGGAAGGCGAACAGGCTCCCTCCCTTATCGTTCCGGCTCCGGTGCGCGGCCAGCAGGAAAGCGGCAAGGTGGCGTCGGCAGCGTTCCGCTTCGAGACCGCTGTCGGCCGCCAGAAGCTCGGACGCCTCGTGGATCGAGAGAGGACGCGAGAGCCGGACGAGCTTCCCGTCCCGCTCTTCAAGGCCCAGCTTGTGTTCGACCCAAGCCGTCAACGGGTGCCCCGCCAGCTTGTCGTAATCGGGGCCTCGCGGGACGCCCGGCTCGACGGCCACCCGAAGATCGGGTCCGCTCACGACATTGGCCCGGTCTGTCACGGGCCGGAGCGTCTCCGTCACCACGTTGGCAGGATCGACCGGTGCGCCGAACAGTTGGCTAGCGATGTCCGCCACCGCCTCGTTCCGCGACTCCTCTGTGCCCTCCGAGGCCATTGTCGCGGAGGTGCCGATGCAGAGCAGCCGGTCGTTGAACCGTTCACGCACACGGCGCACGAGCATGGCCACGTCCGCGCCCTGCCGGCCCCGGTAGGTGTGAAGCTCGTCCAGCACCAGAAACCTCAACCCCTCGGCGTGGCGGCGCACAGCCTTGTCGGTCTCGTGGAACCTCGTCATGAGGAGTTCGAGCATGACGTAGTTCGTGAGCAGGATGTCCGGTGGGTTCTTGGCGATCCGTTCGCGCTCCTCGTTCGATTCCTGGCCCGTGTAGCGCGCAAACGTGACCGGCTCGGAGCCTTCGCCGTAGCCGAGCCTCAGGAACCTGTCGAGTTCCTCGCGCTGGCTGTTGCAGAGCGCGTTCATCGGATAGACGACGATCGCGCTGATGCCCTTGTTGCTTTGCCCCGCCTTCCGGCGCCGCAGCACATCGTCCACGATGGGGATGAAGTAGGCGAGCGATTTGCCCGAGCCCGTGCCTGTCGTCAGCACGTAGCTCTCGCGCCGTTTGGCGATCTCGATCGCGTCGGTCTGGTGCCGGTGGAGACGGAGTCGCTTGCCGGACTCGTCGTCCCTGTTCTTGAGCTTGAAGATGTTCGAGCACTCGGGATCGAGTACGCCCTCTGAGACAAGCTCTTCGATCCAGCCGCCCGGCTCGAAGCTCGGGTTCAGCTGGATGAGCGGTGCGGGCCAGAAACGGCCCGCAGCGTAGGCCGCGTCCACCGTGCGCGAGATGTCGGGAGCGCGTATGCGCGTGAAGCTCTGAGAGAACCTCGAATACTCGGCGACGAGCTCGTCGCGGAAGGCGAAGACATCCATTGGCGGGTCCCTACCGGCCCGTCGCCAACGGCGCGTGGGTCCCGGCCCCGTTCACGGCACAGCACCGATGAGCACGGTCGAAGGGGCTCACGGACGACGGCCTTCCGAAGCCAACCGCTCTGGCGAAGGCAGCCGGTGGGAACCTACTTGGAGGAACCGGAGAGAATCGTCTGCTGGACGCATGGGGCGAATCAGGCGAGCATGAGGCGCTCGCCCTTCGGCTCCGGAACGGGCCGCCCCAACTCCCGAGCCCGGTCGATCCAGAACCGCATCGCGTCTTTGATGTTTTCCAACGCGGTTTCCTGATCGGCCCCGTGCGCCATGCACCCGGGCAACTCGGGCGCCTCCGCAACGAAGGCCTCGTCCTCGTTGCTCCAGTAGAGGATGATCTCGTATTTGAACATCAGTCGTCCGCTCCCAGCTTGTACTTGAGGATCAACCGCCGAACCTGCCTCACCTGGTAGGGCTTGGCGTGGCCGCCCCGCCTCTGGAGGTTGACGATCTCCACGACCCCTTCCTTGTCGAAGAGGTGGTGGCTGCCGCGCACGCGTTCGTCGAATCCAAGATACCGCATCAGCGCCCGCAGTTCATTGAAGCGGATGTTCGCGTCCGAGCGGCCCCCGAGGATCGTCCGCACCAACCGCTCGCGGCGACTCATCGGCCACTTGCCGCGGCGGCCCAGGCGGCGCGCCGTCGCCGGGCGAATCGGCGTCCGCCGATCCGGCTCGCGGTGTGAACGGGCAAGCTGTTCATGGCTGCTGTATCCAAAGTGGGGGACAGGGACTGCCAATATAACGCGCGACCTTCGCGGAGCGACCGGGCGGTGCGAGCCTACAGCCTTCGGGAGGCCCAAACCGCCCGCCCGACGACGCGGATCTCCTCGGCGAAGCACTCGTGGCTGTTGTACGCGGGGTTGAGGGATCTGAGCACGACCTTGGGCGGGTCGGAGTGCGGCACGTGCTCGATCCGTTTCGCGACGAGTCCCATGCCGTCCCAGATCACGAAGATCCCCGGCGGCACCGGCACCGTCCGGCTCACGTCGATCATGATGCGGTCGCCGCTCGCGAGGACCGGCTCCATCGAGTCGCCGTCCACCGGAATCATCCACAGGTCGCCGGGCTCGGCCCGTAACTCGTGGCGGATGAGCGGATCGGCGAACAGCCACGCCTCGTTCGCTTCCTCCAGATCGCCGCTCCAAGCTCCGGCGGCAGCCGCCCTCCGGACATCGGCCTCCGGCACGGCACTGTAACCCTTCGGGGCGGAATAGGGGCCGGAAGCGGGCGGCGGTTTGGCACGCGCCGCGAGCCGGACTTTCCGGTCGAGCCTTAGCAGGTCGGGCCTGCACCCCAGATGCTCGGCAAGGATCTCGCGGTCGTCCTCGGCCAAGGCCTTCGGCGTGCCCCGTTTGATGAACTGGTGCAGGTAGGCGGCGTTCCGCCCCATGGCGAGCGAAGCGGTTCGCAGGTTCGAGCCGTTCGCAGCCAGTAGCTGGAGCAGCCGTCTGCGCACCGGGTCCAGTGCCTTGTCGTGCTCTCGCTGCGTCATGGTGTGGGAGTCTACCTGCATTTCCTGCCCGGTACAACCCACGACCTCGGCACGGCGGTACACCGGCCAGTCCACCGCCGATTTGGGGGCACGGGGGCGCGACTGGCGACGGCAGCCAACGGGTTTACCCCACCGCTGGAACGCTCAGGAACGCTCTGGAATGTCGGGTTTTTCCTACCAGTTGAC
>VYAQ01000180.1 GCA_009844885.1 Gemmatimonadota bacterium
TGGCGCGTAGGCGGACGGCTAACGGCCAACATCCCGGCAGGAGATCACGTAAGTCAAACTGGGACTGCACGATCTGCCACTCCTGCCGTTGGAAGGGTGTCAGACTGCACCGTCTCCAGATAGCCGGAATGCAAGGTGAACGGCGGGAATCCGCATGCGTGATTTCAGGGCGTCTTACTCGCCAGCCCCCTTCTCTTTCATCCATCTCGGAGTCTTCCCCGAGGAAGCCACGTAAAGATTGAGGCCCACGAGCGTCGGCGCGAGGATCTCCCGAAGCCCGGAAATGCTCCTCGCCACCTGCAGAGGCGACCGAATCGAGCGCTGTACAGCCCCCAGAGCGCAGAGCTTCTCAAGCGAGATGTGGGCCAGCTTCCCCGAGAATGCAGCCTCAACTTCCGTGGGGTCCAGTCCAGACACCACGATGTGGCCCTGCTCGTCTTGATGATCGATCCCCCGTTCACAGACAAACTCAAGGACTTCACAATCTAGTCGAGCCATCTGGTTGAGGATTTCGACATGCATGACATCTAGACTGAATCTTCCATCTGATTCCTCCGAGATCAACGAGGCCGCCATCAGATTGGCCCATTTGTCCTGAAGAACCGAGTCGTCCTGATAGGATGCCCTTTCGAGCAGAGGCAGTCCCACCGACAGCGACAAGTGACGCAGGTCACCGTAATCGAGACCCTTGGCTTGGAGAACCTTCTCAACCTTCTCCTGAATCGCCATCAGATTCCGCAGACGCCAGTAGCGTGCGAAGTCGCGGCTGATTTCACCAAGTTCGTCGACCCCTGGCCCGAGCAGCCGAGAGGCCAACACGCTCACTGCTCCCATGGCTGCCTCAATCGTGGTCAATTCATGACTCATGGGTCACTCCGGTCTCCGAGGAGAATGGGCAGCCCGACTCACCGACGTCCCCCAAGCTACCCACGCCTCCGACAGCACCTCAGCTTGTTCGAGCACAGTACGTGTCGCCTTCTCTTCCTTGTCGGGCGGATAGTCGTGTTTGCGAAGGATGCGCTTGATGAGCCGCCGCAGGTTGGCGCGGACGTTCTCGCGCAGCGTCCAGTCGATCCTGACGTTGTTCCGCACGGTCTCAATCAGTTCGCGGGCGATGTCGCGCAGCGTCTCGTCGCCGAGCACCTGCACGGCACTGTCGTTCGTGCCGAGCGCGTCGTAGAAGGCCAGTTCGTCCTCGGAGAGCCCCAGCGCCTCCCCTCGGGCGTTCGCTTGGCGCATCTCGCGGGCAAGCTGAATCAGTTCCTCGATGACCTGCGCGGCTTCGACGGCCCGGTTCGCGTAGCGGCGGACGGTCCGGTCGAGCATCTCGGCGAAGGATCGCGCTTGGACCACGTTCCTTCGCCTGCGGACCGCCAGTTCTCCCTTGAGCAGCTTCCGCAGCAGTTCGACCGCGAGGTTTCGCCGCTTCATGCCCCGCACTTCGGCCAGAAACTCCTCGGACAGGATCGAGATGTCGGGCTTCTCAAGGCCGGCCGCGGCGAAGATGTCCACGACGCCTTCGGAGGCGACGGCCCGTGAGACGATCTGGCGGATGGCCATGTCCAACTCTTCCTCGGTGCGCGTCTCCCCCGGCACCCGCTTGGCCAGCACGGACCGGACGGCTTGGAAGAACGCCACGTCGTCTCGGATCCGCATCGCCTCTTCGTGGGGGACGGCCAGCGCGAACGCCTGGGAGAGTTCGCGCACCGCCAGCAGATAGCGTTCCTTGCCGCTCTCCTGCGCGAGGATGTGCTCCTGGGCCGCCGGAAGCAGACCCGTGCGTTCGGTGGGCGTGCCGCCGATCCACCCCGAGTAGTCGAAGCCGTGGACCAGGCCTCGGCACACCTCGTACTTCTCCAGCATCACGGCGACCGCCTCGGACTGGTCCAGCGTGGTTCTGCCCGTGCCGCCGCTCTCGGTGTAGGTCGCGAGAGCGCGCTTGAGTTCGTGGGCGAGCCCGAGGTAGTCCACGACGAGGCCGCCCGGCTTGTCCCGGAACACCCGGTTCACCCGCGCGATCGCCTGCATGAGCCCGTGGCCGCGCATCGGCTTGTCCACGTACATCGTGTGCAGGCTCGGGGCATCGAAGCCGGTCAGCCACATGTCCCGCACGAGCACGACCCGGAGGGGATCGCCGGGATCGCGGAACCGCTTCGCCAGAATCTCGCGGCGCTTCTTGTTCCGGATAAGCGGCTGCCAGTCGGGAGGGTCCGACGCGCTCCCGGTCATCACGACCTTGATCTCGCCGTCGGCGTCGTCCTCGTGGTGCCACTCCGGGCGCAGACGAATCAGTTCGCGGTAGAGGTCGATGCAGATGCGGCGACTCATGCAGACGATCATCGCCTTGCCGTCGATGGCTTCGAGCCGCCGGTCGAAATGCGAGACGATATCCTCGGCGATCAGCTTGAGGCGGTGCGGGGATCCGACGACCGCTTCCTGTTGAGCCCACTTGATCTTGAGCTTCTCCTTGCGCTCGATCTCCTCGCCCTCGGTCACCTCCTCGAAGTCAGGATCGATCTTCGGCCGTTCGGACTCGTCCAGCGCCAGCCTCGCAAGCCGGCTCTCGTAGTAGATCGCCACCGTGGCCTTGTCCTCGACCGCCTGCTCGATGTCGTAGACGCTGATGTAGTCGCCGAACACGGCCCGAGTGTTGGCGTCCCTCAGTTCGATGGGCGTGCCGGTGAAGCCGATGA
Source organism: Gemmatimonadota bacterium (assembly GCA_009844885.1). GTDB lineage: Bacteria > Gemmatimonadota > Gemmatimonadetes > Longimicrobiales > Gaopeijiaceae > Bin94. The sequence continues at coordinate 2,694 of VYAQ01000180.1, forward strand.
ACGAGGCGTTGGGGAGCGCGTCGCGCATGTGGCGGGCGTAGCCGTCGATGAAGTCGTACTGGCTCCGGTGCGCTTCGTCGGCGATCACCACGATGTTGCGGCGCTTGGACAACTCGGGCATCCGGTCGCCCTTCCCCTCGGGGAAGAACTTCTGGATGGTGGTGAACACCACGCCGCCCGACTGGACGGCCAGCTTGGCGCGCAGGTCGGCCCGGTTCTCGGCTTGGACCGGAGTTTGCCGCAAGAGGTCGTGGCAGCGGGAGAACGTACCGAAGAGTTGTTCGTCGAGGTCGTTGCGGTCCGTCAGGACCACGATGGTCGGGTTCTCCATCGTCGGGGCGCGGGCGATCCTCCCGGCGTAGAAGGCCATGGTCAGGCTCTTCCCCGAACCCTGGGTATGCCAGACGACTCCGATGCGCCGGTCGCCCGGCGCACCTCCGGGCTTCCGGTCCGGCTCATAGCGCCCACCCGCCTCGGGGACCCGTTTCTCTTGCCGCCGGAGCGCGGCTGCGCGCACGGTCTCCTCTACCGCAGTCTCCACCGCATGGAACTGGTGATACCCCGCCATCTTCTTGGCCAGCTTGCCGCTGCCATCGTCCTCGAAGACGATGAAGTCCCGGACCAACGACAGGAACCGCTCACGCTCGCACATCCCTTCGAGCATCACCTGCAACTGGGGAAGATGCGGTCCGGCCACCGTCTCCCCCTTGATGGTGCGCCACGGCTTGAACCACTCGCGTCCGGCGGTGAGCGTCCCCATTCGCGCCTTGAGGCCGTCCGAGGCGATGAGCACCGCGTTGAAGGCGAACAGGTCCGTGAGTTCGGCCTTGTAGGTCTGGATCTGATTCCAGGCCGTCCACACCGTGGCCTTCTCGACAGTCGGGTTCTTGAGTTCGATGAGGCCCAGCGGAAGACCATTGACGAACAGCACGACATCCGGCCGACATTCGTGCTCACCTTCGACGGCGGTGAACTGGTTTACCGCCAGCCAGTCGTTGTTCGTGGGGCTCCGGTAGTCGAGGACGGAGACCTGCGCGCCGCGCACGGCACCCCCACGGGTCCGGTACTCGACCGTCACGCCATCCCCGAGCAGGCGGTGGAATGCACGGTTGCGGGCTTCCAGCGTGGAGCCTTCGGGGCGAGTGATCTTGCGGAAAGCGTCGTCCAAAGCCCCGGCGGGCAGGTCCGGGTTCAACCGATCCAAGGCGTCGCGCAGCCGGTGCTCAAGAACGACTTCGGCGTAGTCCGCCCGTTCCGCGCCTTCCGCGTGCGGCCCGATGTCGGGACCGTGGGCCACCCTCCACCCGAGGCCGTCGAGCCAATCCAGCGCGGCGGCTTCGACCTCCGACTCGGTGAAGGGGGTCATGAGGTCTGCGGGAGGAGCATCAGTTCGACCACACCGCGTAGCCCCTTCGTTGCAGGTGGCGGGCCAAGGCCTTCTCCCTCTCCAAGGCATCCGACGCAGGAACGGGATTCCGTCGCTCGTACTTCTTCTTCATGAGGTGCATCCCGTACTTTTTCGCGATCCGACATGCCTTGTAGCCGCTCTTGTGCTGACGGAAGCGCTCTTCAGGGTCGAGGGCGGTCTGCCCCACGTAGACGCATGGCTTCCCGCTACCGCGCCGATAGTGCGGGTTCCTCGCCATGAACTTCGTATCGTCGAGGATGGACTCGCCATCGTCGGAGTCGCCAAGACGAATCACGTAGAGGTTCCTTGTGCGTTCCTCTGCCATCAGCGCGATCTCGCCGTGCGGGGCCGGATCAACGAGACGACTTCGCGGCGTGGGCGGGGTTCGGGGGCGGCAGTCACTGAGTCGGTCCCCGGTCTGTGGCCGGCACGCGGATCTCGCCGGAAATGAGCTTGGGTAGAAGGGTGTCGCGAAGGCCAGCCAAGGTACGGGATGCCGCAGTGTTCGATCTGATTCGCGCGTCCAGATTCACGGACATCGCGTCAAACGCCTCGACGACGCGGGGATCAGGCTCGGTGACCGTCAGGGCTTGGAACTGTCCCTTGTTGATCGCCCCGAACACGGTTCCCGTGTGTTCGTACTCCTTCAATTCTCGCTGCAAGGCCCAAGCCGAATGGTAAGTGAATGAGCTTGAGCCCGACTTGTGTCTCAGTGCCGCCACGCCCCGTCCGATACAACACCGTTCCCAAGCCAAGTTGATGTCCCCGACGGGTGCCCGGACGCTGACGAGCGTATCGTCTGGATTCGCAACGCGAGTCGGCGCGGAACAGAATCTCCGCTTCTCAGGATAGCGGAAGCCGAACTCCGCTCGGCCTTGGAAGAAGGGCAAGCCGTCTCCGTGGTCGTTGTAGGTGCTTCCCGGCGGCGACTGCCCCATCGTCAGGTTCATGCAGTCCTTCAGCGACTTTGCCTCCCACCCCTCCGCTATCTCTCCCACCTCGGAATCCACGAGCCGGTCGGGGAACAGGTCGGCGATGTCCTGCGGCAAGCCCGTGTCCCGGCCCTCCATCTTGGCTCGAACCGGATCGAAATCGACGAACCAGGACTTGAACAGCGCCCGCGCCATCGCCTCCAGCGTCTCGTTCATCCGGCGGTTCAACTCGATCTTGTCGTCCAGCGTGCCGAGGACGTGAGCGATGGCGCGTTGCTCGGGGGGATTGGGGACCACTACTGGTATTTCGGACAGGATGGTCTGGTTCAGCAACGGCTGGCCAGAACCTGTCCGCCGCGCGTTCAGTCTCAACGTTCTGAGCAGGTAGCGCAGGAAACTCGGCTTGTTTCGACCAATGGCAGAGGCTCGAATGGCGTTGTCCGTGACCCAACAGGCGCTATCGCTGTAGTGCAGCGAGCCGCAATAGGTACCTACGCGACCGATGATTATCGTGCTGGGTCCGGCGTTGGACTTGTCGGCGAATCCGATGACTCCGTTTGAGCCGTAGACGGGGTGCGGCAGGAGGTCAGATCGGTCAGGGCTTGACTTACCGTTGGAGAACGACAGCAACTCTCCAAGAGTGGTTCTGGTCCACTCTGCGAGCTTTTCTGATCGCCCAGGGGTCGTCGTCTCGCAACCATCCGCTTCAGGACGTTGCCCCCAACCCTGCAACACCACTCCATTGCGCCGGATAATCTCGCGGAAGGAATCGTCGATCCTCGCCCAATCGACGATGTCCACCCTGAACGGCAGATCCGAATCGACAAGGGCTTCATCCAAGGCCGACGAAGCTCGCAGCGAGAGCGGCTCCTCACCCATGATTGCGAGATCCAGATCCGAGTAATCCTTCGCGGTCCATGTGGCCCGCGATCCAAATGCGAGCACCTCGCGATCCGGAACGTGTCGGCGCAGGGCGTCGCGGACGATGGCCCAATGATCGGGCC
>VYAQ01000373.1 GCA_009844885.1 Gemmatimonadota bacterium
AGAGGGGCCGGGAGAGTTTCGTTGGGGGCTGGGGGTTCCGGTAATTCTCGACGACTCGACGATCTCCGTGCAGTCGACCCAGTCCCGCCGGGCGAATGTCTTCGACCGGAATACCGGCGAGACCAGACGGGTCGTGCCCTTCCCGGCGCTGGCCGGTATCACACCCGCGCTGGTGACCGGCGAGGATGTCTGGATGACCGATTTCGAACTCAGCCGCAAGACGTCACTGACGCGCTGGAGACCGGCCACAGACGAATTCGCGAGCTTTGGAACCCTCCCTGCCGAGTACTTGGCGTCGGCGGAGAGCGACAACTGGTCCTACGCAGCCTCCTTCCGGCTAAGTTCTCTCGCATTCTCGCGCGGGCGGTTCGTCCAAGGGTGGTCCGGGATGGACGAGATGTTCGTCCTGAACACGCGGGGTGAAGTCGTTGACACTGCCGATGTGCCGGTCGTGCGCCGGAAGGGAGTCCCGCCCGACTTCCGTGAACGCATCGACGTCGACCTGCTTCCGTTCCGCGAGGTGTTGGAGAGCAGTTCGCACCTGCGTCAGTTGTTCGCACGGCCCGGCGGCGGTTTCGTATTCACCCACCACGATCAGACGGCCCTCCGGATGGAGCCGATGCCCGTGCTCACCGCCAAGGTGTGGGTCGGAGTTCTTTCGCCAGACCTCTCACAGGCGTGCGTGGACACCCTCGTGCCGCGCGACTTCGAGATTCGGCCGATGGAGACCTTCCGGGGCGATACGCTATTCGTCCTGGACCGGAGGATCGACGATTCGGAGAAGCTTCAGACTTGGATTCTCATGTACTTGGTCTCGGACGAGGGGTGCGAGTGGCTGAGCACGTAGCCCAGAGCATCTGGAATGCGGCCCCTGACAGCGGTTGCTTGTTCTCTTTTCTACTTGAATCGCGTCCCACTTGCCGGGCGGGATAGGGACACTTGGAGGCCGCGCTGGTGGGTGCCCGAGGAGGCGGTCGGAGCGTTCAAGGCTGGTGCCTCGGACGAGGCGGGGAAGTCCCGCCAATCTACTCCGGTTTTCCCGCTTTGGCCGCACGGTCCAGCAAGGTCCAGTCCAACGGCAGGAAACGCAGATCGTGCAGCCCCGTATGAACTTACATGATTTCCTGCCGGCATTCCGGCCTCTGGTGATCCGCCGTTACGTCATGCTCGGTCACATTCCATTCCTTTCCGCAATCAACCCTCGTTACACAGCTCATCCACAATCTCGCCTTCCGCCGCGCTGTGGAAGGTCACGGTCGCCCAGTCTTCCCCGCCATCCGCCTCCGGGTAGTGCCAGACGCCCGCGGGGACGATGTCCCAGTGGCGTGCGAGACCGGAGGAGGCCGCGCGGGCGACATCGTTGCGCACGGATCCCTTCGCACCCGGACTGCAGATCGCCCTTGCCCTCAACTCCATCGAACCACCCCCGGGCACACCCTGGCAGATCCTGCCATTCCCGCGATACGAAACCAGGCGCTGCACACTGTTGAGGTGCCGCTCCGGTACGGCCATCCGCGCACCTCGCCGCAGCAGGAACAGCCGGCAGAGCCGGACCTGATCGTGGCGGCCGCCAGTGACGGGATCCTCGCTCGCCGCCGCCATCAGGTCCTGCCCCGCGCCCGTGAACAACGCGATCGGAACGGTACATGTCGCATGCGGCGGCTCCAGCCGACTCTCCAGCTCCAAGGCAAGCTGCGCGAAGCCCGCGTCCAACACCGCGCGCACCTCGGGGTCAGCGAACACCCGCTCGTGCAGCCGTTGAAGCAGCGGCAGCGACTCCTGATCGGGCTTCACATCACCTGCGCACGAGGTCTCGCGACATCCCGGCCGCCGTGAAGTTGGGCACGACCCCGGGACGGCACGGCTGGTATTCGAGCGATCCGCACGCCGGGGGCGGCCCGCCGGCGGTGATGCTCGGCACCACCGGAAGCTCCAGCCGGGAGGGATGGTCGGCCGAGTGGTGCACGGTGTTGATGCCGGGGAAGTTGATCGGCATGGGACCCCAGTCGGTCGCGGGCGTGACGCTTGGCGCCAGGATCGCGAGTTCAACCGCGTGCCCCGCGCGGAACACGTGCCCCACCTCCGGGAACGAGACCACGAACTCGTACACCTCGCCCGGCACCAGCGGCTCGGAGCGGTCGTGCGGGTGGTGCGTCCAGTGCTCGGACGACATGGCCGCGTCAATGGCTCGATGGGACGCGCGCAGGAACGCCCGCTGCAGGTAGAGCGTCTCTCCGTCCGGTCCGACGTCGTGTAGCACGACCATGAAGTCGGTGTCTTCGGCCTCCGCACTGGCGTGCAGAACCAGGCGCGCCGACCCCAGAATTGGGACGTCCTCGTCGAAGGGCGCCGTGCGGTAGATGAGCGACCCCAGCGGCGCCGGCGGGATGGCGAACATGTCGTTGTTTCCGACAAGCTCGGTGCCCATGGGATAGACGTAGTCGAGCGCCCCGGTCTGTCCTTCGCCGAGCGGGCCCGCGGTCAGTGAACCGTCCGCGCCGAGATTCCAGCTGCGGCGCTCGGTCCCGGGCACCGGCCAGTCCGCAAACGTTTCGACCCAGTTGGGCCGCAGCTCCCCGTCGACGACCCCGGTCTCGAAGAGCACAGTGACATCGGGCTCGCCCTCGATCCCGTTCTCCTCGCCCTTGAGCCAGCGGTCCATCCAGCGCAGCACCTGCTCGTGGGCCAGCGCATTGCCGCCCACCCCGTGACCGCCATTCTGCAGGATCAGCTTGCGGGGACCGGTCAGCCGCTCGAAGAGCCGCGGCCCGCCCATCGCCGTCTGCTGGTCCTGGTACCCCTGGATGATCATCATGGGGATCTCGACCGCGTCCACATAGGTCTCGGTGGCACGGCCCTCCCAGTACTCGTCGTCGTACTCGTGATCCCTGACCTCGTGGAAGGTCATGGCCGGGGGCTGGGCCGCCTGTACGGCCTCGCAGTGCGTGTCTCCGGCACCGATCCGGTGCATCACCCCGACGCTCTCGATCCACGGCTGTGCCATCTCGCCCCACCAGGCCGCAAATCCGACGTTGAACATCCCGCCGGGGCGGAACGCCTCGCGGTAGAGCGACGCGGTCAGCCCGCCCGCAGCCAGCGCCTTCAGGTGCTCGGGGCGCTGGGCCGCGGTGAAGAACTGGGTGTGGCCCGGATAGGAGACGCCGTACATGCCCACGTTGCCGTCGCTCCAGGGACGCGTGCCCAGCCACTCGACGAGGGCCGCGCCGTCGGGTCCCTGCTCCGGGTGCAGGATGCTGAACGTCGCCCCCTCCGAGCAGCCGCTCCCGCGCACGTTCGCCCCGACCACCGCGTAGCCGTTCCGGACGGCCTTCTGGAACCAGGCGTTCGTGGCAATGTCCGCGCCGCCGCTCTCGTAGGCGTCGTAGTCGAGGATGACGGGGTACTGTCCCTCTTCCGCCGGGCGGTACGCGATGTACGCGAGGCGCACGCCGTCGGGCATGGGTGCGTACCCTATCTCCCTGAAAACCCCTTCCACTCCCTCGTCCTCGAGGACCCCCGCCGATACGATTTCGGCCATTCCCCCGCCGCCAACCACCGCCGCCGCTTCTTCAGCGGGACTTGCCGGCGCTCCGCCGCCCGAATCGCACGCCGCGAGACCCGCGGCCGCCACGACAACCAGAAGAGTGCACGCACGCATTGTTCAACCTCCCCAAACCTGCTGGTATACCCGGAGCCAGTTGGCTCCCATTGCCTTGGCCACTTCGTCGTCCGTCCATCCGCGCCTGCGCAGCCCGTCGATCACATTGGGCAGCTCGGCGATGCTCTCGAAACCGCGGATGAAGCGCCACGGCTCGCTGACCATGTCCGTGGTGATGATCTCGGCGTTGATACCGCCCCCGTAGGGAATCGCCATCCCGCCCACGAAGTCGGTGCCCATGCCCACGTGGTCCACACCCACGCGGTTCTTGATGTAGTCGTACTGGTCCACATGCTCCTCGATGCCGACATGCGGCGTGGGTCCCGTGTTCCCCCGCCCGCGCACGTGAAAGTCGTTGACCGCGGAGATACCGATCACGCCGCCGGTCCCGGCGATGGCGTCGATGACGCGATCACTGATACAGCGGTAGTTGTCCGCGATCGCAGCGATGTTGGTGTGGCTGCAGATGACAGGAACTCCGTCGGAGATCGCTATGGCGTCGAGCGTCGTGCGTTCCCCGGTGTGCCCACCCACGTCGAGGATGATGCCCAGCGAGTGCATTTCCTCCACCAGGCGGTGGCCGGCTCGCGTCAGCGGTCCTTCGGGCTCGAGACAGCCCGACCCGAACGCGTTGGCGACGTTGTAGCAGAGACCGACCTGGCGGAGACCAGCTTCGTAGAAGGCACGGAGCGACGTGGCCGCGGTCCCGAGCGGTGAATTGAAGGAGTCGCCAAGCACGGTGGCCGACTGCCAGCAGAAGACGTTGGAGACGAGCCCGCGCGCGTGCGCCGCCCGGATCTCGGCGACCGATTTGGCCAGGACGACTTCGTCGGCGTATTCGTCGAAGAAGCGGAGCAGCGCCGCGAATGTGGCCATGTCGGTCGGGCCGCTGGCCACACCGCAGTGAGCGCCGCCTTCCTGCATTTCGCGCAGGTGGGACAGCCTTATCGCACCCGCGAAGAGGCCGTCTACGACGATGTCGTCCTGCGCGAGGGGGGCGCCCGACCGGGCGGTCGAATGGCCGGTGGCGCGGTCCCCCAAGCCTTGCGCGGCCGCACCCGTCGAGCCCGCCGCCGCGCCCGTGAAACCCGACGCCGCGCCCGCCATGGCCATTCCCTTCACGAAGTCACGTCGCTTCACGATCCCTCCTTGGTGGCAACCGTCGCCATGCGCTCCGCCGCCCGCTGCCAGACCCTGTCGAACATGGGCTCGGTCAGCGTCCCCGTGAACGTATTCTGCTGACTGGGATGATAGGACGCCAGCACGGCCACCGCCCCCAGGTCCACCTCGACCCCGTGGGCGAAGCGCGGTCGCGGACGCGGGATCTCCATCCCTCTCGCGGCAAGCGTTTTCAGGACGACGGTGTAGGCGAAGCCGCCCAGCGCAACGAAGGTGTGGAGCCGGTCCCACAGGATATCGATTTCGCGATGCAGAAACGGCGCGCAGCGGTCCCGCTCCCGCGTCGTCGGCCGGTTCCCCGGCGGCGCACACCGCACACCGGCGGTGACGTACGCGCCCGTGAGCGCGAGTCCGTCGGCCCGGTCCCGGCTCAGCGCCTGGTTGGCGAACCCGGCCTTGTGCATCGCGCGATACAGCCAGTCCCCCGCTCGGTCGCCGGTGAACATGCGCCCGGTCCGGTTGGCCCCGTGCGCCGCCGGCGCGAGGCCGACCACCATCACCGACGCTCCCGGATCGCCAAACCCCGGGACCGGCCGCCCCCAGTAGTCATCGTCGCGGAACGCCGCCCGCTTCTCCCGCGACACCTTCTCCCGCCAGGCGACGAGACGCGGACACGCGCGGCACCCCACGAGTTCGTCGCGCAAGACCCGAAGCCGGCCGCCTGGGCCCGCGCCACCGGCATCGCCAGCGTCGGCCCGCAGCCGGCCCGCACCCCCAGCGGCCCCAGCGCCGCCCACCGCTCGCTACCCGCCGCCCTCAAGCCAGGCCTTCAGCGCATTCATGTCCCCAGCGACCGCTTTGGCAACCACACCCTTCATGAGCGGTACCATCAACCGCGACACCAGCCGGTACGGCCTGGCCTCCATGACCATGTCCAGCCTCGTTCCCGCGCCGTCACCCATGGCCGTCACGGTGAACACCGTGTCCCACACCGTGCCGCCGGCATCGGAGACCATGCGTACCCGCTCGTCCTTCACGTATTCGGTGACCTCGAGTTCCGTCGTGGCCTCCCGCTTCCCCATCCTGCGCGTTTCGCGGAAGCGGGTCCCGACGCCAGTCTTCTGTTCCGTCACGAACTCGACCCGGACGATGTCCGGCACCGCCTTCGTGTATTGGGAGATGTCGGAGACGGTCTCGAAGACCGCGTCCACTGGCGCGTTGATGCGCCGGCTCATGCGCGTTCGAGTCATCCGGGCAGATCCTCCATGGGTCAGGTCAATGGTGTGAGCGCCGCGGTACCTGCCCGGCATTGCTTGCGCCGGACGGGGCCACGGGCGTAGATAACAGCGCCGTTGATCTTACCTCACCGCCACACGACAGGCCACTTCATGGCAAACGCCTACTTCACCTCCCGAACCTTCTCGTTTCTGACCGAGCTGGCCGCAAACAACAACCGCGAGTGGTTCGGCGCCAACAAGCCCCGCTACGAGGCGGACGTCCGGGACCCCGCGCTCCGCTTCATCAACGACTTCGCGCCCCACCTGCACGAGATCAGCTCTCGCTTCCGGGCCGATCCCCGGGCAAACGGTGGCTCACTCTTCCGGATCTACCGCGACACCCGGTTCTCGAAGGACAAAACGCCCTACAAGACGCACACGGGCATTCATTTCCGCCACGAGGCCAGCAAGGACGCGCACGCTCCCGGATTCTACCTTCACATCGCGCCGGAGGGCTGCTTCATGGGCTGCGGCGTCTGGCGGCCGGCCGGCGCGGCCCTGCGGAAGATCCGAGAGTCGATCGACAAGGACCCCGACGCGTGGATTCGGGCTTCGACGGACCCGCGCTTTGAACGCAGCTTCGAACTCTCCGGCGATTCCCTGGTGCGGGCCCCGAAGGGCTACGGCATCGACCACCCCATGATCGTCGATCTCCGGCGCAAGGACTTCATCGGGGTCGCGGGGCTGCCCGCCGACGCGCTGACCGAGGACGGCTTCCTCGACATGTTCGCGGGGCTGTGCCGGGACGGTGCGCCGCTCCAAAAGTGGCTGTGCAGGGCGATCGGGGTGCCATATTAGCCCGTTGCGACAGAATCTGGCTGGAATCTGACGACGGTAGCGACAAATCGACTGGACCACTTGAAAATATCATGATAATTTCAAGTCCATGGTCAATCGAAGCCTGGTACTACCCGGTTCGGGAAGCGAGACCTTCTTCCTGTGGGGACCCCGGCAGACGGGGAAGAGTACCCTTTTGCGGAAGCACTATCCCGGCGGTCACTGGATCGATCTGCTGAGGAGCGAAGAGTTCAGACGCTATGCGACTCGCCCGGAATTCCTGCGGCTGGAACTCGAAGCGAATTTCGACCCCACGCGGCAGATCGTCATCGACGAAGTCCAGAAGGTGCCCGCGCTCCTGAACGAGGTGCACTGGCTGATCGAAAACCGGGGATTCCACTTCGCACTTTGCGGATCCAGCGCCCGAAAGGTCAGGCGGGGTGCGGCCAACCTGCTCGGGGGGCGTGCGCTTCGGTACGAATTGAGAGGCCTGACGGCCGGGGAACTTGGGGATCGCTTCGACCTGGACCGGCTGCTCAACCGGGGCTACCTGCCTCGAATTCACGAGTCGCCCCGGCCCCGAAATCGCCTCGATTCCTATATCGCCGACTACATCAAGGAGGAAATCGCATCCGAGGGACTGGTCAGGAACCTGCCCGCCTTTTCCGGCTTCCTGGACATCGCGGCGCTGGGCGACACGGAGCCTGTGAACTTTTCGAACATCGCCCGCGAGTGCGGAGTGTCGAGCCAGGCCGTGAAGAACTACTTCGACATCCTGGAAGACACACTGCTGGGACGCTGGCTGCCGGCCTGGCGCAGGCGCCTCAAGCGCCGCTTGATGGGCTCCGGGAAGTTCTACTTTTCCGATGTGGGCGTCGTCAACCGGCTAGCCCGGCGGGGCACGGTGGAGCGGGGTTCCGAGCGGTACGGGAAGGCATTCGAGAACTGGGTGCATCACGAAATGGCCGCCTTTGTGGCCTACACGGACTTCGACGGCGGGCTCACACACTGGCGGCTGCCGAGCGGTGTCGAGGTCGACTTCGTGCTGGGCGACATGGAACTCGCCGTGGAGGCCAAGGCGAGCGCGGTGATCAGCAGTCATCACCTGAAGGGATTGCGCATGCTGGCGACGGAGCATGCCGTGCGGCGGCGCGCAATCGTGTGTCTGGAGCCAAAACCCCGTCTGACCGAAGATGGAATCGTAGTGCTGCCGGCGGCGACGTTCGCGCGGCGTCTGTGGGCGGGTGACTTGACGGACGGAGCCGCGTAGCCCCTACCCCGCGCCCACCAGGGCCGCCGAAACGATGTAGTCCAGCTCCGGAAAACTCTCTTCCAGGTGCTCGTTCCCCTGAGCCGCGATGTTCTGCGCCAGGGGTCCGTTGCCGCCGCGCGAGGCGCTGTCCCCGTACCCCGCGTAGATCTGGTCCACAACATCCATCCCTTCGACGACGGTGCCGATGGGCGCGAAACCCGACTCGTCCAGCCGCGAGTTGTCGACGAAGTTGATGAAGAGCTGGGTCGTGCGGGTGTCCGCGCCACGCGTCGCGAAGGTCAGCGTACCTCGCGTGTTCGAAGCCATGACCGGGTCATCCGGAATCGTCGCCATGGTCCAGGCTGCCTGCACCTGCGGGTCCCCGTGCAGGCCGAACTGCGCCATGAAGTTCTCCATCACCCGGAAGAACCGCACGTCTTCGAAAAACCCGTTCTTGACCAGGTTGTAGAAGCGGTCCGCGCCGTTCGGAGCCCAGGCCCGCGTGACTTCGACAACGAATTCGCCCTTGGTGGTCTCGAAGCGGGCCTGGAACGTCTCGGGCGCGGTCTCGGCCAGGTCGGCCGGGCTCAGCAGCGGATTGGCAGCCGCCTCGGCCTCGGCGTCCGAGCCTCCGCCGTCGCCCCCGCAGGCGGCTAACGGGAAAATGGCCGCCGGGAGGAGGGCGGAGAAACGGAATGTGCGCCTGGATATCGGGCTGGATCTCATGGGCAGTTTCGTCCGGTCTGCGGGTGAAAAAGGATGCCGCAGATTATACGGCGGTCACGCCAACTCGTCCATTGCGGCACCTTCCGACCCGAATGCGTGTAGCATAGCTTTGACCTGCCCGCCAACAGCACTTCCAGGAAGCGCAACGATGGTCTCCAAGCCCCTGCCCGGACTTCTTCTCGCCCTGCTGGCCGCCGCCTGCGGCGAAACCGCGCCCACGCAGCCGACGGGCACCCCGAACCAGCGCCCCACGGCCGCGTTCACGACCGACATCTCCGAAGGCTCGGCACCCCTCGAAGTCCGCTTCGACGCCAGTGCTTCCAGCGATCCCGACGGCACCATTGTCAGCTACGCCTGGGCGTTCGGCGACGGCACGACCGGCACGGGCCGCGCGGTCACCCACACATACCCGGACGCGGGCTCCTACGCGCCGCAACTCACCGTCACCGACGACCGGGGCGCGACCCACACCCAGACCGGCACCCCGATCACCGTCAACAGTCCCCCCGGCACCGGCGAGAACGTCATCGCCGGCGTGGTGTGGCACGACGCCAACGCCGACGGACTCCGCGGCGAGGATGAAGAGACCATCCCTTCCTTCGTCGTCTTCCTGGACGAGAACGGCGACGGGCTGCGCGACTCCACCGAAGTGACCGCCCTCACCAACGACGACGGCGAGTACCGGTTCGAAGGGCTCGATCACCGCCTGGCCTACACGGTGACCCAGGAACTGACGATAGGGTGGACCAATACGGCCCCGGGACTCGCGGGCGGACCGCTGGACCCCGATGTCGCCGCAATCATCGGCGGAACCGAGGCGGAACCCGGCGAATTCCCATTCCAGGTGGCGCTCGTGACGCCCGGCGGCTTTCAGTTTTGCGGTGGGACGTTTATCTCCGGACGATGGGTGCTGACCGCCGCCCACTGTGTCGACGGCGGCATCGACCCGGCCACGGTGAAGGTGCTCGCCGGCGCCCACGACAAGACGCAGGACGGCGAAGTCCTCGACGTGGTGCGCGTTCTCGTCCACCCCGCCTATACCCCCTCCGCCATTTCCAGCGACATCGCCCTGCTCGAGCTCGCCGAGCACTACATGTACTCGCGCATCGAGTTGCTCACGCCCGACCGGATCGAGATGTCGGCCCCCGGCATCATCGGCACCGTGGTCGGCTGGGGCCTGACCTCGGACGGCGGGCTCTCGTCGGCTGTCCTCAAGAAGCTGGAGGCCGAGATCATCTCCAACGACGAGTGTATGACGCACCTCAACGACAACATCCAGGACGTGACGATCTGCGCCGGCAAGCTGGGCTCGAACGAATCCACCTGCAACGGCGACTCCGGCGGCCCGCTGATGGTGCCGTTCCGCAATCGCTGGCTCCAGGTGGGTGTCGTCAGCTTCGGCACGAATGTCTGCTACCAGCCCACCGCGTTCGCACGCGTAACGGCATTGGTCGACTGGGTGCTGGGAATCGTGCCCACCGAGATGTCCGGGGCGGTCACGGTGGACTGGAGCGATGGGGCGAAGGAGGCCGTGGTCGACTTCGGGAATTTCCGGTGAGTGCTGACTCGCGCGTTCACACGGCAGCCCTGATCCTGCGCAACGGCTTGTCGGCGAGTCCCCGCTTGCGCCGGTCCGAGCCCTGTGAACATCATGGAGAGTGACGGGTAGGAAGAGGGGTTCAGGAGGAAGACTCGAAGTCGGGGACTTATAGCAAGGTGGGACCATGAAGTGCTCAAACACAGAGAGGGTCGCCCAGCGGGTTGGCCTGGTGGCCGCGATCGCGGGTACAGTCGTGATGCTCGGGGCGTGCGATGCCTTGATCCTGGATCGCGAGCCCGAAATCGCGCATCTCGAGATCAGCAGCTCGGAGGTGAGCGAGGTAACGCTCATCACGTCGCAGTGGTTCGTTGAGCTGGAGGATCCCGAGTGCCCGCAATGCGCCAGGCTGATTCATCTCGTGGCCGCGGACACGACTTACAACGCTTCCCTGCCGTTTTCCCGATCCTATCCATTCACTTCGCGGCTTCAGTTCTTCGCCGAGACGTACCCGACCGAACTGCGGCCCGCGACTCTTTCCATGACGGTGTACCTGGACGACGAGCAGTGGTACAACGACTCGCGCCGGCTTGTCCTCGAGAACGAGGACGGGGAACGGGAGACGCTCAGGTTCGTGTACAAATACAACGACGTCAGCGTGGGCGGAGGTTGACGACCAAAGCGAGGAAGATCCTGCCGCACGTCGCCGGAAAAGGCTCGCCCGCCGTTGCGGTCGTGTTGTTGAGTTGTGGCGCGCTGGGTCAGGCACCGTACGCCGAGACGGAACCCGGTCTTCCGCTTCCGGGTCTAGTCGCATCAGAACAGTCGGCTTTCGCCAGGGGTGAAGCGCTCTTCAACCGGCCCTTCACTCCCGAAAACGGGCTGGGACCCCTCTTCAACCAGGACCGGTGCGGTTCCTGCCACGACCTGCCCACCAGCGGCGGCCATGGTGCGGAACCGGTCATCAAGGCGACTCGGTTCGACCCCGTCGAGGGCTGCAGCACGCTTCCGGAGCACGGAGGCGACCTGCTGCAGACCGTCGTCATCGAGTCGGCGAGAGCTATGGGCTTCGGCGCGGAAAGGACTCCGCCCGGTGCGACGGCCATCACCGAGATTCGAGCCCCGGCCGTGTATGGTCTGGGCCTGGTCGAGCAGATCGCGGAAGCCGACATCATGCGCAACGCCGACCCTGACGACGCCGACGGCGACGGCATCTCCGGCCGCCCGAACCTCGACGCAGACGGACGGGTCGGCCGCTTTGGCCGCCGGGCACAACATACCGCCCTGGATGGCTTCATCGAGGAGGCGATCCGCCTCGAAATGGGGATTACGACCCCGGCTCACCCGGAAGAGTTGGACCACAATGGCGTCCCCCTGCCGGAGGGCATCGACCTCGTGCCCGATCCCGAGGTCGGCGCAGAGGAACTGGAACTCCTCGTCGCGTACATGCGCTTCCTGGCCCCACCGCAACCCATCCTGCCCGAAGACCCCGGAGCCCTGGCCGATATCGAGGAAGGGGAGAGGATCTTCGAGTTCATGGGTTGCGACGCGTGCCACACACCCGCCTTCACGACCGCGACCAGCGAATCCCCGGCACTCGACCGCAAGCGTTTCCGCCTCTACTCCGACCTGCTGCTCCACGACATGGGGCCCGAACTCGCCGACATCTGCTCGCCCGGCATACTCCCGTCGGAGTGGAAGACCGCGCGTCTCGTCGGGCTGGGTCACCGCTCCGAATTCCTGCACGACGGCCGCGCACAACGCCTCTCCGACGCGATTCTGCTCCACGGCGGCGAAGCGGCCGCCTCTCGGGATGTCTTCCGGCGCCTGACCGATCAGGCCCGCAGCCAGGTTCTGGCCTTCCTGCGGTCGCTGTAGGGTCGGACAGCCCCACGCGTCTCGGGAAGCGTCACAGGGTTTTCCCCTAAGCACTAAGGGTTTTCCCCCTAAGCACTAAGGGTTTTCCCCCTATTTTGGGCGGTTTGCGCTGCCGAAATTGAGGCTGTCGCGACTTGAAGACACCGGATTCCCGGTCAACCGACACGGGCTCGCTGGAGCCCAGAGAGAGGAGACAGACCATGTCAGCACGCGTGTTGTCCACAATTGTCCTCGCACTGGTAGTGGCAGCCTGCGGCGGCGACCCGATTTCGCTGGCGGATCGACAAGCGCCAACCACGCCCACTAACGAGATCACGGAAACGTCTGCGGCTCCCGGCATTCGCACGTATGTCGGCGAGACCGCCATGCGATACACGTTGGCAGCGCTAAGAGAAGAGCTGAGACGACCAGAACGCTTGGCTAGGAGCGCTGATTGGTTCGGCCAGTCGGTGAACGAGCGCCACGATGACATTCGGACGCTTGCCGAGGCGATCGAAGGCATGTTGGCTCAGTCTCAGACTCAGAGCGGGGATTCGGGCTCTGGTGCTTGTCCATTGAAACCAA
Organism: Gemmatimonadota bacterium; assembly: GCA_009844885.1. Taxonomy (GTDB): domain Bacteria; phylum Gemmatimonadota; class Gemmatimonadetes; order Longimicrobiales; family Gaopeijiaceae; genus Bin94. The sequence continues at coordinate 12,789 of VYAQ01000373.1, forward strand.
ACGCAACCATCTCCGATAAGGGGACAGGCGGACTAATCGGGTTCAACGAAATCCAGTTTTGGGGCTTTACAGAGGCCTCGGAGCGGGTCAACACCGTGCGGGCAGCGCTAACCGCCAAAGTAAGTTCGAGCCCCATATGGCACCCCTACGAAGGTGCGACTACGGTGGACGACGTACAGACATGTTCGCGAAGCGCCTTGGCGACGGTGACTCTGCCACTGGCATCTGGCACAAACTACTACTTTGCGGAAACCGCCCACATCATTGAAGATCCCGATCCGAACCTCGTGGAGTGGACGTCTATTGAAGGTTGGGTTGAGAAGCCTCGGCACAGGTAAGGAACTTGTGGATCGGCAGCCTGGAGCGCCAAGCCTTCCGCACATCGGGGAGATGCCGATTCCCATGCTCGAACACGAACGCGGTGGCAACGGGCATTGAAAATGACACACTACGGGACGGTCCCTGTCGAGCGAGCGTAGCGACCCGCCCGGGGGCCGTCCCGGAGTGACGACGCCTCACGATACGTCCCCCTTCCGGGCTCTCTCTGCGTCCGCCGCCCTGGACGCCGTCGGGCGGATGGCTCTCTATAGCTCCTTGTGCCTCCGCATTGGGAAGCTGTTGCCCCGGGGAGTTGACGGTATTTGGACCGGTGGAGTAAACCGGTCAACTAGCGCCTCCATGAAGGCGCCCGAGTACCGCCCGATGCCCCGGCAGCGTCTTGAACCGCACGGGCGGCTCCGCCTCCGCGCGTCACCCCGAAATCGAATGGGCGCGACTCCCACCAGGGGAGCCGCGCCCATCCACTCCGGGAAGCCCCGAAGTTCAGTGCATCCGAATCACGATCACGCCCTTGGCTGACACCTCTTGGTCAGGTCGTCATCGATGTTCGGATTGTAGAGAGCCTCGGTAGAGGTCATCGGCCACTGCGTAGGCCGACCGACGCCCAGACGATCGGGGTCGTTGAGCGCTTCGAAGATCTGGCGAACGATACCTGCGCGGCGCAGGTCGATCAGGCGCTGACCTTCCATGAAGTGCTCGGCGAAGCGCTCCCAAAGGACGATTTCAGCCATCATCTCGGGACTGGTGGGCACTTCATGCCCGGGGAGACCCACCGCCGCCCGCAACGCGTTCAGGACCCCCGTGGCACCCGCGAAGTCGCCGGAGCGCGCCATCGCCTCGGCAACAATCAAGCGCATGCCATCGGAGTGCAGCATGGGGATATCGTCCGTGTCCTGGACGTACTTCCACTGGCTGTAGTGCGGGGTCTCGTTGTCGGTCGCGATTTCACCATCGAAATAGACCGGAAGGCGCTTGTCCGGCATCCCGCTCAAGGGATCCATCATGAATCCCGGATCATCGCTCTTCGCGATCAGCGGCCACCACTTGTACATGAGACCGGCGGCCTCGTTGTTGTTCTTGGTGGTGAGCTGAACGACCGAGTTGGTGCTCTGAACGTTGAAGACGGCGTAGTACTCAAACCCGGCTGGAATCGCCGAAGCGTCCGCGACCGCCCCGGACCAGTCACCCTGCAACATGCGGGCCTGAGCCCTGGCAGCTTGCGCAGCCATCGCGTATTCGGGTCGACCGGCCGATTGGGCCGTGGTCATGGCGTCGCCGAGCTTTTGTTCGGCCTGTGCCAACATCTGCATGTCGGTCATCAGGTTGCCGGACGGCGAGCCCACCGACTCGCAGGCGGTCATGCCGAGGAGCATGTCTGCGAGGCCGCCCCCCAGCCTGACCTGCGCGGTCAACGGGCTGCTAGCCGCCTCGGCGTCCCCCAGGACCCGCTTGAAGCGTTCCTCGGCGTCCATCGCGAACCACTGCGCCCTCAGCCATGCGCCCTGCTCAAAGCTGGTGCCGTTGTTGTTGTAGTTGGTGCGGCCATGGTCCGGATCGTCGTACCCGGCCCAGGTCCCCGTATGCTGGTAGACATCGCCCAAGAGCGCCTGGTCGGTAACCCAACTGTCGAAGACCTCATGGACTGCTCCTTCCACGCCGTTCGCAACGGCGGGAAGCGCCTCGTCGAGGTCGGTCGCGGTGTACCGTCCCGGGTCCTGGACTGTCAGGAGCTCGTCACACGCCCCCAGCGCCAGAACCGCGGCGGCAACCGCGATCCCGCCCTTCATTCTTGACAGGTTCATGGTCGGCCTCCCCTAGAATCGGGTCCTAAAGGAAACCAGGAACCTCCTCGGTTGTGGCACCGCGAGGAAGGGCGAAGTGCTGAAGTCGTCTCCACCCCGATACTGCTGGTTCGGGTCGGGGCAGTGGCAGTCATCCCACCAGTGGAGGTTGTAGCCCGACAGGGTGATGGATGAACGGCCCAGGCCGATGGCACTCATCAGATCCGCGGGCAGAGCATAGTTGACCGACACTTCCTGCAACCGGATGTTGTCGCGCTTGTCGATCGGGTACACGAGTCTCATGCGATCCAGGAGAGAATCGCTGGCAGGCGTCGCGGAACCGTCGGAGTTCAGCAGCTCGAGATACTCGTCGTAGGCCAACTGGCGAACGCCGTACCCACGGTCGGAGTTGCGCATGACCGCGCCCCACTCGCCCCGGAGCTGGACAGCGACACGCAGGGACTGGCCGATCGCGAAGTCGTTGCTGAATGATGCCAGCGTGCTCGGTTGTAGGTTGCCGACATACGTGTTGTAGGCGGACCGCGAGTGTCTGCGTGTCGCGGGGTCCCACCCCGTGATGACTCGGCTCAACTGGTCGAAAATGGGCTGGCCGACCCAATAGGTGCCCAGCCGCATGTACTGGTCCCAGCGCAGCAGGGAGCCATCTTCGCCGTAAACCGGCAGAGAATCCGGGAACGCCGCGTCGCCAAGGTCCAGGATCTCGTTGTGGATCCATTCGAAGTTGACGCCGGTGGACCAACGGAAGCTGCTCCGGTCCATGACGGTGGTGTTCATCGCCACCTCAATGCCCCTGTTCAGGATCTCTCCGGCATTCTGACGCTTGCTGGAGGAGAAGCCTTCGCTCGGCGGTAGCGGAATACCCAGGAGGGCGTTCTGCGTGAGCGCGTGCCAGTACGTCGCATCCACGCCGATTCGGTCGTTCCACAGCCCCAGTTCGAGACCGCCCTCGTACTCGATCTTGACCTCGGGCTCGATGACGTCGTTCCCGGGGTTGTTGGGCCGGACACCGGCCAAGTCGGCCAGAACCGTGTTGGGCACATAGGTTTGGAACTGGTCAAACGCCCCGGGCGCCTTGCCGGCCATGCCGATGGCGGCGCGCACCTTGGCGCTGCTGATCAGGCCGGGGAGCATGCCTTCACTCAGGTTGTAGGCCACGTCGGCCTTCGGATAGATCTGGAAGCCGTAGTTCTCGCCGAAAGCGCTGTTTCCGTCCGCGCGCACCGCCGCAGTGACGAAGAGGTTGTCGAAGTCGAAGCGATTCTGGACGAACACTCCGAGGTTGACGTCCTCCTCGAACGCCTCGGCGCCCAGGGTCAGGGCCGCGCCGCTCACGGTCGTCACGCCCTCGCCGGCGAATCCCCGGCCCGTCGCCATGGACCAGGATGTAATGTCCCAGTATCCCTGGCTGCCGAAGGCGAGGTTACCGGCCAGACCACCCGCCCAGTCCGGCAGGGAGTAGTTCAGGTTCCCAACGTATTCGGCGGTGAACTGCCGGGAGTTGCGGTACCCGATGTTCCGCTCGCCCTGCCTGCCGATGTAGGTGTAGTTGCGGCCGAACGGCATGTAGCGTGTCTTCTGGTCGCTTACCGCGTCCAGACCGATGGTGGCCCTGTGGGTGAAATCCGGACTCGGGTTGTAGTTCAGCGTGACCCCACCCGTCCACCTGTCCGTATCCGAATAGGTGTCGATGGCCTGGGCGTCAGCAACGTTCACGTCCAGCCCGCCGCCGTAGGGCTCTTCGGCCGTGGCGTTCAGGGGGTTGGTGAGAAGCGCGTTCGTATAGATCCCGAGCCAATTGTTGCCGGACTGCAGCGACCAGATCCGGTTCCTGACGTACCCGGAGTTCACGGCGACCGTGAGGTTCTCGCCGGCCGTCCAGTTCAGGTTGACGCGGAGGTTGGCCCGCTTCTGGTCGTTGGGCTTGATGGAGCCCTCTTCGAAGGAGAAGCCCCCGGAGACGAAGTAGGTGACCGCTTCGCCACCGCCATCGACCGTCAGGTCGTAGGAGTTGATCAGCCCGTTTTCGATAAGGGTTTCGTTGGGATCCCAGGCGACGGTTCCGTCGGGTCCCCGGAAATTGTCCCGCAACGAGGTGGGGAAGTTCTCCCGGTGCCGGTTGAAGCCGGCGTTGACCGTCAGCGCGAAGTTGGCGGGGCTGTTGCTGCGGCCGCGCTTGGTGAAGATCTGAATCACGCCGCCCGACGCTTCCGAGCCATAGAGCGTAGACGCGGCCGGTCCCTTGAGAACCTCGACGCGATCGATCTCGTCGGGGTTCAGGTCGGAAAGACGATCCTCGCCCGCACCGCCGCTGAAGGCGCAACAAGTCGTGCTGAACCCCGTGCCGGGTACTCCGCTGCCCCACTCGCGCTGCTGGGCGTCGACGCGGATACCGTCAATGTAAATAACGGGCCGCTGACTGAGGCTGAACGAGTCGGTGCCGCGGATCCTCAGCTCACGGCCGGCACCCACGCCGCCGACCGTGCCGATGGAGCGCACGCCGGGGATGCGGCCTTCGAGAGTCTGGCTGAAGTCGCTCAGCGGCACCACCTCGGCGACGTCCGACACATTCAGCGAAGCCGCCGACGTGCCCAGCTTGCGGCGCTCCACGGCGCCCGCGGTTCCGGTAACGATCAGCTCGTCCATCGCTACGGCCGACACCCCGAGCGCGAAGTCCGCGGTGGCGGCTCCGCCGGGTGGCACGACCACCTCCTGGGTTTCCGTGCCGTAGCCGACGTACACCACCTGCACGGTGTGCGTGCCGGCGGGTACGTTGTTGATCAGGAAACGCCCGCTGACGTTGCTCAGCACGCCAAGCGACGTATCCATGATCGTGACCTGGGCGCCGTTGATCGGCTGCCCCGTGGTCGCCGCGGTGACCTGACCGGTGACGGAACCGTCCTGCGCGGCCACCTGGGCCGGCAGAAGGAACGCCATCGCGGCCACCACGGCCAGGAGGGAGAGTGGTCTCGCTCCCTGGGTTGGGTGGTAACGGAAGTTCATGTCGCCTCTCCTTTTTGGAGGTGGGGGACTTTGTCGACGCGTCGGCGACCCCGTGCCGCGACACGTCGAGTTGCTCCGGACGCCTCCCACGGGAGCATCCGGGTGCACCTGCCATACTAGGGGGTATGGGTGCGAAACCGCAACTCACGCGTGCGGGCGCGCGTCTGCGTGCGCCCTCGTCCGGCGGGTCGCACGCCCTCAGAACGCTTCGCCCAGGCCCTGCTCGACCCGCTCGGCGAGGGTCGTCACCGCGTGGGCGAGGACCCGGGTTCGTTCACTGCGTATGTAATAGGGGTCCCGCTCAGCGGCGCTGTCGCGGAACAGTTCCATGAAGCCCAGGGTGGATCCCTCGGCGTCGATGTAGTCCACCCGCAGGAGGGGCATCAGGTTGCCGAGCGTGGACGGATCCACGCCGTATCCGGCGATCGCCAGCTGCCCTATCCGTTCCATCAGGTTGGCAAAGCCCGCGTCGGGTTCGGGGTTTTCCGGCCCGGTCCATTCGCCGGCCTCCCCGCGGGCCATCGTTCGCGGTTCGCCACCCGTGGCAGCCGCGACCCGTACCGTCGCCACGTCCGCGTCCTGGAAGTGATGCAGCCAGCGTTCGCGAATGGCTCCCTCGCCGATCCGCAACGGGTTGACGAGGTCCCGGGGAATCACGTAGCCGACCCCGGTGGCGGGTTCGACCGCGTACCGGTCGCCACCGCCGAAGATCGAGTCGCCCACGACAAGCTCCCGCAGCTCGTCGCCAAAACGCACGGCAATCCGCTCCTCCGCGTCCACCAGCCCGTACCGCGCAATCTGCTCCGGCGAGAGTTCCCCTAGCTCGCGAATCACCCTCAGGCTGGCGAGGCGTCCGACGAGCGTATGCCCCGGGGCGCCCACCGGGTACTCCAGCGCGTCCGGATGTCGCTCGCCCGACTCGACCGCCCAGAGAAAGTCGCCATCGGCGTCCGTTCTCCGCTCGATCAGCAGATCCGCCACGGGCGACTGGTAGCGCACCGACGCGACATCCGTGGTGTCACGGTCCCACGCCAGAATCAGGCCCCGGTCCGCCTCGCTCACCGTCTCGCGGTTCCAGGTCAGGAACGCCGCGACCGCCGCGACGACGAAGAGGCCGGCGTGGATCCTCAGCTCCTTCATTCCCGGGCCTGTTCCTTCATTCCCGAGCCTCCTGCTTCCCGCGGCGCCCGTACAGGGCGGTCAGGCCAAGACCCAGCACCAGCGCCGGCGCCGCGAAGATGATCGCGTAGAACCAGACCACGTTCTCGGAGCGGGTATGGACGATAGGCACGTCTTCCTCCGACACGACCTCGCCCGAAAACAGCTCCTCGCGCCCCAGCCAGCGGATGCCGTCCGCGACCAGGAAGGCGTTCAGCTGCAAGGCCACCAGCACGTCGTCCGAGAAGATCTCGGCGTCGCCGTAGACCAGCGCACGCATGTCGGGGGCGTCCGTCGCCACCCGCTCGATGGCCGCGGCGACACCGAAGCTCTCCTTCACCTCCGTCTCCTCGTCGAAACGGAAGTTGCCGTTCCTGTCCTGGTAGCTGGCCGGATCCGTGCTGATGATCAGGCTGGTGCGCAGTCCCTCCACGTCCTCGGCGACGCTGATGCGCCCGGGTCCGAACAGCGCGATCCCCTGGGTCACGCCCCGGCGGCTGGCGCTGGTCACCGACGCGTGAGCCGAGAAGCGGTTGGTTATGATATTGCGCCGTTCGCTCACCGCGCCCGTCAATACCAGATGGCGGTCGTCGTTGAGCGTCATCGCGGGGTCGTGGTCGACGCCCAGCTGGTCGCGGAAACCCGCCAGCCGGAAGTCGGAGCCCGGCTCCAGTGCGACCAGCAGCGACCCACCCCGGTCCAGGTACTCGCGGATCGCGTTCCGCTCGGCCTCCAGGAACGCGCGCTGCGGCCCGATGATCATGACCATCGCCGCATCGTCGGGAACGCGGTCGCCCAGCCCCCTCCGCACGCCGATGTCCCGGACCTCGTAGTTGAGGAACTCGAGCAGCTCCCTCAGCGCCCTCAGCGGCGGACCCTCGTCGAACCGCGAATCCTGCCCGGGACGCCACGGTTCGGTCATGTCCGGCTGTTCCGGCTCTTCCTCGCTCGCCAGCGGGTCGTTCAGCTCCCCGTGGCCCGTCGTCAGGTACACGAAGCGCCGCTCGCGCGTCAGCTGCAGCAGCACCTGTTGCACATGGCTGTCCAGGATCCGCAGCTGCCCGCGAGCCTCGCTCAGCAGCAGCGAAAACGAAATCCTCTCGGACCGACCGTCCAACCGCAGCACGACCACGCCGTCGCCGCGCACCTCGTAGGCGGCCGCAGCCTCGGGATCGGCGTATCGGTCGTATTCCTCCACGACGACGTTCCCGGTCTCGCGCGCAAGTTCGCGCAGGTAGTTGAGCACCTCGTCCTTGACCGCGTTCACCTCGGGGAAGAAGACCGCGGCTTCCAGCGTCCCGTCCATGTTGCGGACGATCTCCTGGACGGATTCGCCCGGGCTCGAGGTCTTGAAGTAGGAGAAGTCGGCGGTCCGGTTGAGGGCCGAGGCGACGTACCCGATCAGCACGAGCGCGGCGCCCCCGAGTGCGAGGCTCAGGGCGTTCCCCGCGGTTTCCCTCACGCGCCTGGCGTCCACCTGAAGCGCGCCCGCGGATCCGCCCTTGGCCAGCGCCCACTCCGCCGCCAGCACGGGCAGCAGCGAGCAAGCGAGCACGATCGGCGACGCCAACTGGAAGAACCTCTTGAAGCGCAGCTGCTCGCGGATGCCCTCGAAGTCCAGTCCCAGGAACTCCAGACCGTCGTCGGAGCCGGGCACGAAGCCCAGCAGCGCGATCACGCAGCCGATGGCCCCGAACGCGAGAACGGCGTCGATGGTTCGCCGCTCGCCCTCGGCGCCCCGCCACGCCCTGAAGCGAAGCACCGCGACCAGCACGACGGCCAGGCCGCCGGCCACGATCAGCGGCAGCCGGAGCCACACGACCGTATCGAAGATCCGGGCGCCGGCAAAGACGGCGGCCAGACCCGCGAGCTGGAGCCAGGTGAGCGACGACCGTGTGCTCATTCCCATCGCTTCGCCTCCATCACTTTCGTGGCCGCGTACAGGAAGAAGTACGTGAGCGCCACATAGTAGACGACGTCGCGCAGGTGGAAGAGCCCCTGCTGGAAGCCGGCCCAATGACGGCCGTGGATCGCCAGCGCGGCGAAGACCCGCGACAGGGGCGGGCCGACGATCTGGGAAAGCGGCCACAGCAGGAAGAGCGTGCCGGTGATCATCGACGCCGAAGCCGCCGCGACCAGCTGGTGCCGCGTGAGGGCGGTGGAGAACAGGCCGATCGAGAGGACCGCCGCGCCGAGGAACGTGAGACCCAGGTAGCCAACGACGATGTGGCCGAAGGCGATCTTGCCGTTCACGAGGATCATGAGCGGCATGTACAGCGTCGCGACCGTAATGGCGGACAGGAACGCGAGCGCGGAGAGGAACTTGCCGAGCACGATCTCCCAGTCGCGCACCGGCGACGTGTTCAGCAGGAGCTGCGTGCCGGCCGCCCGCTCCTCGGCGATGAGGCGGATCGAAAGAGCCACCGCCGCGACGGCGGTCAGGCCGCTGGCGTTGTAGAAGAACCTCATCAGGACCTCGCCCGAGAGGAATTCGCCGGCCCGGGGACCGAGCGCCTGGGTGTAGAAGAGGATGCCGTCGAGGAGCAGCACGACGGCCGCCACGATGTATCCCATCGGCGAGCGCACGTAGGCGCCGAACTCGCGCCGGAAGATGATGCCCGTGGCGCCCATGCTCACGCCTCCGCCCGGCCCACGAGCTCGACGAAGACGCGCTCGAGTTCGCGTTCGGCCCGGGTGAGCCCGATCACGTCATGACCCGCCTCGACCAGGGACCGGCAAACGGGCGCGCGCACATCGGCCTCGCCGTATACGCGGATGGTGAGGGCGCCGGCAGCGGCGATGGCGCGGGCTGGCCGGTCCGGGAGTCGGACCCCGGTCACGCCCGGTACCGAACGGATCACGCGTTCGAGCGCGTCGATGGCGGTCTGGGCGGCCGCGTCGGTGTCGCCTCCCGTGTCCGCGTCGCCGCCCGCGTCCCTGTCACCGCCCGCATGCCCGCCGACGCCCGTGCTCGCGCCGACGCCCGCGTGCCCGCCCGGCCGCACCGTCACGACCATGCCGCGGGACCGGAGCAGCGTGTCCCCCAGCTCGGCCTCGGTGCCCGACGCCACGATCTCGCCGTCGTTGAGAATCAGGAGGCGGTCGCACGTCTGGCTGATCTCGGGGAGGATGTGGCTGGAAATGAGGATCGTGTGAGAGTCCTTGAGCGCGCGGATCATGCCCCGCATCTCCATGATCTGGACCGGGTCGAGATCGTGCGTGGGCTCGTCCAGGATGAGGAGGTCGGGGTCGTGGATGATCGCCTGCGCGACGCCGACCCGCTGCCGGTAGCCCTGGGAGAGGTTGCGGGTGGGCATGTCGTGCACCTCGGCGATGCGCGCGTACTCCTCGACCTCGGGAACGCGCCGGGCGACCGCCTCGGGCGTCAGGCCGCGAATCCGGCCCGCAAAGTTGAGGTAGTCGCCCACCGTCATGTCGCCGTAAACGGGAGGAAGCTCGGGAAGGTACCCCACCCGCTTCCGCACCTCGTGGGGTTCATCGAGGATGTCCAGGCCGTCGATCGTGACCGTCCCGGAGGAAGGCCGGAGCCCGCACGCGAGGATCTTGAGCAGCGTGGTCTTGCCGACGCCGTTGAGCCCGAGAAAGCCGACCGTGTCGCCGCGCTCGATCTCGAACGACACGGGGCCCAGCGCCCGCTTCTTGCCGTAGTATTTTGTGACGTCGCTCAGGTGGACCATCGGGCTCCGTCGGGTAGCCAGAAACATTTGGCGCGACCGCGTGCCGCACAACAAACTAGAATCACGTCCGATGCGGTCAAGGCTTCGGGGCCGCCGCCGCTACGGATGGTCGGTTCGTTCGAAGCGCAGGTTGCGCACCCGGCCCGCCGCGAGCAGGAAGGCGACGGCCCGTCCGTCGTCGTGCTCGAAGGCGAACTCGATGCCGCCGGAGCCGAAGACATCTTCGCGGCGGGCGGTGAGCGTTTCCGTGTCGCCGCGCGGATGATGGAGCAGGAGTTGGGTGCCGTCGGCCTCGAGGCGCCAGGTGGCGTCCAGTTCCCGTGAGTGGTACGTGCCGGCGAGCGCCTGGACCGCCGCTTCGGATACGGCGAAGGCCGGCTCGTCGGCGGCGCCCGGCGCGCCCGCGGGGGACGTTGGCGCGACCCGTTCTTCCGGCGGCTCCGTGAACGCGCTGGCCAGGACGATGTCCTCCACGGCGGTGCTGAGCGCCCCCGGGTTCGCGGTGCCGACGTTGCAGAGGGTGATCACCGTCGTGCGCTGTTCCGGGTACCTGGCGATCATGGTGCGGAAGGCCATGAACCCACCGCCGTGCGACACACGCGCGAGGCCGCGCCGCTCGCCGACGCTGAGGCCGCGCGCATACGCGATCGTGTCGCCTCCTGCCAGGACGCCGCGGCGGTACATGCGCTCGGCGAACCCGGGCACGCCCAGCACGTCCTCGTAGAAGGCGCGGTCCCACTTCGCCAAATCCGCCACCGACGAGTACAGTCCGCCGTCCCCCACCTTGTCGAAGTCGATCAGGTAGCTCGTGCGCCAGCCGTGGCCCGCGCGCCAGCCCCCGCCTGTGCGCCCGCGCCCATCCGCATCGGTGCGCCCAGCCCCGGCCGCGGGCGGGTCGTAGCTGAAAACGCGGCCGGGCACGACCTGGAGGCGGTCGTCGTGGAAATGCGTATTGGACATGCCGAGTGGGCGGAAGATCTTCTCGTCCGCGTACGCCCGCAGCGACCGCCCGGTGGCGCGCTTCACGATCTCGGCCATGAGCACATAGCCGGAGTTGCTGTATAGGTGCTCGGTGCCCGGCACGAAGTTGAGTTCCCGCTGGCGCGTGATCAGGCCCAGCATGTCCTCGTCGCTCAGGATGTTCTCGTACGGGGTGCCCGCGAGCCTCATCAGGGTGAGGTAGTCGCGCACGCCGCTGGTGTGATGGACGAGATGGCGGATCGTGACGGCGCCCTGCGCATACGTGGGGAATTCGGGGATGTGCGCGCTGACCGGATCGTCCATCGACAGGTGGCCTTCGTGTTCGGCGATGACGATGGCAGCCGCCGCGAACTGCTTGGACACCGACGCGAGGTAGAAGACCGACTCTCCGCCGAGCGGGATCCGGTGGTCCATCTGCCCGATCCCGTAGCCGCGCGCGAAGACGAGGCGCCCGGCCTCGGCCACGCCAACCGCGCAGCCGGGGCCGCTTGTCCGGTCGTATTCCGCGAACACCCCGTCGATGGCTTGGCTGGTCTCTGCGGTCCATTGGAGGGCCAGGACGGGCTGCGGGAGCAGAAAAAGTAAACTAAAGATTACATAATGTAAACTACGCATTACATCCCTACGCATGACATTCCTCACAGCGAGTTCAGGAAACGGACGATGGCTCGGCGCGCGTCGTCCGGCAGCGACAGGAACGCGTCGCGGGCCGCCGCCGCTTCGCCTCCGTGGGCCGAGACGGCGGAAGCGATGTCCGCAGCCCTGCCGTCGTGCAGGTAGCGGGAGCGGTAGCGCAGTCCCCAGAGCGGGGCCGTGCGCAGTTCGGCGGGCGAGGCGTCCGCGCCGCAGACGTCCGCCAGCGCAGGGCCCAGATCGTGCAGGAGCAGGTCCGACCAGGGCCGGATGGTCCGGTTCGCGAGCGCCGGCGGCGCGGAAGAACCCGTGCGGAGCTCCTCCCGGTGGCACGAGGTGCAGCCGATCTGCCGGAAGAGCGCGGCGCCGCGCGACACCGTGT
>VYAQ01000333.1 GCA_009844885.1 Gemmatimonadota bacterium
CTCCAGGCGTACGACCGCGTTCTACACGGGCGAATCGCCCTGCGCGGCTGCTTCGAGGACCTCTACAGTTCCGAGAGCAAAGCACGCAAGGCTCTGGAGCGCGAGTGCGAGGCGCTTTTGGGCGCCAATTCCACGGCATTCGGCCGGAGGCTGGTGGCAGGATCCGACTGCCGCGAGCACGCTGACCAAGCCGCCAGACGCGGAGGCGCCGGACGAGCGGTCCCGGCCAGCGCGGCTGAACGCGACTCGTGACGGCGCACCCGTGCATGGATCTGGAATTCGGAAGCAGGCCCGTGCGGTCGCCCCGCGACCAAGACGAAGCCGGCCGCTGCACCGGAGGGCGACGGTGAATGGCAAACCGCCGCCACCGACGAAGCGCCGGTGTGCGACCTGCGGGGACTCCTATATGTCGCGTCCCCGCAGCGAACGCATCTGCCTCACGTGCGACATCGTTGAGAGCGCGGCCAGGGGCAAAAGCAACGCCCAGATCGCCACCCGGCTCGGTCTGCCCCGCTTCCCGATCGAGGCCACCGCGGAGACCTTCCGTGAGCGCGGTGCGGGTTGATCATGCCGATACCGGCTCCCCGGAGCCAATCCCGAAACCCGTCCGCCCGGCACTCTGCTTCAACCCTCAGCGAGAGGACTCAGGCAAGTGCTGCTTGAGTAGGTCCAACGGAATCTTGGTGGTGCGGCTATTGAAACCGGTGAATTGCCTTGAATTCCCGGCTTCAGTCCCCTGCAGGCGTCTAAGGGGTTCCCGCCACTCATCGGAAAAGGAGGTGCCGTGAAGGAGTTGGCCGATACGTTCGCTATTGTTCGCCAGACGCATGTCACGGCCCTTTATCCAGATGCCGATCTCACGCAGGCGCCGTTTTGCTGCCTTGTAGGTTACACCGCTCGGAGCCGTGGCTGCCGCTGGTCCTTGAAAGACGATGCCGGCGAGCTCACCAATCGAAACGGATACCGTGCCGCCACTCGTGGTGATGATCTCTTGCTTTCCCATCACGATCTCCAGGACACGATAGCCCTCCGGAACGAGGCCTGCGGCGAATTTGGCAAGGTCAAGCTCCTCCATCCATTCCCGAACGGTTGCCTCGTCCGGTTGCCGGTTGCTCATCAGCGTATACGCCCCGGCAAACAAAGTACCGTACTGATCGGCGGCCTGGCGGTCGCCGAGAACGTTCCACGCGGCCTTCCGGCAAGTCTTCCGGAGCCTATCAAACCTACCGGTTCGTATCCGCTCGAAGGTCCTCAAAACGAGCGCATGTGCGGTCTCGGGACCGACGACACGGGCGATCTCCCTGTCCAGCGCATCCCAATAGCGCCGTGGGGCTGTGCCCAGCCGCGCCGGATGTTCCAGCTCCAGCAACGCTATCCGGGTACGTTCTGCTTGCGACACGCGCAAGTTGTTGCCTGCCACGCAGAACATCGACACGGGCTGACTCGACAAAGGATTTCCAGAAGGCGTACCGATAAGAGCATACCCATCTCCCGAGCTCGCCGATCGCATCAGGTCGACGAGGTTGCGCCTCAGTGATCTCATGTCTGCCGAGCTCGTCCGGTCATCAATCAGAATCGGAATCCGGTTGCGATCCAAACCTTTGAAAAAAGTCGTATTGTTTACCGTGGCCTCCGGGCAATACACCATGCCCCCCAAGAGCTTGTGCACGATGTGGCGCAACACCCTTGACGAGCCAGATCCAGGCGGCCCGGTCAGGCACACATGCGGACGCCACCGGAGGATTCCGCCGAAAGGGGCAAGCACAAGCCACCCGGCCAGCGCAACTGCGGAGGCTTCTTGCTGCCACGGGATCATCGTCAGCAACTCGAAAATGCGCTGACCCTCTTTCTGGAGAAGTGGATTGGTCTCCTGACTTGTGAGATATGGGGGGGCGTTCGAAACATAGGCGTTGTCGCCCTGGTACTCATTCAACGCAGTGGCCTTTTCGGGAGACCAGTAGAGCCGGTCGCCGAAGTTCAACAGGGGTTTGCCATCCTCCTCCCAGCATCCGATACCGCGGACTGTGTCGGGGTCGAATGTGCCGGCGCGCATCGATTCTTGAACGATGTCCATGCCCGCCGACTGCCAGTCTATCTTCGTCCCACTCCGCGTCTCCGTGCGAAAGTGCTTCTCGTACCATTCTCGCGGGGCGAGCTTGATGAGGGTTCGCGGGCTGCCCAATTCGTGGCTGGAGGAACGAAGAAGGCGGCTGTGTTTGGTAAGGAGGTAGAAGGTGTCTCCTGTTCCGCCCAGGCAGCGTGAGGGAAACGTCTCGGTCCAATGCTGTCCGGGTTCTTCCTCCTGGGCCGGTTCATCGGGTTCCGCGCCGGGCTCGGGTTCAGGGTCTTGCGGGACCTCTGTCACCGCGTCGGTCGCCATTTTCGGATCCAGCCATTTCCGAACAGCGTCCAGGCCCTCAAGGCGGCGAACGTCATCGAAATCGGTCGGCTTCGATTCAAGGCTCTTTCCCTCGAAGTCGGGGATGCAGTATTCGACGCCGAGCTTTTCTGCGGCATCCTGGGCGGCGTAGACGCCGGGGTTGACCATCTCGCTGCCGCGCTTCACGAACTTCCAGCGGTCGTTGTCCGCGGCGATGATGATCCGTGCGTCCGGGTACTTCTTCTGGATGATCTTGCCGACGACGCGGAGCCCGCTGTCGAAGAACGCGACGATCACCGGGCAGGAGGTGGCCATGTAGATCGACTGGCCCGTTGCCCACCGCTCGCAGATGTAGAGCTTGTCCGGTTCCTTGAACCTGTCGGCACCGATCGTGGCGTGGAAGCCCCTTCCCCGGCACGGCTCCCAAATCCGATCGCGTGTTCCGTCCGGCCAGATGCGCTGGATGTTGATCAGCTCGCCCTTGTGATTGCGCATCGGGATGAGCAGGATCGGCTCGCGCGTCTCGGGATCGATGATCGACCGGGGACCCTTCACGTCGAGGATGCCCTTCCCCTCGAGGTAGGGATGGTTCGGGCAGGGCTCGGCGCCGATCCAGGTGGCCAAGACGGTTCCAATGGCCTCGTCCGCCTCCTTGGCGCGCTGCTTCTCAGCCGCCTCCCAACGCCGCTGAACCTCCTCGCGGGACAGCCGCTCGGCGTGCTTCATCCTGTCCTTCCACTCGGAGCTGTCGGCTGGCCATTTCCATACCTCCTTCGTGCGGTCGTCGCCAAAAACCGCACGGCGCTGGTTGGGAAATGCCTTGAGCCAGCCGCTGTCGCCGCGACCCGTCTCGCCAATGCCGAGGAAGCGGTGGATGCAGCCGTCCCAGTGCACATCGCCCAGGTGCAGGCCGCACTCGGCCATCGCCTGAAGCAGTTCGACGGTCGGATCGATCATTGGCGTGCATCCGAAGCTGGCGAAAGCGTACTATTCTACAACGATAGTCAAGAGTCACGGCGCTTGTCACCTACTGGGTGGGCGTGCTTCCACAGCTCAATGGCGGCCCGATTCGGTCTCTATCCACAAGCGACGAACTTGGGCACCACAGGGTACTCAGGCCAACCCCTGGCGGCGGGTGGTGCGGCTTCCGGTCGCCCCCATGGCCGGGCGCGTGCGGACCAGACCGCCACAGACTCCGACGACGCCGGTCCCCGCGGATGAGGGCGACTATCTCGTGACGGCGCACCCGCGAATGGACCGAGAATACCCCGGAAGGAGGCGTCGACGGCTTGCGGTGAGCCGCCGGACCTCGCCGTTCTCGATCCCACCTTACGGTAAGGCGCGGCCGGCGTTAGATGGTACACCGGCGCTCCGGCCCATGACAACCTCGTGTCGCGCAAATGTTCAAGTTCGCGATGGAGCCGACCGTCCAACATAACGGTCAAGCTCATTGCATTACGCCACTTGGCCTGGACCAACGCCTCGCTCCTCGCCGGCCAACCGGCACGGAGAGCCGGTCCGTGCAAGGGTTACGGTACTCCCGCGTCCGTGACCTAACGCAGAAGGGATCCGGCGTAACCCAAGCCGCCCTAAGGTGGTTGACCAGCCCGCTCAACCGTCTTCACGTTTAGAGACCGGCTGCGCAGTTTTAAGAATCCTCCAGGAGAAAGGACGAATGCAATGAGGACGACACGAGCTAAACCGGCGCCCCAATGGACTCCCGCGTCGATCCAGCGGCTGTGGGATGAGAGAGCAGGGCCTTGCGATTCACATTCGTTTCTGGAGAGGAATGAAATCCCCCCGAGCCAGTACGTCAAAGCCCTCGACGACTGGCTGGTCATTCCGTTGTACGCGGGAAGCAAACACCCCGGCAATCTCCTGCTCATCGACCCCGAAGGTCAGGCTCGGTTCCTTCCAGGCTGCGAGATCAGGCGAAGCTACTTCGTGTTCGGTTCGGCGGCCGCGGTAAAGCGGACCAACACCATCTACCTCGTCGACGGGTGGCCCAACGCTTGGACCATTCACAAGGTTACCGGATCGCTCGTCATAGGTCCGGCCAAACGATCCGAGTTCATTCCGGTCGCCCAGTTCTTCCGGCGTTGGTTTCCGGAGGCGAAGCTGGTCGTCTGTGCAGTGAACGAGCGGTGGTCCTACTTTGAACGGGGAGGGTGGGAGATCCCGAATCCCGCAATGAACTTGGCGACAAGGGTGGCGGAGCGCGTGAATGGAAGGCTGGCGTTTCCAGACTTCGTGGATCTTGGCGGCAAGCCAACCGGATTCAACGACCTGCGTCTGCGGGAGGGGCCTCGGGCGGTTGCGGCATCGCTGGATCCGAAAGACTTGCGGACGCTGCTCGCGCGATTCCGGCTTCAGGGGCACGATGTTCTGGATTGGGTCTACGAAGCCGAGCTGTCCGGCACAGTTGATATTGGCCGGAATCTTGGTGACGTCCTGACGCGGGTCGTCAGGGGTCTCTCGGCCCAGGCCGATCGCCCGCCGGAGGGCTACAAGGCGGCGATTCAGGTGCTCAGACACGCCGGCCTCTTGGTCAAGGGGAAGCGTGTCTTCCTGTCGAATGGCGGAAGCTCCCTGAACGCGCTCTTGGAGAAACGGTGGCCCAACCGCAGATGGATGTCCCTCGTCCGCGAATTGCCAGGCGTCCGGCCGACGGCCAAGGCGAAGTATTTCAATCCGAATCTGATCAGCCGCGCCACGTCCATTCCGGTCAGCCTGCTGCAGCTCTGGTAGGGCTGGCTCCACAAACGACTTTGGTCGTTGCCGCGGGGGTCCGCAGCTTCGTCAAACATTGCTTGGACTGCGCAGATTCGGCCCGGGCCATCTCGGTGAGCTCACGCCGGGAGCGCACCGGCTCGTCCCGGCGATCGTGCTTCCTCGATCCATTCGAGAAGCGGGCGCCGACTGGACTCTGAGCGCATCGGCGCCTCCTTCCCTGCAAGTGAACGAACGGGGGTGGCGATTCCGCAATGGCTGTGTTTCCGCCCGCGAAGCCCGAGGATTCGGTTTGGGCGCGTCCGAGCCTAGGGAACGAGTACACGCTGGATACTCGCCGGTCAACGGCCAATACACGGTGCGTGGGTAAACAAATCGGCGGTTTTGTTTGGAATGACAGGCCACCGAAGATTCCTGAGTATTCAGACGTGTGCGAAGTCAATCTTCAATTGGCAAGGAGGAGACAGAGATGGCGAAAGCGCATCTAAACCTGAGGGAGGTCGAGGACGAAACGGGCCTGAACAGGTCAACGATCTATCGCCAGATGAAGGCGGGCAAGTTCCCCAAGCCCGACAGGCTGACCACCCGGAGGGTGGGATGGCGGCGAGAGGACATCAAGGCATGGCAGGATAGCCGGAAGTCCGCTGAATACCCGAAATAGGGGTCGGAGGACTCCTCGAAGGTACCCTGGCCAGCGACGGGTTGACCTGGGACGGCGCTGGGTACTCGACCAGATTGGAATGAGAGTCCGTAATGGACATTGATCCCACAGTCGAGCTACTTCGGGCCATGGCCGAGTGCGGCCTGCACCCGAAGGACATCCATTGGGACGGCCGGTTCCACCGCTTCCCCGGCATCGGCCAGAAGGGCCGCGGCGACAACGGGTGGCTCAAGGCGTTCGCCGACCAGCGCGGTGCGATCTTCGGCGACAACCGCACGAAGGAGAAGTGGAAGTGGCCGCAGGACAGCCCCGAGTGGAAGGAGAAGATGAAGCTCGCCGAGCCGCTGACGCGCGAGGAGGTCGAGCAGCGCAAGGCGGAGGCTGAGAAGCAACGCGCGAAGGAGGCGGAGAAGGCGACCAGGATCATACGCGATACCTGGGAGCGCGCCCAACTGTGCCCGAACCACCCCTACCTCGAGGGGAAGGGCATCCGCGACGTGAAG
Source organism: Gemmatimonadota bacterium (assembly GCA_009844885.1). Lineage (GTDB taxonomy): Bacteria > Gemmatimonadota > Gemmatimonadetes > Longimicrobiales > Gaopeijiaceae > Bin94. The sequence goes on from VYAQ01000333.1 coordinate 6,275, forward strand.
GTGCTCCGGACAATCATCGATCCCGAGACGCGCGACAAGCTCCTGCTCATCCCGATGCGGAACCACAAGCGCGAGTTGATCAACATCCAGCGCATCTGGCCGGACGGAACCCGCAAGCAGATGTGGCAGCCGGGCGGGAGCCGCGGGCTGTACGATACGATCGGCGCCGCCCGGTTCAGGGAGGCCAAGACACTCTTCGTCTGCGAGGGATGGGCCACGGGCTACTCGATCCACCAGGCGACCAACTGCGCGGTGATCGTCGCGTTCTTCGACAGCGGGCTCCGCGTCGTCGGCAAGATCATCCAGAAGAAGTACCCGGACGCACGGATCATCATCGCCGCGGACAACGACCGCTGGAAGTTCGTGAAGCGTGGCAGCCAGATGGTCAACCCCGGCGTCTATGCCGCCCGGGATGCTGCGGAGGCCCTCGGGGTCGAATACTGCATCCCCGACTTCGAGAAAGAGAACCTCGAGTCGAAGCCGACCGACTACGACGACCTGCGCCGCCTCGAGGGCGAAAAGGCTGTTCTCAAGTGGCTTGACCCCAAGATGGCAGCCGAGGCGGTCACGGAGGCCCCGCGGGAGCCCGAGGCGGAACCGGAAGTCGATTCCATTGACACAGACGACAGCGCCGACGGAACCACCGCGGTGTCGGAAGACGAAGGATCAAGGTCGGAGTGGTTTGACGGACTTCCCCCGGAAGGCGAAAAAGGTCCGCTAGCCCAAGCGATCAACGTGGCCATCGACCATGGCGTCGTCAACGACTTGGACATCTCCCAGCAGGGACAGATCATGTTCCACCGAAGAGGGACCTGGTATCCGCCCGAGCCAAAGCGAACGATTTCCCGAGTTGCCATCGGCGAGCTCTACGGACATCGAGGAGGCGACCGGCTGGGAGTCCTACGCGACGCGTTCGAGATCCTGGCCTCGCGCATCCAACAGAACGCTGGGCCGATTGAGTTCGACGCCAATCCCTACCTGGTTGGGCTGCCGGCCGAGCCGGGAAAATGGCGGAGTGTGCTGGATCTGCGTGACGGTGAAGAGCGTAAGGCCCGACGCAGCGACTACGTGACCCGTTCGATCGGGACCCACCCGGACGCGATTAGCACACCTCTGTTCAACTCGGCTATGACGCGGTGGTCTGGAGGCGACGAGAAGCGCGTACGAATCCTGAGGCGACTCATGGCCTCGTGCCTCGTTGGGCTCCAACCGGAGCGGGCGCTGTTCTTTCTGCTGGGGCCGCGGGGTTCAGGCAAGTCGGCTTTCGCCCGACTCGTTGAAATGATGGCCCCAGGCTACGTTGCCTCGCTGCAGGCGTCCGACATTGGAGCGGGCAAGCTGCAGAAGGCCGATGAACTCATCTATGGACACATCGCGGGAAACCGGGGCGTGTTCGTTCCAGAACTGCCGCCCAGCGCGCTTCGTGGCGGGTTTCTGAAAGCAGTCTGCGGTGGTGACGCGGTGCAGGTCCGGCGCCTGTACAATAACCCATGGAGCTTCGTACCCGGCGCGACCCTGATGCTCATCACGAACGCGCTCCCAGGTGTGAACGTTCTGGATCCGGCGCTCGTCGACCGGGTCCGCGTGATCCAGTTTCCCGAGACGTTCAAGAAGGAAGAGAAGATGATGAAGGCGGACCTGCTGGGTCGATTTCGCATGGAACTCCCGGGCATCTTGAACGGTCTGCTCCCCGATGCTACAGAGCTGATTGACGACGGGATGTCGTTCGACCGCGACAGCTTCGCAACCGAGGACAGCAAAGCGGTCGAGAGCTGGGCACTGTCGGCGGACAAGCTCATGGGATTCGGCTCCCTCCTCGAAGTCGACTCGAAAGGGCGCATTCCAGTGGATGAGCTGTGGGAGCGATTCCGAGAGTACTGGCGAGAGGTCGGCGGCGAGCTCGACCAATGGCAGAAGAACACCCTGTCCCGGGAGCTAACCAAACGAGGCTTCGGACTGCCAGGCAAGCGAGGCGGCCAGAGGCTCAGGTTGGGCGTCCGATGGAAGACAGATAGCTCGTAGTGGACCCCAGCGGCCGACGGCGCGGGAGAGCCCGTTCGGTGCCGAATCGGAGCCCGAGGAGGGCAGTGGGAAGGGCTGCGTGGTGCATGGTCTGCGCCACCGCGTCGTGAAAGTTGCCCTGTGCGGCCCAGCACATCCGAAACACGACGACCCTCTCCAAGCCGCTGACCCGCTCAAGAGACCTCCACCTTCGACACTCCGAAAGAACTGCCGTGGGTTCCAGACGACGCAGCCCCTTGGACGATAAGGACGATAAGGACGATAGATTCCAGAACCCTAACACATATACGCGGGGAGTTTGGGAGAATACCGTCCACATCGTCAATACCGTCCCCCCGCACCCGATTTGCCGTCCCCTTGGTCGCCGCGCAGGTTACGGTCCCGCGAAGCAGCGTTAGGTCCGTAATGCACGCCCCAGGGTGGTCTCCGCGCTGCATCCAGACCCGAACTCCCTCGCGCGTATATCCCTCCGAATAGCGTGTCAATCGTGCCACGGGGCCGGTTGGGCTGCAAGACTTGCGGAACGAGTTGGCACGCTGGGGGGTCGAAACAGCGTGCCACGGAGCGTGCTGGGGTGTGCCACGGGGGCAGTTGGGCCGCGAGACTCGCAGAGAGATCGCGCGGGCAGGCCTGCGCACGCGCGGGCGCGCCACTTACCGGGTATGTAAGGGTCACCGTAGTCAGTCAGTACCGGACACCCTAAATGCTATTGTGTCAGCCTATACCGGGGATCTTCAATACACCGGACCCGCGCGAAATCGAGGCGACGGTGAAGCCCGGACCCTGAACCGAACCGCCGGGTTGGAGGCCTCGAGCGTTCTCCGGCACCGCTCCGGGCCTTAGTCCCCGAGGACCGGCGAGCACCGAGCCGTGTGGCGCTCGTCCTGTTCCTGTCTCCCGGCCCACGCCCAGGTGCAGAGGGTGACACCGAGGCGTTGGTAGTGCCGATCCCATGGACCAAGCGCCCGGCTGGGTGTGCTGCCGGCATGCGCGCTTGGGTTGCCGTAGAAGCCGAGAGCTCGGTGGGCGCATGGGCGCACCGGGCGGCGGCGCTGGCGGGTTCTGCGGGCGCTCGGGTGGGGGCTCGGCAGGATCCTCGGTAGGGCGGCGGATGGCTGCTCCCTCGACGTTTGCCGCAGCGCCGCGCCCCGAGCCTTGGGTGTGACCCCGCCCCCGTCGTCACCGCGACCGATAGAACCGAGCGACTGCACCGTTCCGGGCGCTCTGAGCGCGGGCGTAATGCGCTGGCATCCGGGCGGCCTTCCAGCGCCCGGCGATCATCAAGTCGACGGTGCTGGCTCCCGCCTCGGCCAGATCCTGCGCCATGCCCACCCGCGGCGAATGCCCCTTGAAGTCACCCTTGAGGCCCGCCGCCCTCGCCGCTGCCGTGATGCGTCGAGAAACGCTCTCGCCCGTCTTCAACCCGAAGACCGAGCGTCCGCTGATCGCGGCTTCGTCCTGTTTGTCAGGACGAATGTCCATCAATGCGGCCGCGGCATCGGTGCCCACAAACTGCACGGCTCCCTCACCTTCCTGGTCCGTCTTCGAGCGGCGGATCGTGATGAGGGCAGTGCCGTCGTCCTTGAAATCGACATCCGCCCAGGTCAGCGCGATCGCCTCGGAGCGGCGGAGCAGTGCGTCGCGCATCACCGAGATGAGTGCTACATCCACGTCGCCCCGCCGCTTCGCGGCTTTCTCCGACTCGCGAGCTCCTCCGATGAAGGTCCGCCGTTGGTGCGCGGTCGCGACGATCGCGGCAAGGTGTTTGGCGGTGAGTCCGGTCGCTTGGCCACGCACCAGTTTGGCGGCAGCGGCCCGTCGCGCCAGTCCGCGCATGATTTTGGCGATGCCCGGGGACGTGGTTGGGCTGTCCACTCCTCGATCTTCGTGGTAGCGCCGGATCCCTGCTCTATCGACCTTGAGGGTCGGGAACGAGCGGCCGGCGTCCGCCCGTTGGGTGAGGTAGGCGGCAACGATTTGCGGATCGGCCGGGTAGGGCGTGTATCCCTCGGCGTCACACCACTCGACGAACTGCCGCCATGCGGCGGCGTAGGCTCGGCGGGTCGCCCCGGAATGCGATTCGACAGCAGCCGAGACGATGGCCTCGGCGTGCGCCTGCTTCAGCTCGGACGCGGGCGGGTCCGCCGGAACGGGCGAGACGCCCCGGTCTTCCTGTCTATCAGGTATGTTGGTCATGGCTGTGCGTTCCCTTCTGTCGGAAGGTAATGTGGAGGTCTTGGCCGGAAAGGGAGGCGCCGGAGGATGAGCCCCGGCACCCCTGGGTCGGGATTCCCGCTTGCGGCCTGCCGGTGGAACGGCGGCTCCGCCACTGCGCGGGGGTTCAGGTCTGGTGCTTCGAGGAGCCCGCAGTGCGAAACGCGGCCCAGGGGGCCATGTGATCGCACTTCGGGCACTCTGTCGTCGCGTCGTCGTCCCACTCGTGGTCGCCCCTGCCGGGTGCGTCGCTCGGTACGCTACCGTCGTCGGTCAGGTCCACCCAGATGCTTGCGACGACACGAAACCGCCCGTGGTGGCCGCACTTCGGGCACTTGGCACCTTGGAGCCAACTGTCCTCGTCGGCAGATGACAGCGGCACGGGCCGGTGCGCCTCGACATCGGCGCGGTTGTGCTCGGCCAAGTTGGCCGGGTGCCGCAGATCATCGGCGGCTCTTTTCTTGCTCATGTTCCTGTCCTCCTGTCCAGAGTGAATGTCTCGCCCGGATTTGGCGGGAGCAGGGAACCGGGGACGTGGTGAGCGTCCCCGGTTCGAGGCCGTCTAGACTAGTGCGTCAGGACGACGATGATCTTGGTGATGATGACCGCCGCGACGAACGCGACCACGGCCCAGTCGCCCAGATCCATTGACTTCTTACGACGCATGAAACTGTCCTCCGTTGCTAAAGGGATTGAGGATGGCCCCCGTCGCGGGGACCCGCGGAAAGGCCCTCCCGCCCCATTCGGGCAGGAGGGCCACCGAGACGGTTGCGGGGGCGGAACCTCACCCGTCCATAGGGGTGAGGAGCACGATCTCGCTGGCGCGGATCTCGGTGGTGGGAATCGTGATTCCGTCGCGCTCGTAGCTGTCGTACTCGAGGCGGCCCTCGACGTACAGCTTGTCGCCCCGGGACACGTAGTCCTCGGCGAACTGCGCCTGCCGGCCGTGGAGCCTCACACGATGCCAGTCGGTGCCCTCCTCGTTGCCCTCGCGGGTCGTGGTCGCCAGCGACAGCGCGGCCTTCTTCTCGCCGCTGGCGGTGATGTGGAGGTCTGGGTCGCTGCCGACGTTCCCCACCAGAACAACCTTGTTCACGGTACGACTCATTTCCGCCTCCTCTGGAACCGGAGTGAACGCCCCGCCCGGACGGCGGGAGCTGGGTACGGCGCTGGCGTCGCCGTCCTCCTCGGCGGCCAGCACCAGTGCGTCGAGCGCCTGCTGGTGCAAGCGCGTCGCGTTGGATGCGTGGACGGAGCGCAGAATGCCGCTTTCGACAATCTCCGACAGCACGTCCCACATCGCCTCGCGGGCCTTCGTCTTGCTCATGTTCCTGTCCTCCTGTTCAGGAAGTGAAGCCGTCTTCCGGATGAAGAGCGGCACGCCACCGGGACGCGATGAAACGTCCCGGCGGGAACGGGGGGTCAAAGGGATGTGGCAGCCCCGGCCCGGAGTGCCTTGCGGTCGCCTTGCACCGCTGGGAGGCGTTGCCCTTCGCGAGCGGATTGCCGGTTGGGCCAAGGCTTTCAGCCTTCGCCGTCGTCGTCCTCGATCCAGTCGTGGTAGCCGTCGCGAGCGTCCTTCATGGTCTGCCTGGCGAGCGCCTGCGTGCGGCAGTCCAGCAGGCCGATGTTCTTCCCGGTCCTGTCATAGGCGGCCACCACCCACCGCCCCTCGCCATCGATCCAGCCGCCGCCGCGCTCGCGGTCGTAGACCACGGCATGGCCGAACGGCGTCTTGAGGCTGCACTTGTACCCGGCATCGCCGTTGTACGGTTTCCGCTTGCTCATGTGGGGACTCCTCCCTCGGTGATTCGGAACGCCCCGCCCGGAATGGCGGGACCAGGGGCGGAGACACCCGTGACGGTGCCCCCGCCTCGTGGGGGGAATCAGAACTGGCCGCAGAACTCGTAGCCGTCCCCGATGTAGCCGCCTGTGACCTCGACCTCGGGCCAACGCTCGCGCAGCGCCTCGATGAACGGCTCGGGCGGCGACCAGGGCGTGTCGAAGCGGAGCGAGATGCAGCGGTCGCCCTTGGTGGCCGTGCTCTGGCAGGCGTCCCACTTGCAGCCCCAATGGTGGATCCGCCACTCGTAGCCGTCGGGGAAGCCGGTCTTCTCGATCTCGGCGGCCTCCTCATCCGTGACGGGGCGGCTGCGGAGCTTCCCGTCGTCGTCCAGCCAGACGATCGTGGGACCGCTGCGGATGCTGCTCTGCACCTTGTCGAGGATCTCGGGGACCGGAAGGAGCTTCTTGAACGTGACGCACTCCTCGTAGCTGTGGTCCTCACGGGGCTCGGTGCCATTCGTGTCCACGAGCATGTCGAACACCTCGTCGATGACCTTCTGGTCCTCGTGGAACAACTCGACGTTGTTCGTCACCCAGTTGGGCATGTCCTGCCTCCTGTCAGGGAGTGAGGCCGTCTTCGGGGTGAAGAGCGGCAACGCCACCGGGACGGGATGAAACGTCCCGGCGGGAGCGGAAGGGGGTGGGTCTAGCGGAGCTTCTCGTAGTCGAGATTGGCTCCGATGTCGTCGGCGATCATCTGCACGACGGTCTCGTCGTCGATGCCCGACGGGTCGGGGTCGCCGTCGTCTGGCGGCAGGGTGATCTGGCCGCACTCGGCCAGCCGGTTCGCGGCCCACTGCCGGGCGTCCTCCAACCCGATGTCGTCGGTGGCCTCGTGCGCTCCGTGGCTGACGGTGATGGTGATTCTGCTGTTCCCCATGGTCTCCTGCCTCCTGTTCGGAGTGAAGCACGGCCCCGGACGGACTGTGCAAGCCACCGGGACGCGGTGAAGCGTCCCGGCGGGAACGGGGGGTCAGGGGCCGTAGTAGCCCTTCGCGGAGCATCCGGCTTCCTTCCACCGCTTCCGTCCGGCGTCCCAGCCCCGCATGTAGGCTTCGGGGTGCGAGTGCAACTCGGGCTCCTTGCCCCGGCGGCCGCGGTCGTAGCCCGCGAGCGCCGCCTTCCACGTCTTCCTGCACGACGGGCAGCGCCATGCGCCTTGCTCCTTCGTGTAGGCGTTCGCACCGCAGTCGCAGCACTTGGGTTGGGTGTAGAACCCATGGACCACCGAGTCCGGGTCGTTGATGCGCTCGCCCGGCGCCGGCGGCTTCTCCGGCCCGCCATCGCCGAAGCGGGGATAGACGACGTGCGTCTCGCTCTCTCTCATGTCCGCCTCCTGTCGGGGAGTGAAGCCGTCTTCCGGATGAAGCGGCAAGCCACCGGGACGTTGTGAAGCGCCCCGGCGGGAGCGGGATCAGGGGATGTGGTAACCCCGGCTGGAGTGTCTTGCGGTCGCCTTCCACCGCTTTGCACCCGCGTGCCAGCCCCGCATGTGGGCTTCGTCGTCCGGGTGCTCGGGCGGATTGCCCTTGCGGCCACGGCTGTAGCCCGCGCACTCGGGATGGACGACGTGCGCCGCCTGCGCAGTCTCGCGGCACCGTCGGCACTCGCACGGCTGCCCGTGCCGGGCGTGCCGGCAGGCTGCAGACGCGAGCCCGCAGGCGATCCTGGCTTCCTTCTTCGTCATGACCATCGGCGCCTCCACGGTTGGGATGCCGCCTTGCGGATGCAGTTGCGGCACAGGTTGGGGTGATCGGGATCGTCGGTCAGGTGGGTGGTGTCGCCGCGCTCGAAGATGATCCGGTTGTACCCGGCACCGTCGCAGATGCGGGCCACGGTGCGCGGTGCGATGGTCGAGCGGTCGAGCAGGTGAACTCGGGGATTGCTCATCGGTCGCCTCCGGGTAGTGCTTCGGGGTGCTCGGCACGGATATGCCGGATCATGCGCCCCCGCAGCTTGTTGCCTTCTCGAAACCCCCAGCCGCGACCGGGGCGGAGCGGCTTCCGGGTCACGAGCGTGTGCCCGCAAATCCGGCAGGTGCGAACGATGGCGCGTGGCCCGTTCGCCGATCCGATGAGGCGCTGATACGTCTCGCGCCACACTCGGGGGTCGATGCTCATGCGGCCACCGCCTTCCAGTGCCGGTCGAGGATCGGGAGAAAGCCTCCGCTGCCCCGTGCGTGCAGAGACGCGACCGCGACCGCGTGCGGCCATGTGCGCACCTCGTCGAGCAGGTACCAGCGGTACTGCGGCCACTCCGATTCCATGCCTGCCCGGATGCCTTCGTTGGTCAGGGGGAAGTACGCCAAGCCGAGACGCTTGACGTGGTAGCGGCCCTCGGGCGTGCGCTCGATCCGGTACTTGCGGCGCAAGCCGTCCGGCTCGCGGGCCTCGTGTACTCGTGCGTGATTCATGGTCCTGCCTCCCGTCAGGTAGTGCGGCCCCCGCCGGAGTGAAGGGGGCACAGGGGACCGGAGCGGTTTGATCCGCCCCGATCCGGGGGAGGACGCCTATGCGGCGTCAGGGAGGCTCACGATGCGCCGGTTGGCCTGGGCAGCGTCCGCGTACTCTTGGAGCGTGCCCTGCGGCTTCCAGAACTTGTCGCGCTCGATGGGGAGGCGCAGCGGCGGGAACTTCACCGACAGCAACTCGTTGAGCGAGCAGTAGCCGATCTCCGGGAACCCGAGCCCCGGGTCGCAGAGACCGAACAACTCGATGTCGTCGCCGTAGGGGCGGGCCTCGGTGAACAGCCACGTCCCGGCGCTGCCGCCGAACATCTTCACGACGGGCTTCGGGTCGTAATCGTCCCGGTGGCTGATCTTCGCGTTCGCGGCCAGCCGTTCCATCTCCTTCTTGGTGATGACGATCTGCCCGAGGCGGTTTCTGATGTGCATGGAGTACGTTCCTTCCTGTCCTGTGGGGTGAATGGTTGCCGGGAGCGGCCTAGAGCACGTCCCAGGCGTGAACGAGCGCGTCCAAGTCGCGGCGCACCCTGCGGAGCGTTGCCGCCCTAGGGTCGGTCAGCGTCTCGGCGTTTTTGCGGGCGGTCCAGTCGAACGCGGGCGGCACCTGCTGTGGCAGCTTCGCCTCCAGCCGGTTCAACTGCGCCCGCTTCTTGTGGATTTGGCGGGCGAGTCCCCGCTTGGTCCCGTCCCGGTCGGGCGGGAGCGCGATGGCGACCTCGGCAGCGCCGATGACGTTGACCTGCCGGAACGTGTCGCGGACGGCCATGGTCGCCTCCGGGCCGTCGCCACGGTCGCAGGCGGCGACCAGCTCGCGGAACATCACGGCCAAGTCCTCGATGATGTCCACGGCGGCCTCTCCGGCCTTGCTCTGCACCTTCTCGGCGACCTCCGCCCCGCGCTTGTCGATCTTGCGCTCCAGCGTGGCGAACGCACCGCGAAGGTACTGGCCCATCTGAACGAGCCCGGCCTGCCGGTCGTCGTCCCCGGCTTTGTGTCCGGCCTCGTAGTCCGGCAGCGTGTCGGCGTCCGGCCACGACGACGGCTTGCCATCATTGCCGTCGTTGTAGCCCGTCCCCCATGCCGCCTGTTTGGCGAAATCCTCCATAGGTCTCCCCCTGTCGGTGGGGTTGAAGTGCCCGCGCCGGATTGGTGCGGGCAGAGACGAAGGCAGGGGGGATCGAACCCCTGCCCCCGTGGCTAGAGGGGCAGCGTTTGCTTGCGCTGGCAGTGACGGCAGTGATCGGGGTCGGTCTCGGGCGGCTTTTGCCAGACCTCGCACCGCCTGCACCACGTCCAGCCCTGCCGGAGGAGCTCGTCGTGAATGCGGTGGAGGAAGCCGCCCAGCTTCGCCGTGCCGGGCTTCATGCGGCGCTCCGCTCCTCGCGGACGTTGCCGGTCTTGCGGTTGACGGTCAGGGTGCGGTCGCAGAGGCGGCACACATGCACCCGGCACCGCTTCGTGTCCTGTTCGCGGTCGCGCGTGTACTGGTGGTAGCCGTGGAACCCCACCGGGCACGGCGGCTTGGCGAACTTGGTGCCCTTGAGCAGTCCGCCGGTGTCCGGGTTCCACCCGAACGCCTCGCCGTCCTTGCTCGGCTGCGTGTCCTTGGCCTTGGCCGTCTTCGCCTTCCGCTTGCGGGCGCTCATCGCTGCACCAGGCACTCGATGCGCTCCTTCAGCATGTCGAGCGTCCCCACGGTGTCGAGTCCCCGGCGGTAGACGCGGTAGTCGCGGCCCGCGTACCGTGCCGTGGTCATGAAGCGGTCTTCGATCTCCGGCGTCTCCTGTGCCAAGTCGGTGAGCGTGAAGTCGAAGGTGCCGTCGCGGCCGTTGCGGAAGATCCAGCCTGCGGGCTGGCCGTTGATGCTGACCAGAATCCCGCACTCCCGCTTGAGGGGTTGCTCCCTGTACTCGATCCGGGCGCGAGACGCAGCGCCCGAGTCACCTGTGTGCTCGGTCATGACGCCTCCTGTTCCGCAGGATCGTCCACGATCTCGTCCGGCTCGCCGTCGTCGCGGGGCAGCGCCTTGTAGGCGACCTTGACGATCCGGTAGCGCAGTGCCTCGCCCCCATGGTCCTCGCGGTCCTCTCTCGCCCGCTTGAGCGTGAGGCGGTACGGTGCGACCGGCTCGCCGTCATCATCGACGACGATGTACAGCTCGCCGTAGTAGTCCCGCGACAGGTTCGGCTCTCCCCGCTTCTCGCGGAGCGGCACGAACTTGGCCCAGCCCCGGCACTCGCAACGCTGGCAGAACGGCTTCTCGCAGTCCTCCTCGAACTCCATGCGCTGCGTCTCGACGTTCCAGGTGCCGGTCCCCGAGAACGTCAGGCTGTCGCTGCCGCACTCGGAGCACACCCACCGGCCCGGCTCCTTCTCCGGGTCGGCTTCCTCGGCCTCGGCTTCGTCATGGGCTCGTACCGCAGCCATGATCCCGTCCGAGGCGGTCAACGGGTTGTACCTCATGATTCCTCCCCCTGTGAGGAATGGCAGGGACGGTAGGTCCGTCCCACAGGGGACCGGGAGCCTGTGACAGCTTCCCGGCCCGGTTCGAGGGGGGGGTCTAGGCCACTTCGCGCAGCCCCATCAGCAGCACGTCGAGCCTGCGGTTCAGGACGGACGTGGCGGTGCCGTCGAACACCGGGCACCAGTCCTTCTCCGTCCCGTTCTTGGCGACGTTCCGCCTGCGCAGCACAACGCGCATCTTCTTGAGGGGATGGTCTTGGAACAGGTGGGTGATCCGGCCCATCTGTTCGAGGTAGTCGGCGCGCAGCCCGATGGCGGCCTTGGACACCGCGTAGCGCCGGTACCGCTTCAGGACGCGGTCCACGTCCGGGTACGGCAGGAAACGGCTATCGACGCCATCGCCCGCCGCTTGGTGGCCCGCCGCGTTGTCGAGCACGTTGACGCTGCCGTCCCCGAAGCACTGCACCGTGATGTAGGTGTCGAGCAGCTTCTTGGGCTTGGCGCGGCTGAATAGCTTCGGCGGGATGACAACGCAGCCGTGGCGGGGCCATTCGCCTTCCCATGTGCCCCCGGTCATGCTGACGAGCTTGTGGCCGTTGCTGGCGATGACGCGCAGCACACCCTCCATGTCGCCCGTGTCCGCCGCGTCCGGGTCGGCGGCACGAAAGCAGATGCTACCGAGCAGCGTCCGGGCCGGATCGTTGCTCACGGCGAGTGCCGCAACGAGAACGTGACGCCTCGGCACGGTCAGCCGCAGCACTTCCTTCTGTGATTTCGCCATGGGTGTCTCCCCCTTGTCTGGCGTGCCTGGGCACGGTCTCTCCGTGCCCGATGGGACCGGGGGCCTGTGACGGCCACCCGGCCCGTTGGGGGAGTCCTAACTGATCTCGAAGCCGCCGGAATGGCGGCAGAACTCGCTGAACCGCTTCGTCTCGGAGACGGTCAGCGGGTAGTCCGCGTCGTGCGGCAGGTTGTGGCCGCGTCCGTCGCAGCCGTTGCACCACCCGGTCTGTCCGGCGCGGGGGTGCGGGCCGTCGCCCCATGCGTCCTTCGCGTCCTCGGGGATCACCATCAGCGGCTGCGGCACGGGCCGGAACTCCTTGACCTCGCGCCCGATCTCGTCGTCGCGGATGCCGCTGCCGTGGCAGAGGAAGCACTCGCGCAGCGGCATGTTGCGGATCCGGGCACGGCGCATCTCGATGTGGTCGGCGAGCGTGCCGTCCTCGATCACACGGTCGAGCGCGTCGGCCAGCCGCACCGCTTGGACGGCATTGAGCCCGTCGCCGTCGTTCGAGTGCCAATGCGTGCAGTGTGACGCGATCTCGGGGAAGGTGTCGCAGATGTAGTCCGCCATCGCTCGCCACCCCCAATTGCTCGTCTGGAAGTAGCGGCCGGGCAAGTCCGACCTCCACGGCCGCTTCTCGACGGGAGTCCTGCAGTACTCCTCGACACCCACTTCGTCGAACAGCTTCGAGTCCGCCTCGTAGTCGGCATCGAAGGCCGTCCCGTAGACATCAAAGCCCATTGGTCACCTCCCGCCTCTCGCCCCGCCTGCCGTGGACCTGTTCGAGCGTCCCGATGGCGGCGCGGGCCATGGCCAAGGCGTACTCGCGTGCGTCGTTCTCGCCCAGGCACATCGGCCGTGAGGCGATCTCGACACCGTTCAGCGTCACGATGGCGTCGGTCGCCAACCCCGAACGCGACCGCACCCGGGGCACGGGCCGGATCATCGCCTCGATGACCATCCCGGCCCCGTCCGTGTCCCCGTCCATCCACCACTTGAGGATGGTGTCGCCTCTCCTGTTGTCGGGCATAGCCCTGCCTCCTGTCAGAGGGGTGAATCCCGGCCCCGAACGGGACGGGCAAGGGACCGCGACGGTGTGACCCGTCACGATCCTTCCCGGTCAGCGGCGGCGGCGCTTGCGGTTGGTCCGGCGCGCCTTGCGGGCGGCCTTGCGCTTCGCCTTCGCCTTCCTCGCCGCCACGGTCCTGTGCGGCGCTGCGGAGCGGCCCGAGCCCTTCAGGGCTGGGCTCCACCCGCTGGCGTCCGCCCCGAGTGCGAGCAGGCCACCGAGCAACCCGGCCATCATCCTGCCGTTCATGTGCTTGCCTCCTGTGCGGAGTGATGCGCTCCCCCGGTGGAGAGCGGCCAAGCGTCCCGGAGGCTGCGATACCTCCGGGACGGCAGGGGTCACTTCAGGGACTCGGGAACGAGCACCATCATGACCTTGCGGACGACGTTGTAGGCCAGCGTTGCGGCCATCGGATCGTCCGTGTCGTGGATGCAGTAGCCGTCGAACAGGACGGCCCGCCGGCCGTGCATCATCTGCCGGAGCGTGACGGTGTGCTTGCCGCGCTTCTCGGTCTCGATGATCCGGGGCACGTTGCCCATCGCTTCGTCGATGTTCGCCATCAGTGAACGATCTCCCTTCCCTCGCGTGTGATCGCGAGCTTGAGACCGGCCACCACGTCCGCGTGGTCCCGCACTCCCGTGTCGTTCCAAGCCCACAGGTCGTGGCAGTAGTCCACCACATGCGCTTGCTCGATCCGGTCGCGGAACATCGTCCTGAACGCCTCGCAAGCCGCCGTGTTGGCGTACTTGTAGACGGTGCTGCGGAAGCGGATCGGGTCTTCGTCGTCACCGAACGCAGCCGCTTGCTCGTGCAGCCAGTCGCGGCGCTCGACGTGGACCACCCGGCGCAGCGCCCCGTCGATGCAGTAGCACTTCGGCACAACCGGCGTGCCCACCGGGTCGCTGATCTCCCAGCCGGTCACGTCGCGTGCGTATGCGCACTGCGTCCACTTCTCCGGTGTCGCCACCAGATCGAGCGTGTCCGCGAGCACCGTGGACACTACCTCTTGGATCGTCATGGTCTCCCCCATGAAAGAATCCCGCCGTCCTCCCGCGTGGAGTCCGGCCAAGCACCCGGCGGGCGGCGAACCCCGCCGGGCGTGTCGTCCCGCTAGAGACCCATCATGAGGTCGAAGTCGGCCATGTCGGCCGCCCAGTCGTCGGGATGCGGCGACAGGTCCATCAGGACCGCCGAAGCCTGCGCCTTCAGCCGGGCGTACTCGGACAACTCATCGTCGCCCGTACACTTGTTGCCGAAGGTCTCGCAGCCTTCGCGCGTGAACTTCGCCCTGGCCTCGTCGAACGTGAGGCCGTCCACGTCGTGCAGCTCGTAGACGTCCCACGGTTCGGCGCACTTCGGGCAATAGATGTCCGCCATCGGTTCTCCCCCTGTCCGGCGGTGAAGCGGGCGGCGTCTCTCGCCACCCCACGGGACCGGGAAGGCATGACCCTCCCCGATCCGGCGCATCAGGCGATGCGGTACTGCACGGTCAGGTGATCGCGGATGCGGTCGGCCAACCGCTTCGCCACCCACTTCGATGACCAGTTGGCGTGCGCGTTCAGCCGCACCCGGTTCACGATCAGCGCCAGCCACAGCCAGCAGCCGCCGTCGTCGCGGGGCATGTCGAAACGCGGATGCCGCATGTAGACGGGACGCCACCTGTCCGGCGAGTCGAGCAGCAACTCGGGCGGATGGTGGTCCTCTGCGAGCAGCGGGCCGTGGCGCAGCCCTTCGGCAGCCGCGCAGGCACCCGCCAGCGTGGCGGCAACCCAGACGTGGCGGCGCTCGGCAACGATGGTCACACCGACGTTGCCCACCTCGATGCTGTGGTACATCTCTCCCCCTTCGGTTCCTCCGTCCCTCCCTTGCGGGGACGGCAAGCCACCCGCACCCGGCGAAGGGTGCGGATGGTGCGGGGACTACTCGTACCGCGGGCGCTCCCGCGGGTAGTCGCGGCCGGGATGGTCCTCGACCAACGCGACGGGCCACTCGCCCGTGGACAGCATCGACGACGGGCCGTGCAGCCCCTTGCGGCGCTCCGGCATCTCGTCTTCCTCGATGCGGTCGCGCAGGTCGCCAGCGTCCTTCTGGTCCTTGAAGACGCCACGGCACCGGACGAACCGCCCAGTGTCGTACCACCATCCGCCTTCCTCGGGGCCACCGTAGGCTCGGTCGATCTGGTACTCGTTGACGAACCAGACCGTCTCGCCGTCTGCGATCTCGAAGCCGGTCATGCGGCCACCCCCTCCGCCTCGATGACCTCCAACTGCGCGGCCAGCTCGTCCAAGCTGTCGAGATGGTCGGCGAAGTTGTCGCGGTTGACGAAGCACATGTGCTTCGGTCGCGCCCCGTGCTCCGGGTCGCGGCGGTGCCGCCTCACGAACAGACGGTCGATGGCGTGAACGTCCACAGCCTCGCGCATCTTGAGAGCCCGGTAGGCACCCATGATGTTCCCCTGCCGCACCCGGTCGATTGCGCACAGCGCAGACACTTGGTGCGGGCGGTACATGATCCCGAGGCCGTGCGAATCGACCACATCGCAGTTGTCCAGCCGGTGCTTGCCGAAGCCGTCGAGCGTGCCGAGCATGACGGCACCGGCCAGACATGCGGCGCAGGACCGCTCGATGGTGTCGCGCATCCACCAGACCGAATAGTCCGGGGTCACGTTCGGATGCTCCGCCAGCATGGTGCGCCCGTCCTCGATGGCGAGGCGCACCAGCGCCGCCACGGACGTGACGGGCACGTCTCCGTCTCCCTGAAGTGCGGAGCGCACTTCCTCCACTGTCTGCATGGCTCTCCCCCTTGCAGCGGTGTCAGGGTTGGCAGGTCCAACCCAAGGGCCGGGCGGGCTTCGATACCCACCCGGCCGTGGCCTCACCGGAGCAACGCCACGGCATCGGCGAGAATGCCGTCGTGTCCGTCGCGCACCAGCACCGACAGGCGCTTCGCGACCGGCAGGCTCTCGGGAGTCTCTCGCCCCCGGTCACGCAGTCGGTCCAGCGCCACCAGATGCTCCGCCACCGCTTGCGTCCTCTCCGCCTTGGTCATGATCCCGCTTCCCGCTTCATGGCGGCGAGCGTGGAGCGCATGGCCTTCTCGGCACGGGTCAGGCACAGCCGCGCCTCCCGTGCCGCCTTGATCGCCAAGTCGAACGAGTAGTCGTCCGTCACCGGGTCGTCGCACAGGCGGATCAGCTTCTCCGCCTGCACCTTCGCGGTGATGGCTTCGGTGTGCGCACAGGCGGCATAGCTGCCGTGCCGCGTGGTGACGACGTTCCCGGCCGCGTCGAGTAGCCGTGTCTCCCCGATCTTCAACGGTCGTCTCTCCATGGTCTTCCCCTTGCAGGGCGTGTCAGGGCTGGCAGGTCCAGCCCAACGGGCCGGGCAGGCTTCGATACCTGCCCGGCCGTCTGCGCGGTCACTACACGATGTCGCGCGCGTCGATCAGGACGTCTCGCTCCCGGAGCACCTGCCGGAACGCGGTCGTGATGCCCGTGAAGGTCGTCGTGATGCACGTCCCCGGATCGTTCTCGACATGGCGCTCGGTCAGCCCTTCGAGTTGGTGCGTCCGTTCGTCGATCAGCGCCGTGAGCCCGGCGACCGTCGCGTCGCGCGTCGGCGGATGCAGCACCCCGTCGCTCGCGTGGCGCTCGATCTCGGCGCGGTCCAACGCGGCGGAGACGGCCTCTGCCGCCTTGACTCCGGTCGGCGAGACGGCACAGCACCGGAGCACGTAGTGCAGCGACACGGCCACCCTGTGCTGTGGCTCGATGCACTCCATCTCCCGCGTGATGTCCGCGTGATCGATGTCCTCGTCGATGAGGACGCTTTCACAGCGTTGGTACGCCTCGAACGCCCGCATCAACGCCTCGCTGGCCGCCTCGAAGTTGGTGTCGATGGCCCGTTTCGCCACGGTTACAACCTCCCGCAACTCCTCTCGCATGGGTCTCCCCCCTTGCTTCGGTGAACCTCCGCCCCGACCGGGCGGAGCAAGCCACCCGTGCCCGGTGAAAGGCGCAGGTGGGGACGGCACTACGCAGGGTTGGCCAGCACGTCGAGGGTCTTGACCGCCACCCACAGCGATCCCGCCACCCGCTTCGCCCACATCACAGCCCCGTCGAGCGACAGGCCTACGGTGTGGCGCTCCACGTCCGTCCATGCGTCCCCGTCCGACTGCGGAACGCCCGGATCGGCGGCGAGAGCCACGATGGCAGCCTCGACCAGCGCCTCGCGCTCCCCATCGGTCTCGATGGCGGGCGCACATAACTCGACAGCCCTGACGACGCCCTTGCCGCCCGCAGACAGCAAGTACGACTCGCCCATGGCTCCGAGCGTCTCGGCGGCGTTGTGCAGCATGTCCGCCACTCGCATCAGCCGGTCTTCGTTGGTCACTTGCATGGCTCGCTCCTTTCCGATCCGGTGTGCTTCCACGGGCTGTCCGGCCGTGCCACGTCGAGACGCAGCCGTACAGCGCGGCGAACCCAGGCCGACACGGAGCAACCCTCCCTCGCGGCGTATTCGCGCACAGCGGCGAGCACCTCGTCGTTCACGGTGGTGCTGATCCTCATGTCTCCCCCTTTGTGGACACCTCTCCGCCTCCAACGGACGGAGCACGCCACCCGCACCCGGTGAAGGGCACAGGTGGGAAACTGCGGGCGCGGGCCGAGACGGCTACGCGACCACCCGCAGGTTGCGGGAAAGGTCGAAGTCCGCCTCGTCCAGCATCGGGCAGTAGTTCTCGGTGTAGACGCCCGTGGGCTGTCCGTCGAGCGCCCGCGTCTCGTAGACGCCGACCGAGACCACATCCGCGATCGTCCCCGTCCCGCCAGCGTACCGCTTGGCGGCGCTGATGGCCTTCTGGAGCGACTCGGCGCGCAGCATGAAGCCGCCCAAGGCCACGGCGACGTAGCGCCTCCGCCACGTCTTCCCGACCTCGACCTCGGTGCGCTCGCCGCCCCACGTCTTGGTGATCGTCTGCCGCTTCGCTGTCTCCTGCATGGTGTCTCCCCCTCGGTTCAGGACCGGGCACATTCCCGGTCCAAGGCGGCGCCGGGGCATCGAACCCCGCGTGAGCCCAACTGCTGCTCGCCGCCAACTCTCGGTCCTGCTCTTCCCTAACGCTTGCCGTCTACCTCGGCGGGACGGATACGGTCTGCCGCTTGCCCCGGGAGGGGGCTCGATTCGCGGCGGGCGGGCTGCTTCGCGCGGGCTGGATCAGGTCCGGCGGCGCGGATCCCATTCAAACATCAAGTCTGATAACTGAAGTTATCAGCTATTACAGGAGTACGCAAGAGCAATGCACTAGAACGCACCAGAGGTGCGGACTCGCAAAGGGCGCCGGGGTGGCCGAAAACGGGCGGGCGAGGGGCCGGTTCAGGGCGCTCCCGGTGGGCTCGGGACACCGATGCGCGGTCCATCCTGCCGTCCCCGGTGGCCGCGTTCCTGGGCCAGGACCGGCGACAGCGGGCGCGGCGTGGTCCTGCTCGCGGGCCGAACCGGGCCGGGCTGGGGGTCGTCTGTGCCTCCGGGGGCCGTGCCGGTGGGCCGGAGACGGGCCATTGGGGCCGGTTGAGGCGCGCCGGGGCGGTCGGGCAGCGGCGAACGGGGCGGGTTCGCGCACCCGGCGG
>VYAQ01000271.1 GCA_009844885.1 Gemmatimonadota bacterium
CCCCTCCTCAGGGATGCGCCCGGCACTTTCGAGCACCCCGCCGGCCTGCGCGTCAACGCGCCCAACCCCGATCCACGTGTCGGCCTTGCCCCCGGACTCTTCGACGCCGAAGAGGCCATCTGGAACATGCGCATGCTGTCGACCACGCCGCCCGAGCCCCCGTTCGTGGGCTCCACCAACTCCGACCTCGCCTTCACCGGCGACTACGCCCTTCAGGGCAATTACGACGGCATTCAGGTCTGGGACATCTCCGACCCGCGCAATCCGGTGTCGATGATCACCTACGTTTGCCCGGCTTCGCAGAGCGACGTGTCGGTGTACGACAATCTCATGTTCGTTTCGGGTGAGGGGCTCGCCGGGCGGCTGGACTGCGGTGATCAGGGCATCGAGGAGGCGGTGAGCCATCACCGGCTGCGCGGCATCCGCATCTTCGACATCTCGGACATCGCGAATCCGGAGTACGTCGCCAACGTGCAGACCTGCCGGGGCTCGCACACGCACACCGTCCTCAAGCATCCGGGCGACGACGACAACGTCTACATCTACGTGTCCGGCTCCTCGTCGGTCCGCCCGGCGGAGGAGCTTGCCGGATGCTCGGGCCTGTCGCCCGACGAAGACCCCAATTCGGCCCTCTTCCGGATCGAGGTGATCCGCGTCCCGCTCGACGACCCGCAATCGGCCGAAATCGCGAGTTCGCCCCGCATCTTCCACGACCTGGTCGCGCCGCCAAGGCACGGCCTGTCACCGGCGGATTATGAGGAACTGGATGCAGCCCGGGCCCGAGGCGACCTCATCGGCTACCGCCGCGGTCAGCCCAGGGTGCTCCCGGATCGGATGGTCCGACCCATGCTGGACAGCGTGGTGGCCGCACGCGGAGGTGCCGGCGAGCCCACCGCGGCGGACCGGGCGGCTTTGCAGGCGGCGCTCGACGAGCAGGGCCGCGTGCAGGCCGAGCAGGCAGCACGGCAGGCCGACGAACCGCGCCCCGGCCCCACACAGTGCCACGACATCACCGTCTACCCCCACATCGGCCTCGCCGGGGGCGCCTGCGGCGGGTACGGGCTGCTGCTCGACATCACCGATCCCGCGAACCCCACGCGGCTTGCCGCCGTCGCCGACTCGAACTTCTCCCTGTGGCATTCGGCGACTTTCAACAACGACGGCACCACGATCATGTTCACCGACGAGTGGGGCGGCGGCGGTCAGCCAAAGTGCCGCGCGTCCGACCCGAAGGAATGGGGCGCCAACGCGACCTTCAGGATCGAAGACGGCGACATGATCTTCCAGGCCTACTACAAGCTGCCAGCGCCGCAGAGTTCACTGGAAAACTGCGTGGCCCACAACGGATCGCTGATTCCGATTCCGGGGCGCGACATCATGATCCAGGGCTGGTATCAGGGCGGGATCTCGCTGATCGACTGGACCGACCCGGCCAACCCGGTCGAGATCGGCTTCCACGATCGTGGTCCGTCCGACGGCACCCGCCAGGGGTCCGGTGGCAGCTGGTCGGTCTACTGGTACAACGGCGTGATCGTCAATTCCGAGATCTCGCGCGGCCTGGACATCTTCGAACTCGTGCCGAACGAGTCCATCACGCAGAACGAGATCGACGCCGCCAACTCCGTCGTGCTGACCCAGCTCAATTCCCAGGGCCAGCCGATCTTCGAATGGCCGGCCACGTTTGCGCTGGCGCGGGCGTACCTGGACCAGCTGGAGCGCTGGCACGGGATGACGGCATCGCAGATCGCCTTCGCGCGCGATGCTCTGGCCGCCGCGGAAGGGGCGACCGGAACCCGCCGCAGCGAAACCCTGAGCGCACTCGCGGACAGGCTTCGGACACAGGCAGAGGGCGCCGCGGATCCGGACAAGGCAATGACGCTGGCGGAAGCGGTCCAGCGCCTGGCTCAGGGCTGAACAGCGTGGGCTGAACAGCGGGTCGCCGCGCTGCTCGGGCGCGGCGGCCGGCGTCAGCGCGTACCCAGCGAGACCCCGACCCGGTAGGTCACGAGGTTGGCGTCGCTGACGACAGGGCTGGCCCTCCAGCCGCCGCGGGGCAGCGCGTGCAGGTTCTCTGCGCCGTCCGTCAGGTACTCGGTCAGGCCGTTGTGCTGATAGAGGGCGGCAAGATCCAGCGAGATCGGGTTATCGCCCTCGCGCAGTGACACGGACAGGCCGCCGCCCGCAGCAAGCGCAAGGCTGAAGTCGTCGAAGTTGGTGGTGGACGCGAAGGGCTCGTCGTACCGGTCGCCGCTGACGCTGGTCTCGGTGATGAAGTACGAGAATCCCGCCGTGCCGAAGAAGTACGGCCGGAGCGGCCCGCTCCCCAGGTAGACCTGCGGCCCCACGCCCATGGCGAGGATCGAATTGGTCGTGGAAACGTCGACATCCACGAACGGGACCGTGGGGCTCAGCGAAGTCCGGTGGGACTCGTGACCGTACACGACGAACGACCCTTCCACGCGGATGGCCGCGAAACCACGCTCGTCCAGAAACACCAACCCGCCCAGTCCGGTGCCCACACCCAGGTTCACATGGTTCCCGAACTCCCCGACGGGCACCGCCAGGGCGGCATGAAAATGGAACTCGCCCCTGACCGGCTCCGGACCAGCCGCGAACTGCGCGCCGTTCCGCTGGCCTGCCGCGCCATCGGGCAACACGGCCCCCGCCAGCACGACGGCTCCAGCCAGTGCAATCTTCTTCGCTTTCATCGTCGCCACCTTCCGGCTAGTCGCTCACTCCCCGGCCCCGCGCGTTGTCGCGCCGGTCCAGCACCGCTCCCGGCAGAGCCCCGGTCGGTTCCCCACCGTCGACCGTAAACTCGCCGTTCACGATCACAAACTCGATACCCGTCGGGTAGAGGTCCGGTTCCATGATGGTCGCCGGCGAACTGATGTCGTCGTAGTCGAAAACCACGACGTCGGCCTTGTAGCCTGTCCGCAGGTATCCACGGTCCTCGAGCCCGATGATCTGCGCCGCCAGGCCGGTGGACGACCGGACTGCAAACGGCAGCGTGATCACGCCGCGCTCCTTGACGTAGTGCGAGATCTTCCGCGCGAACGCCCCGTACGACCTCGGGTGCTGGCCCGGCCGCGTCCAGAGCAGGACGGAGCCGTCGGTGGACGTCGCCGTGTACTCCTGGCGCATGTAGTTCTCAACGTCGAACCGGTGGCCGGCTACGGGACGGAAGCGCACGCCGGCGGGCCCGAGTTCGGTCGATTCCAGGGCAAAGTGAACGAGTTGTTCAAAGGGCGACCGCCCCGCCTCGGCCGCGATGTCCGAGAGGTACCGCCCCACCGTCTCGGGAAAGTCGGGGGCGGAGACGACGATGTGCCTGTCCGCGCCGCCCTGCAAGCGCAGAATGTATTCCGCGTCGCGCTCCAGTTCGGCCGCGGCGGACGGATCCGCCAGGTTGGCGCGCAGGTTGCCCTTCGGGTCGCCCATCAGCTCCGTGTCGCGCCACAGCGGTGAATCCAGCCCCCCGGAGCGGTCCGTTCCCGGCGGCGCGAAGCCCCAGTCGGGCAGCACGTCCACGGGCCCGCCGCCGAAAGTCTCGTACGGGTACTGGTCGAGGTAGACGTCCACGCCGTCGCGCCGTGCCGCCTCGATCAGGAGGATGTCGGTCTGCGAGTGGCCCCAGGTGTCGGTCCCCTTCGCCTTGATGTGCGTGCCCACCACGCGGATCCCCGCCGCGCGGCCGATCTCGATCGTCTCGCGCATGCCGTCCGTGCCGGTGAGCGGCTGGCCGTCCACAATCGAGGGGATCTGCCAGAGCGGCAGCGGGGACTGGCTGCGCTGGTGGGCGTAGTAGAAGCCATCGTAGGGCGCGACCTCCCTGGCCAGCGCGATCAGTTCCTCGGTGGTGCTGAAGCGGCCCGGCCGGTACTCGGGACCGGCGCCGAGACCCCACGCTCCAGCTTCCATCGCGCCGCGCACCAGCTCGGCCATCCGCGCGATCTCGTCGGCCGTCGCGGGGCGTTCGTAGTCATCCCCCATCACCAACCCCCGCACGGTACCGTGACCTACCATCGGCACCACATTCGTGGCCACGCCCGGCGTACGGTACGCCTCCATCTCGTCCGGGATCGGCCACACGGGATTGCGGCCGTCGGGACCGAACACCGAGGTGGTGATGCCCTGCATGACCAGGTTGTGCGCGCGCCGCCCCTCGATGTTTTCCGACGCGAAGGCGCGGTCGGCGTGCGAGTGCATGTCGATGAACCCGGGGACAACGTACTTGCCGGCAGCGTCGATGACGCGCGTGGCCGTGGCGCCCGGCAGCCGTCCGATCGCGACGATCTCGTCGTCCACAATGCCGATGTCGGCGTTGAAGGCGGGGCTGCCAGAACCGTCGAGGACCATGCCGCCCCGGATGAGGAGGTCGAACTGCTGGGCGGACGCGGGAGCGGGGAGGATGAGGGTTAGGGTGGCCGTGGCGATGGCGGCGGTCGCGGCGGCGAGGAGGGCGGTCGAAAGGGCGGGTCGGCGCATGATCTCTACCATAGGACCGGTGCGGGGTAACGGGCGATGACTCCGTCCGGCGTCACGATCGTCATTCCGAAGAGGATGGCCTGGGAGACGAGTCCGCGGTCGAACGGATCGCCATGGAGGGGCGGAAGACGATGATCGTGCGCGGCGGCGCGCTCGTCAAAGGGAAGGGGCTCCAGGCCGAGCCATTCGCGCCGGCTGGTCACGTAGCGATGCGGAGACAGGGGCAGCGGCAAGCGGCCGATCCGGTGCTTGATCGCGATCTCCCAGGCGGAAAGTGCGCTCAGGTAGACGGTGTTCCGGGGATCGCGGCACGCGGACAGGGCCTTCTGCGACAGCTGCGGATCCGCGGCGGCCAACCACAGGAAGGTGCAAGTGTCGACGAGCAACCTCACTCGCCGCCGCCGCTCCACGTCGCGCGTTTGCCACCAAATGAGCGCCGGATTTCGTCGGGCAGCGGCTCGAAGAAGCTCTCGGGCACGGTCATGCCGCGGTCGATCCCGATAGGCCGCTGCTCCGCGGGTTCCGCGCGTATCGGGCGGATCTCGGCGATCGGAACGTTGCGGCGGCAGAGAACGATGGTCTCTCCGGCCTCGACTCGCGCCAGGTAGCGGGAGAGGCCCGCCCGGGCATCGGCAATGTTGACCTTGTTCATGTACAAGAACCTAGCGTAATAGATGTACAGATTCAATCCGCTTGAGCGGGCATCGTCCGCTCCAGCGCCCACCGCGCGTGCTCGCGCACCAGTTCCGAGCGGTCGCGGGCGGCGCGCTCCAGCACTGGTCTGGCCGCTTCCGCGCCCCAGTTGCCGAGCGCCACGCACACATTCCGGAGCAGGCCGTTGCGCCTGGCGCGCGAGACCGGCGAATCGCGGAACTCGCGCAGAAAGGCCTTGCCGGACATGTCCAGCAGCCGCGTGGCGAGATCGATCAGCGACGCACCGTCGAGGCCGTCGCGGGGTGTGTAGGCGGGCTCGGCGGTGGGCTCCGAAAACTTCTCGTTCCAGGGACAGATCTCCTGGCAGATGTCGCAGCCGAAGACGCGGTTGCCGATCGCGGGACGCAGCTCCACGGGGATGGGGCCCTTCAGTTCGATCGTCAGGTACGAGATGCAGAGGCGCGCGTCCATGACGGGCGCGCCCCGCTCGTCGCGCCCTAGGAGGGCCCCGGTCGGACAGGCGTCGAGGCAGCGCCGGCAGGTGCCGCAGTGGTCCTCGCGGAAGGGGGCGGTGGGTTCCAGCGGCAGGTCGGTGAGGAGGACGCCCAGGAAGAAGTACGAACCCCGGCGCGGGTGGATCAGCATGGTGTTCTTCCCGAACCAGCCCAGTCCGGCACGCGCGGCGAGTTCCCGTTCCAGGAGTGGTCCCGTGTCGACGTAGGCGCGGCGCCGCACAGGGCGTCCCGCAAGGTGTTCGAGGCGGTCGGCGAGGGTGGCCAGCTTGTCGCCGACGACATGGTGGTAGTCGCGGCCGCGCGCGTAGCGGGCGACGATCGCGCGGGCG
>VYAQ01000185.1 GCA_009844885.1 Gemmatimonadota bacterium
CCCCTGGCCGGCGCACCCCCGTCCGGCGCGCCCCCGTCCTCATGCTGCAGGGCACCGGGTCTGGCGTCGGCAAGTCTCTGCTGACGGCGGCCTTCTGCCGGCTTGCCCGTCGCCGTGGAATCGCCGTCGCTCCCTTCAAGGGCCAGAACATGTCGAACAACGCCGCGGTCACGGCCGATGGCGGCGAGATCGGAAGGGCGCAGGCGTTGCAGGCCCGGGCCGCGGGCGTCGACCCGCATGTCGACATGAACCCCGTCCTCCTCAAACCCCTCGCCGACACCCGCTCGGAGGTCGTCCACCTGGGCCGCACCGACCGCGAGGCGACCGACCTGCCCTGGCGCGAGCGCAAGCCCCGCCTTTGGCCCGTCGTGACCGGGGCCCTCGCCCGGCTCCGCGACCGCTTCGAACTCGTCATCGCCGAGGGCGCGGGCAGTCCGGCCGAGACAAATCTGCGCGACTGCGACATCGTCAACATGGCGGTCGCCCGCCACGCCGAAGCCCACGTCGTGCTTATCGCCGACATCGATCGGGGCGGCGCATTCGCCTCGCTCTACGGCACCTGGGCGCTCCTGTCGGCAGCCGACCGGGCGCTCTTCCGTGGCTTCGTCCTCAACCGCTTCCGCGGCGATCCCGCACTTCTTGCGCCCGCTCCCGACACCCTGCGCGAACGCACCGGCGTGCCCGTTCTGGGCGTCGTCCCCTGGATCGACCACAACCTTCCCGAGGAGGACGGGGGACCGGACCTCGCCCCTGGCGCCGCCAACGCCCCGGCCATCGCCGTGGCGGCCTACCCGCGCGCCGCCAACCTGGACGACCTCGATCCGTTGCGCCGCGAACCGGGCCTGCGCCTGCGCTGGATCCGGCGCCCGCGTGACCTGACCGCGCTCACCGCCCCGCCGGGCCTCGCCGCCATCATCCTGCCGGGCTCACGCAACACTCTCGACGACCTTCGCTGGATGAAGCACACCGGCCTCAGCGACGCCATCCGCGCCCTCGCGGCGGACGGGGTTCCCGTGGTCGGCCTCTGCGCCGGATACCAGATCATGGGCAGCCGAATCGCGGACCCGAACGACATCGAGGGCGGGGGCGAGGAAGCCGGCCTGGGCATTCTGGACCTGGCGACCGAACTGGCTCCGGCCAAGGAGGTTCGGCTGACGCGCGCGCGCATTACCGGCGAGCAGCCGCGCTGGCTGAAGGATGAGGAGGGTGAGGGCGTCGTCGGCTACGAGATCCACCACGGACGCACCCGAGCCGCGCCCGCGCTCCGACCCTGGCTCGCCGACGGGCCGCGCGGCCTCGGGCACGCCGACGGCGCGCACTGGGGGTGTTACCTGCACGGCGCGTTCGGAAACGACCGCCTGCGCACCGCCTGGCTCCGCTCTCTTGGCCTCCGGGGCGGCGCGGGGACCTGGCACGGCGCCGTCGATCGCGAACTGGACCGCCTCGCCGACACCGTCGAGCGCTGCCTGGACATCGACGCCGTCTTCGCCGACGTACTGGGGCGCCCGCTTGCTGTGAGCCACCGCCCAGACCGGGCCTCCCTCGCCCGCCCGTCAGTCACTCCCGGACGGTAACACCGGACCTGCGCGCCAGGATGACCCGCGCGCCACCCACCGGACGCTGCTCGTACGTCGTCGCAGCCGCCTGTTCGAGCCGGGCATGGTACTCGTTCATGCGACCGAGGTCGTCGGTCCAGAAGGTCAGGAGCGCCCCCGACTGAGGGATCGCGCCGGCGACGAAAGCCCGCAGACCCTCATCGGTGTTCACGCCGTACAGGATCAGGTCCGGCGCTGCCTTCACGGAATCGATCTGCGGGCCCTCCACCGCGAGCACCACGGCGCCGAGGTCGAGCTGATCGTGCTGGATCACGACCTCCACGTACCCGAACCTGTCGTCCACGTCGACTCCCATCTGCTGGTGGGCCGACAATCCCGCCGGGTCGCGGGCCGTCACCGTGACGACCGCGCCACCGCTTGCCAGGCCGGTCACCGTGAGGAAGGCGTCCGAGACCGTCGCCGTAGCGATGGAGCTGTTCGACACGGTGGCGGTGTAGGTCAGGCGGTCATTGTCCGGGTCGCTGAAGTAGCTGGTCAGGATCACCGTCACCGTATCGCCCACGAGCATCCGCGCGGCGGGAATCGTACCCGTCGCCACAGGTGGCCGGTTGGCCGGCGGCGGGGGCGCCACCGGTGCGTCTTCGCCGCCACAGGAGTGGACGACGACCGCCGCCACTGCGGCCAGGATCAGCAGAGCACCCCTCTTCATGGCCGTTCCCTCCTGTCCGCTCGCCCGGGTCCTCGGAGAATCGGGTCCGAAGGCGGTGTCCGTATGGCCGGTGTCTCCGTCCCCGGCCCCTCGTCGCCCGGTGGCATGCCGCATCCGGACCCTTCGCCGCCGCAGTGATCGAGCCACCGCAGCACGTCGCCCGCGTTGAAGGTTCCATCCTGGTTGCCGAACCAGTCGAGGAAGCGCTCCTGTTCGCGCTGGAGCTGGGTCTCCCCGAGGAGGTGGCGCGCCGCTTCCTCGACCGTCAACGGGGCCACCACCTCGATGCGGTCCACGATCACGCCCACCAGGTAAGGCCGACCCGCGACCCCGATCATGATCGTGTCCTCGTACATGCCCGGATCCAGAGACTCCGAGGAACGCGACCAGACCACCGGCTGCTGCCTGCTGCCCGCCGTTTGTTCGATCGTCAGCCACTCCGAACCGCTGGAAGCCGTCCACACGGCCGAGGCGGCACCGAAGCCGGTCAGTCCGGACGGCAGTGAGTCCGAAGTGACGACGGACCAGCCCGACACCCCGTAGGACGAGATCAGGCGGAGCGCGGGAAGGGTCAGCGGCGGTTCGACCGACAGGCTGTACACCAGCGTCGCGGGACTTCCCGTTGCCAGTGGGGCCACGACCACCACGGAGTCCACATGGGTACCCTCGGGCAGACTATCGGGATCGATCGTCCATCGGACCACGCCGCCGCCGACGCCGGAAGTGTCGATGAGTTCGAACCAGTCGGCACGTCCGGGGTGGCTGGCGGTCCATGCCACCGTGGCCGCCTGGGGGCCCTCGAAGTGGACCGCCACCGAATCCGTGAACGCCGCCGTGCTGTCCTGCAGCACCGCAGCCAGCGTCTCGGCGCGGCCCAGAGTCATGTGACCCTTGGGCACGGCGCTGTGAACGGTCACCGGAATCGTGACGCCATCGGCCACGCCGCCGACGGCCACCCGGATATTGGCCGTGTGGTCGCCGGGGGCAAGATCGGTTGCGGCGATGGTGTAGCCGAACCGCCCGCGCCCGGCTCCGGACGCTCCCTGCAGAGTCATCCACGGAGCGTCCGAGGCGGTTGCCGTCCACATGGCGACATGATCGCCCTGCCCACGGGGCGCTACGATCACCTGACCCTCGGCCTGGGTTTCCCTGCCGGCGAGGATCGTGTCGTTCACCGCAGACGGCCGCGTCCGGGCCGTCTGCGGAACGTCGATGGGAATCTCGAACATCCCCCGGCCGTGTGTGGCGGCGAGCAGCCTGCCCGTTCCCGGACTGGCCGCGATGTCGAATACGGCAGCCATCGGCAGGCCGTCGTCGAGCATGTCCCAGGAGTCGCCTCCCGAGGGCGAATGGAACACGCCCAGGTCGGTTCCGATGTACACGGCGTCCGGGGTCTCCGGATCATACAGGACGGCGTTGACGGGGTGGTCCGGTAGGTCGCCCGTGCGGTCACGCCAGGTGCGCCCGCCGTCCGTGGTCTGAAAGACGTGACCGGTTCCGAAACCGCCGGCTACCGCGTACGCCACGTCCGCGTTGTCAGGATGCACCGCCAGGTCACCGATGTACCGATCCGCGGGAAGCCCCTCGGCGGACCCGACGATCGTCCAGGCCGCCCCCGCGTCGCGGGTAACCGCTACACCGCCGAGGCTGAGGGAGATGTACACGGTATTGGGGTCCGACAGCGACGGGGCGATCGCGGCGATCCTGCTGTACCAGGCCTGCCCGCGGAAGGTCTCCGACACCCGGATCCACTCTTCAGCCGCATTGTCGGTACGATACAGCCGTCGGGTACCGAAGTAGAGCCTCTTCGAGTCGATCGGATCCATCACGAGCGGGGGGAGGAAAGCGGCGTCTTCACCCAGGTCGATCCCGGCCACCCGCCGCTGGCCGGATCTTTGCGGCCCGCCGTAGCCCGATCCCCATTGCGTCTCGGCGTACCAGATGTCGAGATCTTCGGCGTCGATCGCCGTGAATCCACCATCTCCGCCAAGCACCTTGGTCCAGGTGGTCGTCCCGGCCGCGGATCGCACGGTGCCGTGATCCTGAGTGCCCCCGAGGGCCACGGACGGATCGGCCGGATGTGGGGTGATGCCCGGGTAGTACTGCGCCAGTGCAAGGTTGGTGGCGAGCGAGGTCCAGCTCGTGCCGGCGTCCAGGGAGCGGTACACGCCGCCGTCGTTGGCCAGGTAGAGGACGTTTGGACCGCTCAGCGTGTCGAACACCAGCAGGTGTTGATCCACGTACAGGTTGCTCGGGTGGATCTCGCGAAAGGTGTGGCCGCCGTCGATGGAAGCCTGCAGGATGATGGCGCCCAGGTAGAGCCTGTCCGGGTCCTGCGGGTGCACCGCCAGGGTCAGGTCGTACCAGCATTGGTGATTGCACGTGGCGCCCTCCGCATCGAGTTCCTGCCAGGTCGCGGCGCCGTCGTCGCTCCGGTACAGCAGCAGGCCCTGCCGGGTCGCGCGGTCGTCTCCCACGTTCACGACGCCGGCATACAGCGTCTCGGGTGCGGAGGGGGCGATCGCCAGATTGACGCGCCTGATATCGGTATCGCGCAGACCTGCGGAAGCCTGCATCCACGAACGGCCGCTGTCGCTGGACTTGTGGATGCCCCAGTGGCCGTACCGCGGATCCGAATGGAACGCCGCGTACAGGACCGACGGGTCGGCGGGATCCATGACGAGATCGGTGGCAAGTCCGCGTCTGACAAGGGTCCATCTGCGGCCGCTGTCCGTCGAGCGAAACAGCCCGAAGTCCGTGGCCGCCAATACCGTGGTCGAGCCGAGCGACCCGGCGGTCACCGGGTCGACGACAACGCGGGAAATCCGCGCCCCGCCGCTCGGAAAACGCTGGTCCCCTGCTCCTGCCATGTCGTGCCCCCGTCCACCGACCGGAGCATTCCGCAACCGTAGTAGCTGTCTCCCGAGAAGTGCTGCTCGCCGGTGCCCGCGTAGATGATGTCGGGGTTGACCGGGTCGATGGCGATCGACCCCATCGCCAGCGAACACTCGTAGTCGGTGAGGGGTGTCCAGGACGCACCGCGGTCTTCCGACTTCCACACCCCACCCTGAGCCCCGCCGATATAGAGAACGGCCGGGTTGCGCGGATGGATCGCGATCGCCGACACGCGTCCGGCCACGGGACCTCTCCAGGGGTCGGCGATCTGCTCAGGCCCGATGAAGCGCCACGGCGCGCCGGGGCCCCGCGCCCGCCGGGGCCCGAGAGCACGCATGACCATGACCTGGCGTCTCGCGATCTGGAGGCGGGCAGCGATATCCGTCGCGCCGCCCGAGTAGAGTCGTACGCTCTCGTACTCGATACGGCCGCGGAGTTGCTCGTCCTCCTGGGCGGCGGCGCCTGAAGAGAGGACCAGGGCAGCCAAACCCGCCAGGAATACGGTGGCGCTCCACCGCGCAAGCTGTCCCGCGAGCGCGAACCTTCTAGTCATGCGACCGGCGGATACCCATCGAACCCCTGCGTCACTCGCCCTCCCCCTGTCACGCCTGCAGTCTGGCGCTTCGTGATCACGAATGCTGGCAACCGTAGACGACGGCCGCTTATTGTGTCAAGCTGTCGAGAGCCCGTTTGGCCGGTGCGAGACGGCATCCCCACACTAGCGAGCCTGACCATGAAGTCGGACACTCACCGCCAGGCGGCCCTGTTGCGCCGCTTGTTCCGTCGCCATTCCCTCGCCCTGCCCGACAG
>VYAQ01000231.1 GCA_009844885.1 Gemmatimonadota bacterium
GTACGCGACGGGTGGGGTGCCGGGGGCCGGCGGGGTGTCCATTGGCTTGATCATGGGCGTTATCGGTTGCGCCCGGCCGCCGTTTCGTCGCCGGGACGGGAGTCACTGGTAAGTGTCTGGAAGCTAGTTTGGGGTGCGACGGTGGGCTACTGCCGTGCCGTGCCTGCATGCTGCATGACAGCCGGCGCTTGCGACCCCCATCACGATATGTACATTTCTACATGTACATCTAACGGAAGGGGCTTTCCGATGAAGACCGTTGGCGCAGCCGAGTTCAAGGCTCGGTGCCTGCGATTGATCAGGCAGATGAACCAGGACCGGGAGCCCGTAACCGTCACGAACCGGGGCCGACCCGTCGCCGTACTCTCGCCCTTGCCCGAACAGGCTCCACGCGCGTCGATCATCGGCGCGATGAAGGGCACGGTTCTGGCCTACGACGATCCCTTCGCACCAGCCGCCGATCCCTCGGAGTGGGCGTCGCTCGGTTGATCGTACTCGACACGCACACGCTCATCTGGGCTGTGGAAGGCGACCGGGAACTCGGCGCGGGCGCGTCCCGCCTGATTGAGCGTACCGCCCGGGCCGATCAAGTGGCGGTGTCGGCGATCACACCCTGGGAAATCGCGTTGCTGGTGGAACGACGGCGTTTGCGGCTCGGTCAGGAAGTGGGCGAGTGGATCGCGCAGGCTCTCGCCCTCCCGGGCGTCACGCTCGTCCCGATCGAGCCGGCCATAGCCGTGCACAGCGTGCGGTTGCCGGGAAACTTCCACGCCGATCCCGCCGACAGGTTCATCGTCGCCACGGCGCGTCACCTGAAGGCGCCGCTCCTGACCGCCGACCGGAAGATCCTGGCGTATTCGGCGGCCGGGCACGTTCGGACCGTGAACGCCGCGAGGTAACGAGCAAACCTCGCTGGACCGCCGCCATCTTTTCCCATATTGCCCATATTGATCAATATGGGTAGTATGGGTTACATGAAGACGACCATCGACATTCACGACGAATTGCTCGCCCGGGCCAAGCGACACGCCCGCGGCGCGGGAGTCCCGCTCAGGGCGGTCGTCGAAGAGGGGCTCCGCCTGGTGCTCCAGGCCTCTCAGCCGGCCGAAGGCTACCGGATGCCGGATTTGGGCGTCGGTGACCCGAACGGCGACGACCCCCTCGAAGCCTACAGCTGGCAGGATCTGTCCGAGGTCATCTACGGACACCCGCAGGGCGAATGATCGCGGTCGATACGAACGTGCTGGTGTACGCGCACCGCCGCGAATCCCGTGTGCACGCAGCAGCCGAGGAAGTGCTGCGGGCATTGGCGGAGGGAGGGCGCCGGTGGGCGATTCCGTGGCCGTGCTGCTACGAGTTCCTCAGCGTGGTGACCAACCGCCGGATCTGGCGTGGTGCGGAGTCGTCTCCGGACGAGGCGTGGGGCCAGCTGCAAGCCTGGATCGACTCGCCCTCGAACCGCCTGATCGGGGAAACGGATGGATTCGCCGCCCTCCTCGAGCGCTTCGTGCGTCGCCCCCGCGTGCGCGGTCCGGTCGTCCACGACGCGCGCGTGGCCGCAATTTGCCTGGCCCACGGTGTCGAGGAGCTGCTGACCAGGGACCGCGACTTCGCGCTGTTTCCGGAGCTGAGGACGCGGGATCCGATCGCGGGGTAGCGGCCAGGCAGTCTGCGGACGGAATCCCCCGGCGGACTGCTAGCTGGGCCAGAAGAGGGGGATGAAGAGGCTGGCCGTGACCAGCAGGATGAGGTTGAGCAGGCCGCCCACCTTCACGAAGTCGGAGAAGCGATATCCGCCCGGCCCGTAGATCATGACGTTGGTCTGATAGCCGAAGGGCGTGACGAACGAGGCCGATGCCCCGAACATGACGGCGACGAGCAGCGCGTAGGGGTTCACCCCGGCCTGCGTGGCCGCCAGGATCGCGACGGGTGTCAGCATCACCGCCGTCGCCGCATTGGACACGATGGCGGTCATGACGGCGGTCACCAGGTAGAAGGCCGCGATGAGTCCGGCTTCTCCCAGCGGCGCCGTCAGGGTAACCACCCAGTCCGCGAGCAACTCGGCCGCCCCCGTTGTTTCCAGCGCCACGCCGAGCGGAATCAGGCCGGCAAGGACGAAGATGACCAGCCACTCCACCTCAGCGTAGATCTCCTCCACGTGCACGCAGCGCGTGAAGACCATCAGGCCGACGCCGGTGAGCGCGGCCGTCATGATGTCGAGGATGCCGAGGCTGGCGCTGAGCACGACGCCCGCCATGATCGCCGCGGCAACGCCCGCCCGTGGCCTGCCGCCGGCCGGCGCCTTCACCTCGGCCATGGGGACGAACCCGGGATCGTCGGCGAGCCGTTGCAGCGCACTCGTCGTTCCGTGTACCAGGAGCAGGTCGCCCACACGTAGCGATACCTGCGCCAGCCTTTCCGTCACCGTGACGCCGTGCCGCTGGACTGCAAGGACCGTCGCACCGAAGCGTTGCCCGAAACCCGTGTCGCGGAGCGTCCGGCCTGCGAGACTCGAGCCGGGCGCTACGAGAACCTCCACCAGCCGGCCGCGCCCACTCGTCAGGTCCAGGTCGTGCTCTTCCCCTTCCACGGGGGTCTTGAGGCGCTGTCTGCGCGCGAGGTCTACGAGGTTCTCGGCGGACCCCTGCACGTACAGGATGTCGCCCGGCCGAATGTGGCGGTCCCCGTGCGGCGCCGTGATCTCCTCTTCATCCCGTTCGATGTCCAGCACGGTGACGTGGTAGCGTTCGCCCCATCCGAGCTCGGCCAGCGTGCGGCCGTTCGCGGGCGAATCCTCCGGGACGTGCAGCTCCGTGACAAACCGGCGGACGTCGTACTTGCTGGACAGATCCGGCGGCCGGATGCGCCGCGGCAGGAGCACCCGGCCGGCGGTGAAGAGATACAGCAGGCCCACGGCGAGGCAGATCAGGCCCAGCGGGGTGATCGAAAACATGCGGAGTTCGTCGAACCCCCGGCTCATCGCTTCCCCGTGCACGACCAGGTTGGTGGAGGTCCCCATGAGGGTGACGGTGCCCCCGAGGATCGAGACGAAGGAGAGCGGCATGAGATACCTGGAGGCCGGCTCCTCGGCCTGATCGGCGAGCGCGATGAAGACGGGTATGAACACCATCACGACCGCGGTGGTCATGAGAAACGGGGAAAGGAACGCGCAGACGAGGCAGAGCACGAGCAGGCGCGTGTACTTGCCGCCGAGCGGAGCCGTGCGCGCCCACGCCCCGATGGCGGACACGAGTCCGGTCTTGCGGAGCCCCAGCCCGAGCACGAGCATCGAGCCGACCGTCACCGTCGCGCGGCTCGACAGGCCCGATACGGCTTCGGCGGGCGTGAGGATGCCGCTAAGGAGGAGGACCACGGGCACCGCCATGGCGACCTGGTCAAGCCGCAGCCGGTCGAGGGCGAACAGGACCAGAGCCGCCAGCGTCAGGCCGAGCACGAATACGATGTCGAACGTCATATGGAGATGTTCGTCTGACGCGGGGCCCGCCGCCAGTGCGATGGGCGCCCCAGCCCGGTCACGGCAGCTTGCACGAAAGGGAGGCGTCGACTGGTATGTTTATGAGGGGGCATCGTTCACGGACCGGGAGAGATACGCAATGGTGAGAGGCGTCACGATCATGATGTTGGACGGCGAGCCGACGCTGGTGTTCTGGCGCGTCGAGGATTTCAAGGAGGGCGTGGACGCGAGCCGGGACATGGGTCTGCCGATAACCAGCACAAAGAAGGTCGGGGACGAGATCTTCAGGCGCCTCAAGCGAGCCCTCATGGAAGACCCGGAACCCGAGGAGTGGGAATAGAGTTCCCTCAGCCGGAGGATCGAGGTCAGCCGGCGGATCCGGCGCGGGACTCCCCCGATTCCCTTGCGACCCGCAGCCCCGCCCGAATGAACGACCACTGAAACCGCATCTGGTCGCGGACGGGCATGGCTGCGAGGCCGGCCGTGGCCATCTCTTCGCGCACGGTTGTCTCCTTGCGCACGGCTGTCTCCTCGCGCGCGGCCATCTTCTCCTCGCCTCTGGCGGCCGCGCTTGCCGGGGCATTGTCAGCCGCCCGCAGGCGCGCCTCCCAGCCCGCGATCCGCTCGCGCCACCTCGTCAGCACGGGGTCCGGCGGCCCCAATTCGGCCCCCACCCCTGGGATGATGAACAGCGGCATTTCGGTCACCAGGGTGAGCGGGTCGCCCCCCAGCGCGCGCACCGCCTCCATTGAACTGGGACGGAAACGCGCGGCCGTCTCGCGGTCCCCGAGGTCCAGGAAGTGCCGCCTCATCGCGCGGCTGTCCGGGCGGCTGCAGAAGCCATGGCCCAGGCGGTGGAAGCCCTTCTCGCCGTGGCGCTCCACGTCGTGCAGCGTGTGGCCGGCATCCTCGACCGCGCGGGTGAGCGACGCGGCTGCGTCTCCGAAACGAGGCCACCAGGACCGCTCGACCAGGAAGTACGGGCCGGCGGCCACGCTCATGCCGTGCATACTCACGTGAAGATGGTACGGCGCGCCCGCCCGCCAGAAGTCCCACGCGGCCCGGTTCTCGGGGCGGGCGCCCGGGTCGTCGCCGCCGCGCGGGAAGCCGAACTCGATGTCGTCGCCCGGGAGTTCCCGCACGCGGTGGCGCAGATACTGGACGAAGTCGTACCGGTCGGCGCCCGGTGTCTGCCACGCCGCGTTGGCCCGTGCACCGTCGGGATTGACATGCGGGATCACCGACCAGGTCGCCGCCGTGCGCAGTTCCGCCCCGTCAGAACCGGCCAGGTAGCGCACCAGGTGGTCCAGAAACCGCGGCCCCACCGGCTCGTCGGCGTGGCAGCCTCCGATCAGGCTGACCCTCAACGGGCCGCCTCCGATCGTGTACGCGAGAATCGGCCGCCCCTCGCGGGAGCGGCCGATCTCTTTACCCTGTGGCAGGGGATCGTCGCAGTTGAGAATCTGCTCGAAATGCAAAGTGTCCACTCACTATGTTAGCCACACTTTGCATTCACGGGTTTCTCGGCTATGCGTCGAACTCAACCTCCAGACCGCACATGGTTCCGGCAGCGGTGCCGAAGGCCTGCGGCTCGCTGAAATTCTGGACGACACCCCCGCTGAGCATCAGGTCGATCATGCAGGTCCCCGACCGGTCGTCCAACTCCCAATCCACCCCGCCTGTCACGGAACCGTCAATCAGAGACTCGGTGAAGTCGGCCGAGGACCGGACAGTCAGGACGATCTTAACGTCCGGGTTGCCATCCAGCTTGAACTCCCAACCCTGACTCGCCACGCCGCAAGCGTCCGGGTCGATGTCAAAGTTCAACTGAACGGAAGAGTCATCTGTCACCAACTCGAACTCGGCCGACACCGTGACCTCTCCCCCCCGAGAACATGTGCGCGTCAGAGTGGACGTGGCAGGAAAGAGACCGCCTGTTTCAGGGAACGCAAACAGGGCCATCTCACGTAGGGCATCGTAGAGCGCTTCCGCCTCCCCCAGCTTTAGCCCTTCGTCAGGCGCGGTGCTGCTATCACCGCACCCGACGACAGCAACAGCAACCAACGCTGCCGCAAACAGTGGCTTTGCCTGACTCTTCATATTTCCATGTCCTATCCGGGGACCTGGACAACGGCCGCCTCAAACTCCACTTCCAGACCGCACATCGTCCCGGAAAAGGTGGCCCTGGGCGTCGGATCCGTTCCCGTCGTGTCGATCTCCGCGCTGAGGATCAAATCGATCATGCAGGTTCCCGAGCGGTCGTCCAATTGCCAGTCGACACCGCCCGTTATGGAGCCTTCGATCTGGAACTCGAAGGTCGATCCCACGATCCCGGTGGCGATAACCGTGTGAACATTCGGATTGCCGTCGAGCGTGAACTCGTATTCCTCGCTCGACAGCATACACCCGGCCGGGTCGAGCGTGACGTTCGTGATCAGGCGGGCCGTGTCGGCTGCCTGCTCTTCCCTGAAATCCACCGCCACCGTGACCTGTCCACCGAGCGGACAGGCGACCACGCCACCATCCGGCGTCACGGCAACGAAACTCGCAGTCGTGTCGGCGACCAGCGCCTGGATGCCAAGGTAGAGCGCCTCGGTCTCATCCATGTTGAGTGGTTCCGCGGGCGCGGTGGTGGTGTCATCACACGCCGCCATCGCGGTCGCGAACAGCACGCCCAGCGTTGTACATCGTCCATAGGCTGACATTGCTGCCTCCTTGTGTGTGGGCTCCTATCGCCTCCTACCCACGAATCGTCCGCTTGTTCTACGTTAACCACGGAATGACCGAGACCTCCCTGGAACTCTCCCCGCTCGAGGCCGAGCTCCTCGCCGCCAGCGGCCCCGCCATGCAGCTGGCCATGGGCATTGTCGTGCGCATGGGAGAGATCCTCGGGGCCCGCGAGCTCGTGGAGATCACGTCCTCGCACATCGACGGCTGCCTCTACCACGGCGACGGCGGCGTCGAATTCGGCGAGCGGCTCGTGGAACTGGGGGGTGCGGTGGCCGTGCCCACGACCCTCAACGTGGGTGCGCTCGACCTGCTGCATCCCACGCGCGTGCGATCGCGGGGCCACAAGCGAGAGATGGCGCTCCGCCAGATGCGCGCGTATCAGGCGCTCGGCTGCGCGCCCACCTGGACCTGCGCACCGTACCAGGCGGGACACCGCCCTGCACTGGGCGAACACGTCGCATGGGGCGAGAGCAACGCGGTGTGCTTTGCCAACTCGGTTCTGGGAGCGCGCACGAACCGCTATGGCGATTTCATGGACATCTGTTGCGCGCTCGCGGGACGCGCGCCGCGCACCGGGCTGCACCTGGACGAAAACCGCCGCGCCACGACCGTGGTCGACACGAGCGCCATCGCACCCGAGTTGAAGACCCGCGACGTATTCTACCCGGTGCTCGGCACATGGCTGGGTGCGACCGTGGATGACCGCGTGGCCGCCATCATCGGGCTCCCGGGTACGGTGACCGAGGATCAGCTCAAGGCCAT
Organism: Gemmatimonadota bacterium; assembly: GCA_009844885.1. Taxonomy (GTDB): domain Bacteria; phylum Gemmatimonadota; class Gemmatimonadetes; order Longimicrobiales; family Gaopeijiaceae; genus Bin94. The sequence continues at coordinate 6,968 of VYAQ01000231.1, forward strand.
GGGAGCCGCGGCGGCATCGTCCGGCGCGGTCGGGCTCTTCCACGTCGTGGGTGTCACCCCCGAGGCGCCGGATCTCGCGACCGCGCTGGGGGGTGCGTCGCCAGAGCCCGGTGCCGACTTGACACCGCACCCGGACGAGTTGCGCGCCGTGCGCGACACCCTGAGCACGGCTGGTGCAGGCCGCATTGATGCGGTGGCCGTGGGCAGTCCGCACTTCTCCCTCACCGAGTTCGACCGCCTCCAGGCGCTCCTGCCCTCAACCCCGTTCGCGGTCCCCTTCTACGTCTGCACTGGCCGTTCGGAGTACCGTCGGCTGGAGGCAGCGGGCCGCCTGGAACGCTTTGCGGACGCCGGCGTGGAGATCGTCGTCGATACCTGCGTGGTCGTGACTCCCATCCTGCCTCCGAAGGACGGCGTGCTGATGACGAATTCGGGCAAGTTCGCGCACTATACCCCGTCCAATACCGGGTACGGCGTGGTCTATGGCAGCCTGGAGGACTGTGTGCGGTCGGCGGCGCGCGGCCGCATCGTCAGGGACGAGAGCCTGTGGAGCTGACCGGAACCGCGCTGCACCCCGGGTCTGCCAGCGGCACCCTGTTCGTCCTCCACAAGCCCCTCAGCCTATGGGGCGGAGTCGATCCGCTGAAGGGAATCGTCGCCGATCCGCGCCATCCGCAGTACGAGGCGCCGCTCGCCGGTCGGATCCTGGTGATGGAACGCACGATCGGGTCAAGCTCATCCAGCGCCATCATGCTGGAACTGCTGCGCAACGGGGTTTCGCCCGCCGGCATCGTCCTCGGCCGTCCGGACGCCATTCTCATGCTAGGCATCCTCGTCGCCCGTGAACTGGGCTACCCCACCGTGCCGGTCGTGCAGGTGGACGGATCCGGGATCAGTCGCCTCGCGCACGCCGATGGGTGCCGCGCCACGATCAGCGACGGCGTGGTGGAGGTCGAGGGGCGCGCCTCTCCCCGTCAGGGCAGCGCGTAACGCTCCAGGTACTGCAGCCCGTATTCGTCCATTCGCACCACGTAGACCTTACCGTCCCCGAAACCCACGATGCGGCGCTCGGGGGGCAGCTGGACGACCATCTCCCGCTCGCCCACCCCGTCGAAGACATCGTACCGAGGTTGCTCACCGGCCTCCAGGTGACGCCTTACCCACGCTCGGCCCGCCGGGTCCACCGGGACCGGGCGCCCGTAGAACGCCGGCGCAACGTCCGGCCACTCGTACTGGTCCAGATCGTCGTCGTTCGAGGTCCCGCCGCGCGACGCGGTCATGACCATCGCGTTGTTCGAGACCGAGAGCGAGATGCCGAGGCCGCCGCCGGTCTCCGAGCGTGCATGCGCCCACTCCTCCTGCTTTCCGCGCCGGATCCGTACGGCTTCATAGGCCACAGCGGGTCCGCTCACGACATCCCCACCGGAGCTGATCCAGTCGACATGGTAGTCCCCGGAGCGCACGATCACCACACGGCCATCGGCAGCCACTCCCCAGGCGTCGGCAGCCGAAAGCGGGATCGGGCTGACCGACGTGTTCTGATTGTTCGGCCCACCGCTGGTCCGCGTGGTGGTTCCCGCCAGCTTGATCCGGCCCACCGAGTCCACGACTTCGGATTCCAGGTCCAGACGAAGGATGTACGCCGAATCGGACGCCAACTCGCCCCCGCCCATCCGGCCGAAGCTGCGGAAATAGAGCCGCCCCCGGTCGTCCACGGCCTGCGGAATGGCGAGGACCAGTTCCCGGCCGGGACCGATTTCACCGATCGCGTACGGCCGCGTGTCCCCGAACTCGAGCTCGGGGCCCAGCTCCGTGAGCCGGCCGTTGCCGAGGTCGACCAGCAGCGTCTTCCCGCCGGGAAGCGGCCACACCGCGTCCGGCTGCCGGTATTCCTCCGGCCCCTCACCCACGCGCCCCAGGGTGTCGGCCGTGCCCGCGTCGAGGTTCAGTCGCACCAGCACCTGGCCCAGCGCGTCGGCGACCAGCACCCGGCCGTCGGGCATTTCACGCACCGTGGACACGACGGAGAACGACTCGTCATACACCGCTTCCGCTTCACCCAGCGCCACAGGCTGCTGTGCGCCCAGCGCGCCCCCTCCCAGATGGCCGCTGCCCTGCCCGACTAGAACTGCACCCGCCAGCCACAACTCCATCCTCCCCCAAACCAACAGTTTCGTCTTCATCCCGGCTCCTCACTCCCTCACTGGGGCAACCTACGAACTCTCCTGTAGACGAACCGGCGGGGCGCCGCGGTTGCCCGCGACACCCCGCCAGATTCTCACGGCCTCGACGGGCCGGCTCCGAATCCCCGCGCTCTCCGACCTATCGCACGAAGATCATGTCCCTGTAGGACGGCAGCGGCCACAGGTCGGTCGGCACAAGGCCCTCCAGCTGGTCCGCCGCGTCCCGCACAGCGTCCATCGCCGGCATCACGCCGTGGCGAACATGCTGCAGGTGCGCGTTCATGTCGTCGCCGTCGTCCTCGTGCGCGAGCTGTCCTTCGAGCGCGTCGAGCGCCCCGACGAGTTCGTCCACCAGGCCGCCGACGGTCCCGGCAGTCGCAGCCAGGCCGGCCTGTCCGGCACCGCCGCCACTCGCCGCCGCCAGGTCGCCAAGGTAGCGCACCGCTGCGGGCAGGATCATCGTCCGTCCCATGCTCAAGGCCGTCTCGCCCTCGGTAGTGATCCGGGTTACGTACTGCTCCGCGAGGACCTCGAAACGCGAGTGTACCTCTTCCGCCGAGAGCACGCCGTACTTGACGAACAGCGCCGTGTTCTTCTCGGAGACGATGTCGGGGAGCGCATCCGCGCCGCTGGGGCTGTTGACCAATCCGCGCCGCGCCGCCTCTTCGACCCAATCCTGCGTGTAGTTGTCGCCGTTGAAGAGGATCTGACGGAATCCGGCGACCTCGCGCGACAACACCGTGCCCAGCGCCGCCTTCAGGCTGGCGCCGCCGGCCATCGCGGCCTCCACCGCGCTGGTCAGCTCGTCGACCGACTCGGCGACGATGGTGTTGAGGACCGTCGCCGGGAACGAGATGCTGACCGCCGAGCCCAGCGCGCGGAACTCGAACTTGTTGCCGGTGAACGCGAAGGGAGACGTGCGGTTGCGGTCTCCCGAGTCCTTGGGGAGGTCCGGCAGGATGCTCACGCCCAGGTCCATGATGCCACTGCCTCCGCCGGCCGAGGCCGAGCCCGACTCCGCAATCTCCTCGAAGATCCCCTGGATTTCGTCGCCCAGGAAAATCGAGATGATCGACGGCGGCGCCTCGTTGGCGCCCAGGCGGTGGTCGTTGCCGGCGCTGGCGACGCATGCCAACAGCAGGTCCTGGTGCCGCTCCACGGCTCGCATGACCGCCGTGCAGAAGAAGAGGAACTGCTCGTTCTCGTGGATCGATTTGCCGGGCTCCATCAGGTTCTGCGACGGCGTGCCGAACGACCAGTTCAGGTGCTTGCCGCTGCCGTTGATGCGCGCATACGGCTTCTCGTGCAGCAGGCAGACCAGCCCGTACTGGGCCGCGTTCCTCTCCATGATCCGCATCATGAGCTGCTGATGGTCCGCAGCCACGTTTGCGTTCTCGTAGACGGGGGCGAATTCGAACTGCTGCGGCGCCACCTCGTTGTGACGCGTCTGCATCGGCACGCCCAGCCGGAACAGGTCCGCTTCGACGGACTGGATGTAGGCCATCATGCGGTCGTTGATCGCACCGAAATAGTGGTCGTCCAGCTCCTGGCCCTTGGGAGGCCTGGCGCCGAAGAGGGTGCGCCCCGAGTTGATGAGGTCGGGCCGGCGGTAGTAGAACTCCTGGTCGATCAGAAAGTACTCCTGCTCGGGCCCCAGGTTGGCCGAGACCCGGCCCGTGTCGTCTCCGAAGAGCGCCAGCGCGCGCCGGGTGACCCGGTCCAGTGCTTCGATCGACCGGAGCAGCGGGGTCTTGTAGTCGAGGCTGTCGCCGGTCCAGCTCAGGAACGCAGTGGGAATACAGAGGTAGGTCGCGCTCTCGCCGTGCAGGATGAACGCCGGCGATGTCGGGTCCCAGGCCGTGTAGCCGCGGGCCTGATGCGTGAAGCGGAGTCCGCCCGAAGGGAAGGAAGACGCGTCGGGCTCGCCCTTGATCAACTGGTCGCCCCCGAACTCGGTCAGTGCGCGGCCGTCCCTGCCGACCTTGAGGAAAGTGTCGTGCTTCTCGGCGGTGCGGCCGGTCAACGGCTGGAAGACGTGCGTGAAATGGGTCGCGCCGCGGGAAAGGGCCCAGTCTTTCAACGCCGCAGCAACGGCGTCCGCGACTTCGGCGGTCGGTTTGTCGCCGTGCTCGATGGTCGCCATGAGCTGCTTGTAGGTGCCTTCGGCGAGGTGGTTTTGCAACTGAGGGAGTCCGAAAGAGTCTTCTCCAAAAACCTCGGCGAGGTGGTACGGTTCCCTGGATTCGGGGGTCCAGGTGCGGACGGCGTTGACGGAATCAAAGGGCTTCGCGGAGTGGGCCATCGGGTGTCGTTCCTCGTCGTCTGAGGGGTGCGTTCGGGTGCCGGTTTTGGCAGTTCCGGCGGGCCCGATTGAACTGGGGGACTGCGAAAGCTACCGGGATTCCGAAAAAGGTGCAAAACGGTTTCAGGCGAGCCCGTGAGAGCGGCGAAACAAGTGGCCAGGACTGTAAAGTATTGTTTACACAGTGGAAAACGGAGTTTACATTTTGGGTTCCCCGTGGACGGTGATGACGGCAACGGGCAGCTACCCATGCCAGCCCGCGGCAACTTCCGGCAGTGACTCTCCGTATCTGATGTCATTGCACCGCGTCTTTTGCCCGGAGAAAGTGCGGTGAAACCGGCGCTGCGGAATTCGCGCAGGAGTCGGACAATGCTACACTAGATACTGCCGAGGCCGCACTTGGTAATTCTCGCACCAGGGGACACTTATGGCGCCGACGCCGACCGCCTCATCTCTGGTTGAGCGATTCAGGCTCAAGGAACGCGGTCGGGAGCGCGGCCATGAGGGCCAGCCGCACACCGGCCAGCCGACGCTCGACAACGTGGAAACGGAGGTCGTGGCCTACTGCGACGACCTGTACGCAAAGAGGCGCAACGAGTACCACCGCCACCGCTCCGCGCTCGAGGAACGTTTGCGGCCGCCGCCTGCCAACCGAGGCGCCGACCCGCTGGTGGAAAAGACCTGCAAGGAGATGAGGGACGCTGTTGCCGAGGAGCGTCCGGACCTGGCGGGGCTGGCCAGGGAGGCCCAGCACGCGATCGGCGAGGTCAACCGCTTCAGGCGTGACGAAGCGCGCACGGCCGACGCGGACTTCCCCGAGAGCCGCGGCTGGCACTGGGGGCTGCTCGTCGCCCTGATCGTCGTCGAGACCCTCGTTAACGGCCTGTTCTTCGGGGCCAACGTGGAGGGCGGACTACTGGCGGGCACCAGCTACGCGGTCCTGATCAGCGTTGTCAACGTGGGTGTGCTCGGCTGGCTGATCGCCGCCCTGGTGCGTCTGATACACCACCGCGACCCCCGCCGCAGAGTCGGTGGATTGGCCGCGCTGACCGCGGTCGCCGCGGTCGCGGTATTCTGGAACCTGTTCGTTGCCCATTACCGGGAGGCGCTGCCGCCGGACTATCCGTTACCGCCCGATACGACAGCGGTCGCGCAGGCCATGGTTCCTCAGGTGCCGGCTGAACTGGCCGCGGTCGGTGACTCCCCGGTCGTGCAATCCCCGGCGGACGCGTCCTCCGGTGTACAGTTGCCGACGGGCCAGGCCGGCACCGAGTCCCCGTCGGCCGACTCCGTGCCGGAAACCTGCTGGCGCGGGCCCGAAGAGACCCACGCGGACCAGGAGGCTCTCTGTCTTTTCCGGGCAAGCCCGTTCGGGCTGACCGGGTTCTACTCGTGGATGCTCCTGCTGATCGGGCTGGCCATGTGCGCCGCTGCCGCGATGGACTGGTTCAAGACCGACGACCCGTACCCCGGCTACGGGAAGCGGGAGAGGCGACGGCGAAACACCGAGGAACGGCTCCTGGACGACCGCCGCGAGCTGCTGGGTGACCTCAACGAGCTCCACGACGACGCCGCACGGAAGCTGCGCACTGATTTCCGGGATCCGGTCGAGGCCCGGCAACTCGCGCTCACCGACCTCAACAAGCTCGATGCCCGGCACACCGATCTGGTTGGCTTTGCGCGCGACCTCGAGAAGAGTTGCCGGGGTGCCCTCGACATGTATCGCACCGCCAACCGGGAGGCGCGTACCACACCAGAGCCGCAGATATGGCAGACCCCGTGGACGTCCGACTGGGATCTCCCGGAGCCTCCGGACAGGTCGCGGCTGATGAGCGAGGCGGAGGCGGAGGAGCGCAGCCGACTCATGCACGACGCGCTTGAGCAGCGTGAGCGGAAGCTGAGAGAGAGCCACGACGAGTGCCGCGAGCTTGTGAACGAAATCACGAGGCTCGACCCGCACGACAAGGCCGTGCCGACATGAGGCGGCACCGACGCAAGCGCGCTAACAAGCGAAAGAACCTGGCCGGGGCCGTCATCGGCGTGGTCGCCGCGCTGGTCTTGATCGCGCTGTTCGTTCGCGGCCAACAACCGCGGCGCGCGTTCGACGCCGCCAACTGTCCCGAAGACGGCCGGTACGCCGCGCAGATCGCGATCCTGGTGGACCCCTCCGACACGCTCACCAACGTGCAGGAGGGTTCGGGGGCACCCCGCGTCCTGGAGCTCATCCAGAACGGCGCACCCGAGACGGCCGAGATTCGAATCTACACGGTGGGGCAGGCCGGCAGGGGCAACACGGGCGCTGTGCTCAGGGTGTGCAAGCCGGCCCATCCGGACGACGTGTCCTCGGTCACGGGCAATCCCCAGTTGGCGGAGCGGCGCTACCGCGACGAGTTCCTGGCGCCGCTCGAGCACACGCTGGACGCGCTGCTCAACGTCGAGGGCGACTCGATCTCGCCGATCATGGAGGGCGTACAGGTCGCCGCGGTGGGGGCATTCCAGCCCCGCGCAGCAAACATCCCGCGCCAGCTTCTCGTCGTGTCCGACATGATCCAGAACTCGCGCAACCTTTCCTTCTACCGCGATCCCGTGGACTTCGGCCCGCTCTCGCGCACCCCGGACTACGGAACCCTTCGCGTCGACCTCTCCGGAGTCGAGGTGTCGGTGTTCCTGCTGGCCCGCCGGGGCACCGCCGGCCGCATTCAAGGCGGTACGCTGCGCGGCTTCTGGGAGGACTACTTCCTGGACCAGGGAGCGTCGCCGCTCGCCCGGCCGAGATGGATCATGGTGGAAGGATGACACCTGCCTCCGCGCCCCGCACCACCGCACATTCCGAAGAAACGCGCAGGCAGCACCGCGACGCCTGGCTGATCGTCCTGGCCGTCGGGTGCGCGATCATCCTCTTCGGGAACCTTCTCGGCATCGGGGCCTGGTGGCTCGCTTCGGCCGTCGCGATGTGCATGGTCATCTACGGTATCGGCATCCAGGTCTACATCGAGGACAGCGACGTACCCGGCGACATCAAGGGCGACTCGATCTACTACCTGGGCCTCCTCTTCACCTTCGCGGCCCTCGTCGCCGCGCTCATCACCTTCGACTGGGGCACACCGGGTACGGACGGGAGTGGCACCACCGGATCGATCCGGAACTTCGGCATCGCGCTGCTGACGACCATCGTGGGACTCGCGGGCCGCGTCTGGTTCACGATGTCGCAGGAGTCGCCCGGGGACATCGTCGACACCGCCAGGTCCGAACTCGAGGAGACGGTTTCCCTGATGAAGGAGAGCCTCGACCGGGCTCGCGACGACCTGGACATCATGGCGAACAAGTTCCGGGACTCGTCCGTGGGTCTGGCGAAGACGGCGGCGACAATCGCGGACAGCACGAAGAGGACGGCCGCGACCTACGAGGCGCTGGACGCGTACACCGGTCAGGTTGCCGGCACCGCAGAGTCGCTCACCCATCAAATGGACCAGTTGAAGGGCGTGTGCGGCCTGTGCTCCAGCGCGCTCCTCGCGTTGCAGGAGACCGCGAGAGAGCTCGGGACCCGTTTGGACGAGGTGCCGGTCCGGCTCGGGGATCACTTCGACAGGGCACAGGCCCAGCTCAAGAAGGCGGAAGCCACCTTCGACGGGATCAACAGGGTTGCGGGCCCAGCCGCGGAGCGAGTCGCCGACACTTTGCGGGGTGTCGAGGGCACCGCCGCCGCCGCGTCAGCGCTCGGCCGGTCCCTCTCCGGCATGCGCGGAAGCGCGGAACAGGCCAGGAAGGCGCTCGCGGGCATCGCCGATGCGGTGGACGGTCAGGAGGCTCTGCCCCTCTGGAAGGAGTCGGTGGACCAGTTGCACGAGGGGACTCGGGGTGTCCGCGGCATTGCCAGGCGCGCGGCCGAAATGAACGCCGAGTTCGAGGAGCTGAGCGCATCGCTGAGGGCCGCCCGCGACGGGCTCGCTTCGGTCCCCGGCACGGCCCGTTCGATCAACGAACAGCTTGGCGCGGAGCTTGACGACGCCGTGCAACGGGCCCGGGACTTGTCCCACGAGGTGCTGCACGCCGCCCGGGCAGACGTGTGGACCGAGCCGGCGCAGAAACCACGCGGTCGGATCCGGCAGACGTGGGCCGGAACACGGCGAGCATTGGCACGGACGCTCCGCGCCTGGAAGCGGCTGACCGCATTCCGACGACAGCACTGACAGGGCTCGCCGAATGCTGCCCGCCGAGAAGAAGCACTACCGCAAGGGACTCGCGCTGGGGCTGACCCTGGCCGAAACGTTCAGCATCGTCGTCTTCATCCTGTTGCTCGCGTGCGCGGTCCTGCTCCGATTCGAGCAATTCCAGCGCGACACGGCCGAGGCACAGCTCGACACTGCGAGAGTCGATCTCCACCTCACCCAGGAACTGCTGAACACGGAGACCGTTTCCTGGAGCAACGCGGATGCCTGGTACGAATACGCGCGGCAGCTTCGCGACACGGTGGAAGCGCTGCAGGCCCGGGTGGTCGACGCCGAGCGCGCGCGCGACCACGCGAGCATACGCGCGGCGCAAGCGGATTCGCTACTGGCCGACAACGGCGTACCAGAGGAGTTCGCAGACCGGGCCGCGCGCCTTGCCGGCGAACGCGATTCGCTGAGGGCCGCCGCGACCGAGAGCGACCGGCGTCTGCGGGACGCGACGGCCCTGCGAGACTCGCTCGCACAGCACCTTGCCGACACGGAGAGGGTCGCCGACGAGCTTCGTGACGGTCTCGCCGGCGCCGACGGCCTGACTCCGGAGGAGGCCGAGGCCATCATCGGGCAGGCGGCACGGTCCGCCGACTTGCGCGACTCGCTGGACGCCGCCCGAAGGACGATCGGAGCCCTGGACCAGGAGCTCAGGGCCACCAGGGAGGAGATACTCGCTGACCCCGATTCCCTGGTCGACTCGCTACGGGCCGGCCTCAACGAGAGCCGCTTCCGCGAGGACACGTTGCGGAGCCGGGTCTGGGACGCCGAGCGCGAACGGGACGACGCCGTCGGCAGGGCCGAGTACCGGGAAGCTCAGCTCGAACAGCTCCGTCAGGGCATCGGAATCGACCCTCCGCCGTGCTGGCTCGACGGAGAAGGCAACCCCGAGTACATCTTCCGGATCGAGCTGACCGACGGCGGCATGCGCCTGTTCGGAATCGCCCCCGGGCACAGGATCACCGGCGACCCCGATGCCACGAGGTACGCTGCAGCGATCGAGGAGGGCCGGGAGTACGCCCCGGCGGAGTTCCTGCGCCTGACCCAGCCCTTCTACTCCCTGGGCGTGTCCCGAACCCAGGCCTTCGGCCCGATGGGGTGCCGCTTCTGGATCCGGCCAGTCGACCGGACGGGCGACCGCAAGGACGTCTTCCAGGAGCGCCAGGACCAACTGTGGCGACGGTTCTGGTTCAGGTGGTAGGGGTCGAAACGTCATTGAAATCTGATCGCTGAGCGTTCGTCTTTCAATGATGGAACCCCCGGAACATCTTCTGGCCCGCTTGCAGACACGCTGCAACCGCTGGCGGGAACAGGATGAATACCCTCCGCCCCGAGAACGTATTTCGGAAAGAGACCTGATTCGAAACGGGCCCTTCCGACTCTTGAGCCCGTACAAGCGACCCGGAGAACCCCGATGGCCGACTCCAGCAACTCCCAGAGGTGCAGGAGGATCGCCCGTGACACCATCCGCCGACACCTCAAGTCCAGGCGGGGACGCGGTGGCCCGGGCTTTCTCTCGCTCCTCGCCCTGCTCTTCATCGGGCTGAAGCTGACCGGTCACATCGAATGGTCGTGGGTCTGGGTGCTCTCGCCCCTCTGGTTCAAGGTCCTGTTCGCGCTGCTGATGGTCGTGGCGGCGGTCGCCATCCACAAGAAGACGGGCTGGAAACCCTCCGGGAAGACCTGAAAAGTCACCTAGGGGGTCCGTGATGACCTCGCGCGCGCGCCGAGATGTGGTAAGCTCACCGGCGATTCGCCAACTCGCCTCGCAAACTCCCTATTTGGCCACTGAGGTCCGAACGCACTTCGGCGATTTCCGCGCGCAGTTCCTTTCTCAGGTCCGTGATCAGGTCGCGCGTTTCGATCCGGGCATCCTGGATCTCGAGCCGGGCATCCTGGATCTCGAGCCGGGTATCCTGGATCTCGAGCCGGGTTTCGATCCGGAACTCCTGCAGCTCCCCTCGCAGATCCGCAAGCGCCTGGGACAGCGTCCAGACGGCTCCCCCTACCGTGACCGCCACGACAAGGACGAAATGTCCCAGTTGAACAGGTTGGCTGAGCCTCGGCACGATCGCCGCCCTCACCCCCTCCTCCATGAAGCTCCTCCTGCGCTGCCGCCGGGCTCCGAAGACCCGGCGGGCGCACTCCACCGTCCGCACCCTCACTCCGCTCGCAACTCAATCGTAAGGACCCGCGCAATCCCCGAAAAGGGCTACTCCTCCACCGTGAAGTGGAACATCATGCCCGCGCTGAGATGCTCCGCGATGTGGCAGTGCAGCATCCAGTCACCGGGGTTCGACATCTCGACGAGGATGTCCATGGTCGACCCGACGGGCAGGATCGCCGTGTCCTTCCAGACCAGGTTGTCGTTGGGAACGTCGTCGCGGGCGAGCACCACGAACCGCTGTCCGTGCACGTGGATGGGGTGGTTCATGGGGTGGAAGGAGTCGGGCGAGTTGAAGACGCGGATCTTCACCAGGTCGCCCCGCTGGAAGGTCCAGTGGATGTCGTCGTTCTCACGGCCGGTGGCGAGGTCCCGCAGGACCCAGGTGACCTGAGTGCCCGACGACAGCCAGTTCATCATCGGCATCGCGTCGTTCCACTCCATGGGAGGGATGTAGAGGGTGTCCATCTCCATCGAGCGGATGATCGGGAGCGGAAGCCCCTGGACCCGCACGGTGGCCTCGAGGGTGTAGTCGGGCGCGCGGCCGTGGTGGCCGCGCATGGCCTCGGCCTCGGCCGCCACCTCTTCGATGCCGCGCAGCGTCGCGTATGCCTCGGTCACCTCGTCGGCGACGGCCGGCCCGGCCACCGCAACCATCGCCAGGGTGTCCACGTGCGGGTAGAACTCGCCCCGGAAGTGGTTGATGGCCTGAATCGTGTTCGCGACCGCCACCTCCCCTTCCTTCGGGAAGACCACGTCCACCACGTACCGCTCGGCGGGTGCGATCACCACGCTCGACACCCACGTCTCGCGCTCGAAGCGGCCCAGGTCCGACGCGACCAGCTTCACGCGCGCCGACCCGAAGGTGACGTTGAAGGTGCGGCTGTTGGCGACGTTGGTCATGAAGAAGCGAACGACCTCGCCCGGTCGGACCTGCAGCGCGTGTCCCGTCACGCCATTGACAAGCATCACGTTGCCGAAACGCCCCATAAGCGCGTGGGTCGGCGCTTCCCTGCCCCATGGGATGAGGCCCTGGTCGTCCATCAGGATGTCGTCCAGGACGAGCATCTCCTCGCGGTGGGCGGGGCCGTAGTAGTCCGGGTCGGGTGACGAGACGAGCAGGTTTCCGTAGAGGCCCAGGTCCTGCTGCACGTCCTCGCGCATGTGGGGATGGTACCAGAACATGCCCGCGTCGGGGACGTGCAGTTCGTAGGTGAACGACTCGCCGACCTCGATGGGGTCCTGGGTGAGCGTCTCGACGCCGTCGAAGCGGTTCTCGAGGCGGAGACCGTGCCAGTGCACGGTCGTGGGGCTCTCGATCCGGTTCGTGACGCGCACCACGACCGTCGAGCCCTGTGGCGCCCGGATGAGGGGCCCCGGGTACTGGCCGTTGTAGCCGTACATGGCCGCCGTGTGGCCGCGCAAAGTGCGCCGCACGATGGTGACGTCGACGTCAAACGTGTCGCCCGCCGCCAGGTGCACCACCTCGCTGGGCCGCGCCTCGGGAAGGGTCATGACGTCGATCCCCGCCGCTGCGAGGAAGGGCTCGACCGGCGGCAGCGCCATCTCCAGACCCGGGATCATGGGCATGTTCGGGTCCATCGGGGGCATGCGCCAGCCGCCGTCCATTTCGTGCATCATGTGGGCGGCGTGATCCATCTCCTGGGCGGCCGCGGGCGGCACCGCGACAAGGAGGCCGATGCCCGGTGCGAAAAGGAGGACCGCCGTCGCGGCCGCGCGGAGTCCGGCGGCCGCAAGCGCGCGGCCGCTGGGAGCCCGCGAGCCTCTACTCATACCCGTAGGCGGCGCAGTTTTTCTCTTCGAAGGGGCCGTGGCCGGCCATGGTGTGCATCATGCCGCTGCGGGACATGCCGCGGATGACGATGGGGCCCGTCCACATGGTCGCGTCCGGGTCGAAGGCGGGCTCCAGCGTGACGACCACGAGGAACTTGTTCCAGTCGACCTGGCCGCTGAAGCCCGCCGGGTTGGTCAGCTCGCCGGCCAGGGCGATCCGGTCCAGTTCGGGGGTGGTGGTCCACACCACGTAGGTACCGTCGCGGGCAGGGGCCATCCGTTCGAAGCGGACGGTGAAGTCGTAGCGGTAGCTGCCGTCGGAACCGAGGGCGACGCCGTACGGCGACTGAGCGAAGTTCACCTCGCCGACGCCGGACGCGTTGCCGGTGCCGGGAACGCGCTTCGTGGAGACCATCGGGAACCGGTAGTACTCGGGACCGGAGCGCGCGGCCGGCCACGTGTCCGCCTGGACGCCGCACACGACGACGTCCCCGGCCACCTCGGCCGGCGAGTCGGCCACCCGCCAGCCCCCCTCGGCGTTCCGGGCCGGCGCCGCCACGACAAACAGCACCGCCAGCGCCAGGAAACCGCCCGGTCGCCCGGATCCAGTCATCCTCATCCTGCTTACCCTCCGCCGCTCAGCTCACGGGCCGACGGATCGGTCCGCGGTCCCAGTCCTGCACCGACGAGATGTTGGGCACGCCCCAGTCCTCGCCGTTCCAGCCGCTGAATCCGTCCATGCGGAAGGTCCAGAGGCCCGTGGACATGTCGCTGACGACGATCAGGCCGTCGGCGTTGCGGACGTCGACCCCGAAGGCGCCGTTGAAGACCGGCGTGCGGTCCCGGTTGGGCGGGCCGACGTAGGTGTCGTAGTAGCCGACCGTGACCGGGTTCTCGGGGTCCATGAGCGAGAAGATCTGCAGGCCGTCGAGGTAGCCCGACGCGAAGACGTAGGGCCAGCGGACCTCGTGGTTGTGGACCAGATTCTGCCAGTCGGCGGTCCAGGCGGAGATCGGCGAGCGGATGTTGGTGACCTCGCCGTCGAGCGCGGGCTGGAGGTCGAAGATGCGGATGGGGGCGTACTGGTACTCGGTCTCGGCGATCACGTAGCGGCCGTCGGGGCTCGGGGTGAAAGTGTGCCCGCCGCGCACGCCGCTGACGCCCACGAGGGTGATCCGCAACTCGGGGTTCTCGATGTCGGTGACGTCGTAGATGTAGTAGCCGCCCGAGCCGCCGCCGTAGAAGCGGTCCTCGCCGGTGTCGGGGTGGTATCCGACGTAGAAGTCGTGGTAGCCGCGGCCGCCGCGGTTGAACTCGGTCTCGGGCACCGGCACCCGGCCGATGAGCGCGTTGTCGAGGTCGCCCTCCACCACCCGGGCGAGGTCGTAGACGTGGGCGAAGGGCCCGCTCACGGTCGAGAAGAGCAGCACCCGCGCGTCGGAGTGCTTGTAGACGAAGATGTTGTGGAACCCGCCCGGCAGGTCGGGCTCGCGAATCCTGGCCACCTCGCGGACGGTGGAGGGATCGGGCAGGCCCGTCACGTCCAGCACCACAGCGCCCATGTCGGTGTTGGGGCCGCCCTGGCCGAACTGCAGCGACTGCACCACGTAGTAGCGGTCACCGATCTTGAAATGCTTGACGTCCATGCCGCCGGTGCGCATGTGCAGATCCTGGTTCTCGATCCGCCACTCGTAGATGACCTCGGGGTGCTCGGGGTCGGCGATCGAGACGATGTCGAGCCCCTTGGGGCCGATGTCGCCGTACACCATCCGCGCGACGTACGCGTATGGCCGGTCCAGCTCCTGCTCGATGTCCATGTCGGCCACGGAGAGGCGCGGGCCCAGGGGGATGTGCCCCAGGATGTCCATGTTGTCGCTGCCGGGCTTGGACGCCGTCCACTGGGCGTGGGCGGGGGCAGCCAGCGTGGATAAGCCGGCGAGCAGGAGAGCGGCGGCGGTGAGCGCAGGGAGCGAACGACGGGACATGACCTGGACCTCCGAGTAATCTGGATCTCGCGTTGCAATCGGGTGCGTCGGTGAAAACTATGGCAGAGTGAGCGGGCCGAACAAGGAAGGCTACCTCTTCACGAACTCCGCCAGTTCCCGCAACCCGATCACTTCGATGCCGTCACCCACCGGGTATCGACCATCCCCGGACCCGACCAGCCAGGTCCGGCCGGGCATGAGGTCCTTTCGCGCGTGGTGGAGTCCCCGGCTGGGCGTGGGAGCCAGCCCGAGCTTGATCTCGATCGCCCATGGGGCTTCCTCACCGGGCAGACGGAGGACCAGATCCACTTCGGCGCCCGCCCGAGTCCGGTAGAACCCGGCCTGCGTTCCCGGAGGCGCGACCCCCAGCAGGTTCTCGATCACGAAGCCCTCCCAGCTGGAACCCGCGACGGGATGACCGGCCAGGGCGTTGTAGTCGCGAATCTCAAGGAGCGCGTGCACCAGTCCGCTGTCCCGCACGTACACCTTCGGCGTCTTGATCAGGCGCTTCCGGACGTTGGCGCGGAAGGGCTTCAGGCGGCGGACCAGAAGGAGATCGACAAGCAGGTCCACATACCGCGACACCGTGGAAGAACTGACCCCCAGGCTCCCTGCCAGCTTCGATGAGTTGAGGAGGCTGCCTTGGCTGTGGGCCAGCATCCGCCAGAGCCTGTCGATCGTTTCGGCGGGGAGCCGGACACCGGCCAGGTCGGCGATGTCTCGGTGCAGATACGTCTGGATGAAGTTTCGGCGAAATGCGGTGCTGTCCACATCGGTCGCGGCCAGCAGGCTGTCGGGGAATCCCCCGCGGACCCAAAGGGAAAGGAGCGGCGGCGGCTCGTGCTCGATCTCGATCAGGTTGACGGGATTGAGACGGACGAACTCGATCCGCCCGGCCAGGGATTCGGACGACTGCCTGAGCAGGTCGATCGAAGCGGAACCCAGAATCAGGAATCTTCCGGTCCGCCGACCCCTTCGGCGCCCACGGTCGATCAGCCCGCGCAGGTCCCCAAACAACTGGGGCGCCCGGTGTATCTCATCGAGCACGACGAGGCGATCCTCGAACTGGCGAAGAAACAGATTCGGATCGGAAAGCTTGGCGCGATCCGTCCTGGACTGAAGATCCAGATACAGGGCCTTTCGCGTTGCCGCGATTTCCAGCGCCAGCGTCGTCTTGCCAACCTGCCTGGGGCCGATCAGGCCGACCGCGGCCTGGCGATCGAGTGCCGTCGTAACGGCCGAGAATGCAATTCTTGGTATCATCCTTGCTAATTTAGCATGGCGTGCGTGATTAGCAAGGTTGAATCACCACGGCAGCCGCTGCACCGCCATCCAGGCCGCCATGACCCCGGTCACGGTGGACAACACGACATTCCACCCCTTCTCCGACAGCGGCAGGCTCCGCGTAGCCGCCAGCGCCAGCACAAGCACGACCCCAGCAACCACGATCTGGCCGAGTTCGAGCCCGATGTTGAACGACAGCAGGGGAAGTAGCAGGTTGCGCTCCTCGCCGAGCACCAGGCGGAGGAAGCTGGAGAAGCCGAGGCCGTGGATGACGCCGAAGACCAGGGCCAGCACATAGCGGGCGGGACGCGCCGCGACCCGGTGTTCGGAGGGGTCCTCGCGCCGCAAGGCCACCAGGTTCGTCACCGCCGCCGCGACGATCGTCACCGGGATAAGGAACTCCACGAGCCCGGTGTCGACCCGCACCAGCCGCAGCGTGGCCAGCGCCAGCGAGACCGAATGCCCGACCGTAAAGGCCGTCACAAGCACGAGCAGCTCGCGCCATCGCGGCAGTGAATAGGCCGCGCACAGGGCCGCGAGGAAGAGGATGTGGTCGTACCCCTGGAGGTCGAGCAGATGCTCGAAGCCGAGGCGGAGATAGACGGTGAAGGTGGTCATGGGTCAGCGTGGTGACGGCCGCGGTGAGCCCGCACGGCGGCCCAGATCGCGACCCATACCAGCCAGGACACGCGTTCCCCGAGTGTAAGGGTGCGGAAGTGCGACCATAGCAGCAGCGGCACGGTGGCCGCCAGCTTGACCGCCGACCCGTCGTGATACGGCATCGTGCGTTCCACCACCGTCACCGCGCGGCGGCGCTCCCGGTGCAGGACATCCTCAATCGCGCTGCCGAGTTCGTCCGGCGACATGTGGGGCCAGCCCGGGAGCCGCATCACGTTCCAGGCCGGGACAGTGCGTCCCCACCCGTGGTTGTTGGTGCCCGCCACCACACCGCCAGATCCAGGCTGTCGGCAAGGGCGAGGGTCTCTTCGCGCTCGGCACGGCCCTGCTCGAGGCCGCGCGGCGCCCCGTCGCTGAGTTCGACGCCAACCACGCCGGCCGGCGAGCCGGGCCCGAACGGCACGATCCGGTCGAGCGGGCCGGGGATCGCGTACAGCATGGTCGCGGGCGGTGCGCCACGGTGGTGCGCGGCCGCGATCAAGTCCGGGTCGAGGTGGTGCCAGGTGCTGTCCAGCGCGAAGACGTAGCGCGCGCGGTCACCGAGGATGTTCGTGTGCCGATCGCGCAGCCGCACTTCCATGCCGCTCAGCAGGACGGTGCGGTCGCCGGCCCGCGCCGGGTTGGCGGGCAGCGCTTCGTCCACGCCCGCCCACGTGTAGTGGTCCGTGACGTAGGCCGCGTGGAAGCCGCCGGCTTCGTGCCATGCGCGGTTACGGGCCGCCGTGAAGAGCACCCACCCGTCGTGGGAGCGGTTGGTGTGCGAATGGAAGTCCACCGCGACGAGGTCGGGCGAGGCCAGCCGGATCGCGGCCATGGGGCGCGGGACGAGGGCGGCCGCCGCGTAGAAGGCGAGCAGGGCGGCAAGGGCTGTGGCCGCGAGGAGGGCTTCCCGGGCGATGCGGCGGGGGAGGGAGCGGCGGCCGCCGGCGCTCCGGGACCGGGGCTGGCCCGCGTCAGGGTGGCGGGCCGGGCCAGGTTGCCGGCGGTTCGGGGCGCGCGCCGCGACGACGCGCCACGCCGCGTACATCAGCAC
>VYAQ01000308.1 GCA_009844885.1 Gemmatimonadota bacterium
CCGGGGAGGCGGCGCCCCTCGCGGCGCATCCCGGGCTCGGAGCCTCGGCGGTGGTCGCGGGCAGGCGGGTGCTCGTGGGCTCGCCGAAGTTTCTCGAGGGCGCAGGGGTCGTGACCGCGCCGGTGCGGGCGGACCTCGACCGGGGTGCCGCCGAAGGGGGGACCCCGGTCGTGGCGGCGGTGGACGGAGCGGTGGCGGGGGTATTCACGGTGGCCGATACGGTGCGTTCCGGTGCGCGGGCCGCGGTGGAACGCCTGCGCGCACGCGGGGTGGACGTGATGATGCTGACCGGCGACGAGGAACCCGCAGCCCGCAGCGTCGCTTCGCACGTCGGGATCGATCGCGTGCAGGCGCGCGTCTCCCCGGAGGAGAAGGCCGCCGAGATCGGCGCGTTGCGCGAAGCCGGACGCGTGGTCGCAATGGTCGGCGACGGCATCAACGACGCCCCCGCGCTGGCCACGGCCGATGTCGGCGTCGCGATGGGCGGCGGAACCGACGTCGCCCTGCAAACCGGTGACGTCGCCCTCCTTGGGGACTCGCTTCGTGGCGTCGAGACCCTGCTCCGCATCTCCGCCGCGACCCGGCGCAACATCGCGCAGAACCTGATGGGGGCCTTCGCGTACAATGTGATCGGCATCCCCGTTGCGGCGGGCGCGCTCTACCCGCCGTTCGGCCTGCTGCTCTCCCCGATGATCGCCGGAGCGGCGATGGCGTTCAGCTCCGTCACCGTCGTGACCAACGCGAACCGGCTGCGGCGCGTCGACCTCGGGTAGTGTCGTGTCCCCGGCGATTTGCCGGCGGGCCCGCAGTACGGCGTTGATCGGCGGTCACCGCCGCGGTATCGTACCTCCATCCGGTGACCCCGTTCCCGGCCCTCGGTCACCGTCCATCGCCCTCAGGCAAACCAGGCAAAGCTTCTGAACCGCGGCCTCGAGACACCGCTCATGCGCCAGTGGCGCGACGCGAAGTCCCGCCATCGGGACGCCCTCGTGTTCTTCCGGGTGGGTGACTTCTACGAGCTTTTCTGCGAAGACGCAGAGGAGGGGGCCCGCTTGCTCGGGCTGACGCTCACGTCCCGAAACAACGGCGCGGCGAGCCGCGTTCCC
Organism: Gemmatimonadota bacterium; assembly: GCA_009844885.1. Classification (GTDB taxonomy): domain Bacteria; phylum Gemmatimonadota; class Gemmatimonadetes; order Longimicrobiales; family Gaopeijiaceae; genus Bin94. The sequence continues at coordinate 1,107 of VYAQ01000308.1, forward strand.
CTGGCCGGCGTGCCCGCGAAGGCGCTGGATGACTATCTGGGGCGGCTGGTGAAGCTCGGCAAGCGCGTCGCGATCTGCGAGCAGGTCGAGGATCCGGCCGAAGCCAGAGGCATCGTGCGCAGGGAAGTGGTCGAGACGGTCACTCCGGGAACCGTGGTGTCGGACAACCTGTTGGAGGCATCGCGGAACAACTTCATCGTGGCGCTGGTCCCCGGGGAACTCGCCGCCGGCCTGGGGGCGCTGGATGTCTCGACCGGCGAGATCGTGCTTCTGCAGCTCACCCCTGACGAGGTGGAGGACGAACTCGACCGCCTGGGGCCGCGCGAACTCCTGGTGCCCGAATCAGGCGGCGAGTGGCTTGACGACGTCGGGGACCGGGCGGTTCGCACCATCCGCCCCGACTGGGTATTCGACCTGGAGACGGCCCGCGAAGAACTCCTCAGGCGGTATGGCGTGCTGTCGCTGGACGGGTTCGGCTTCGAGCGCGGCGACGAACTGCTGATCCGGGCCGGTGGCGCGCTGGTCGCCTACGTCGAGGAGATCCGCCCCGGCTCCGTGGAGCACCTGCGGGCCCCTCGAATCCAGCGTCCCGAAGCGGTCATGACACTCGACGCCATGACCGGGCGCAATCTGGAGCTCGTCGAACCGCTGCGTCCGCAGGACGGCGATGCGTCGCTGCTGTCGGTGCTCGACGCCACAACCACGCCCATGGGTGCCCGCCTGTTGCGGACCTGGCTTCTCAGGCCCCTGCTCGACGCCGGGAAGATCCGGGACCGGCTGGCCGGGGTGGCGGAGCTGTTCGACAATCCGGACGCGCGCGCCGAGCTGCGGGCGGCTCTTGGATCGATTCGGGACCTGGACCGCCTCGCGACCAAGGTTGGGACGGGCCGTGCTTCGCCGCGCGAGGTGCTGGGGCTGGGGTTGTCGGTGCGCCAGCTTCCCGCCGTCGCGCGATGCGGTGAAACGCTCCGCACCCCCATGCTTACCGGACTTTGCGGGGATCTCGACACCCTGGAGGACGTGGACGCGCTGATCACGGACGCGATCTCGGAAGACGCTCCGCCTGTGCTGGCCGACGGGGGGGTGATCCGGGAGGGGTTCAGCGCCGAACTGGACGAATTGCGGGCGCTCAGAGACGGCGCGCGCGAATTCATCGCGGGGTTGCAGGCCCGGGAGCGCGAGCAGACGGGGATCGCCTCGCTCAAGGTCGGCTACAACAAGGTCTTCGGCTACTACCTGGAAGTCACCCGGGCCAACCTGGACCGCGTGCCCGACCATTTCATCCGCAAGCAGACCCTGACCGGCGCGGAGCGTTACTTCACCCCGGAACTGAAGGAGTGGGAGGAGAAGGTCTTCGGGGCCGAGGAGAAGATCGGCCGCCTGGAGCAGACCCTCTTCCTGCGGGTGCGCGGAGAGCTGGCCCTCGTGGTGAAGCGGATCCAGGAGGCCGGACGCCGGATCGCGATGCTCGACGTCATCGGGGGGCTCGCCCAGGTGGCGGAGGCGCGCGGGTACGTGCGTCCCGAGGTGACCGCGGAGTTCGACATCGACATTAGGGCGGGCAGGCACCCGGTCGTCGAGACCATGATGCCGCGCGAAGACTTCATCCCCAACGACCTGGTCCTCGACGAGGACGGGCGGATCGTGATCCTGACCGGCCCGAACATGGCCGGCAAGAGCACGGTCCTGCGCCAGACCGGCCTGATCCAGCTGATGGCGCAGGTGGGGTCGTTCGTGCCTGCCGACAGCGCCCGCCTCGGCGTGTGCGACCGGATCTTCACGCGCGTCGGCGCTTCCGACAACCTGGCGCGCGGCCAGTCGACGTTCATGGTCGAGATGAACGAGACGGCGGCGATCATCCACGGCGCCACGGAACGGAGCCTGGTCCTGCTCGACGAGATCGGCCGCGGGACCTCCACCTACGACGGGGTCTCGATCGCCTGGGCGGTGACCGAGCACCTGCACGAGCATGTGGGGGCCAAGGCCATCTGCGCGACCCACTACCACGAACTCACCCAGCTTGGCGATCTTCTTCCAGCGGTGCGCAACCTGAACGTGGCGGTCAGGGAGTCGGGCGAGACGATCGTCTTCCTGAGGCGGCTTGAGGAGGGCGGGGCGGACCGGTCCTACGGGATCCAGGTCGCCCGGCTCGCGGGCTTCCCTCCTCACCTGATCGCGCGCGCGATGGAACTTCTCGCCGAACTGGAGGGAACACACACGGGTGGGGGTGTCGGTCTCGGCCGCCGGAGCGACGGAGCCCCTTCTTCGAAGGTCGGCCGGGACCAGTTGTCGCTGTTCGTGGCCCCGCATCCGGTGGTGGAGCGGCTGCGCGCTCTCGAGCCGGACCGCATGACGCCACTGGAGGCGCTCAACGTGTTGCACGCGTTGCGGGCGGAGTCACGGAAGGGATAACCGCCAGAGAGAGGATGGGTGACGTTTGATCGAGGCCAGGCCGACAAGGGGTGCGCGCGGCGGTCCGGGCGCGGGAAGAGTGCGGGCCGGGGCGCGCGGCCCCGGTCGGGCGTGTGCCGGCGCAATGCGCGGACTCATGGCCACCTGGCTCGCCCTCGGATGCGGCGGCGACCAGCATATCGAACGGCCCACGCCGCTGTTCTCCGAGAGCCCGGTGGAGTACCCCATCGAGCTGTGGGACCAGGACGTGGAGGGGAGCACCGTCGTGCGCGTGCTGGTCAACCGGGAGGGGGGCGTCGACAGCGTAGCCGTGGTGGAAAGCAGCGGTCATGCGGCCCTCGATTCGGCGGCGCTCCTCGGAGCGAGGGGAATGGAGTTCGAGCCTGCGCGGCGGGCGGGTGAACCGCTCAGGGTGTGGGCGCGCGTGCCGGTACACTTCTCGAAGAGCGGCGAGCCGCCCACGCAACCGCCGCTCCGGAGGCGATGGTGAACCGGCCAGATGACCGCGGTCCGCGCCACGCGAGACCGTACGACGATGTCCTCGACCTGGTCGGATGGACGCCGCTGATCAGGCTCAACCGCGTGACCGGCGGGATCCGCACGCCCGTGTACGGCAAGGCCGAGTTCATGAACCCGGGCGGATCGGTCAAGGATCGGATCGGGATCGCCATCATACGCGCCGCCGAGGCCCGCGGGCTGCTCCGGCCGGGGGGCACCGTGGTCGAGGGCACCAGCGGCAACACGGGGCTGGCGCTTGCGATGGCCGCCTCGTCCCGCGGATACCGGTGCATCTTCACGATGCCCGACAAGATGAGCCGCGAGAAGGTCAAGCTCCTGCGGGCGTTCGGCGCCGAGGTGGTGATCACCCCGACCGCCGTTCCACCGGACCACCCGGACCACTATGTCAACCGGGCCCGGACGATCGCCGAGGCCACGCCCGGCGCATTCCTGGCCGACCAGTTCTACAACCGCGACAACCCCGAGGCGCACTACCTGACGACGGGCCCGGAGCTTTGGGAGCAGACGGACGGGCGAATCACGCACTTCGTGGCGGGCGCGGGGACCGGCGGAACGATCTCCGGAACCGGGAAATACCTGAAGGAGATGAACCCGGCGATCCGTGTGATCGGCGTCGACCCCGTGGGGTCGGTCATCTCCGGCTACCACGAGACCGGAGAGGTCGGTGCCGGGGAGCCCTACAAGGTCGAGGGCCTGGGGAACGACAAGATCCCCGGAACGCTGGACATCGAGTACATCGACGACTACCGGAGGGTGAGCGACGGGGACGCCTTCGCCATGGCGCGCCGGCTGGTGCGCGAGGAGGGGCTCTTTGTGGGCGGGTCGACGGGCCTGATCGTGCACGCCGCGCTGGAGGAGTCGCGCCGCCTGAACGACCCCGACGCGCTGGTCGTGGCCATCCTGTGCGACTGGGGAGAGCGCTACCTGACCAAGCAGTACGACGACGAGTGGATGCGCAACAACGGCTTTCTGGAGCGGAAGCAGGCCACCGTGGCGCAGATGGCCGCCGCCAAGCTCGAACGTCTGCCGGGTCTGCTCACGGTGACGCCCGAGACACCCGTGCGGATGGCCGTCTCGACGCTGTCCACGCACAATGTGTCGCAGCTTCCGGTGCTGGTTGCCGGGGAATGCGTCGGCAGCGTCGCGGAGCGCGAACTCATGGGGGCTGTGCTGGCCGACCGCACCGTCCTGGAACAGGAGGTGGCATCGGTGATGGGGCCGCCGTATCCGGTGGTGGACGAAGGCGCCGACGCGGACGCGGCCACGCGGCTGCTCACCCGGGGCGCGCACGCGGTTCTGATCCGGTCGCACGGTTCCCTGGACGGCATACTGACGCGGTACGACCTCGTGCGGTCGCTGGCGGCGTCGCCATGAGCGACGGGGAACAGGGGCGCGCCGGAGATTCGCGCGGGGAACCGATGCGGGTGGTGGTGCTCCTGGGGGGCAGCTCCGAGGAGCGCGCCGTGTCGCTGGCGAGCGGCTGCCAGGTGGCCGCGGCACTGCGCAGCGCGGGACACTCGGTGACAAGCATCGATTCGGCCGTGGGGCCGCTTTCCCAGGCGCTCGAACGCAGGATTCGGGAGGCGGGAATTGGTCGCGCCGACGTGCCCGAGCCTCCCGCAGGCGCACCGCACACGCTTCCGGACGCCGCGGTTATTGCATCGGAGCCCGCGCTGGCCGAGGCGGATGTTGTCTTCCTCGCACTCCACGGCGGAGCGGGAGAAGACGGCACGATTCAGACGCTGCTGGAGGTATCGGGGATTCCGTATGTCGGCAGCGGCCCCGTGGCGTGTGCGCTGGCGATGAACAAGGACCTCACCAAGCGGCTGTTGCGGGACGCGGGCGTGCCGACCCCTGACTGGATTGCGGGGGAGGAGGCCGGGGACGTCG
>VYAQ01000119.1 GCA_009844885.1 Gemmatimonadota bacterium
ACGTCAGCAACGGCCGGGCCGGAATCAGCAACAGAAGCAGAAGCGCCCAGGGGCTCGGCCATGCGTCCGCCGAGGCCGCGAGGAAGGCGACCGCGGCCAAGTCCTGCACGATGAGGATTCCCACCGCGATCCGCCCGGCCAGCGAAGCCGTCGCTCCCTTCTCCTCCAGCACCTTCACGACGAAGACCGTGCTGGAAAAGCTCAACGCGAACGCAATCAGCAGCGATTGGGGAAGGCCGACGGCGGAGACCAACGGGGTGCCCGCGAGCGCGAGCAGATGGATGGTGGCGGCGAAGGCCACGACCGCAATCGACATGTGCAGCCCCGCGACGGCCCACACCTGCGGGCGCGCGAGGGTCCGAAGGTTGAGCTTGAGGCCGACCGTGAACAGCAGCAGGGTGATGCCGAGATCCGACAACTTCCGCAGCACTTCCCCGCTTGCGACTCCAAACAGGTTGAGCGCAAACCCGGTGGCCAGGAACCCGACCATGGGCGGCAGCCCGGCGGCTCTGGACAGCAGGCCCAGGACGAAGGCCAAGGCGATCCAGGCAACGTCTCCCAAGGCGATGGCGATCAACTCGAAGTCCATGGAGCGTCCGGTGGTCGGGTCTGCTGAGGCGCTGCGAGAACTTCCCCAATAGAGGTTCGGCCAACAGGAACGTAGAAGAATCTCGCGTCGCGCGTCTTCGAAGACCCCGCGACCACGCTACCGCCGCACGAAGGCGGCGGTGAGTTTTCTGCCGTGTTTGCCCATCCGGTCACCCTTTCGTGGTCACCCCGTCGATCACCCTTTCCGTGCCGGAACACGGTGAACGTCCTGACACTAAATCGCGTTACTGGATTTCGCTGAACTTGGATGGACGGTGCGATATAGGACTCGGCAGCGCTTGCTGGCGTTGGCCGCGCTCGTGCCCGCGTCCGCCATCGCCCAGCACCCGCCACCGTTCCGGATTCCGTGACTTCTGTTCCGTCTCCAGCCGCCGTTGCGCGGGGCGCAAGTGCTTGTGGCCGCCAATTGAATCGGCCTCCGCGTCCGGCTAGCTTTTCTCTGCTTCAAGTCCATTCTCCCGCACTTCGGTCTTGCAGCCGCAAGGAATGAGATATCCATGACTCAACAGACCTCGCAGACTCCCCCGGGCGTTCCCGGACCTCTGCCGAGCTTCACGTTCTTCGGTCGAAGCGACGACGACCCGCAGTCCTGGGCCGACGCGCTGCGGCTCAACCCCGATGGCTTTCGCCCCGGCCAGTTCGAGTGGTGGTACACCGACGGACATCTGTCCAACGGGATGACGTTCGTCGCGTCCTACCACCTTGAGATCGACGCGGAGGGGGTAGTGAGGCCCTACGTGACGATCAATCTGGCCACCCCGGACGGCGTGGTGCAGGACGAGAAGGTGCGCTTCGACGCATCCGAAGCCACCTTCGACCGAGAGATCTGCCACGCCCGGGTGGGGCCGCACTTCATCCGGTCGCACGATGGTCTGAAGCACTACGAGATCTTCGTCGACCCGGGGGCGAACGGCGGCAACGGACTGCACCTGCATCTGGAGCGCGCGGTCCAGAGCTATGCGCCCGGCCCGGACGACGGGACCGAGCCGCCGGGTCCGTATTTCCGCTGGGTGTGCGCGGTTCCGAGCGGAACCCTGCGCGGTACGATCACCATCGGCGGTGTCGAGCACGAGGTGATCGGTTCGGGTTATCACGACCACAACTGGGGCAACGTGCCGATGGGCGTGCTCGTGCGCGACTGGCATTGGGCGCGCGGAAGCGCGGGCGAGTACACGGCGGTCGCGGCCTCGGTGCGGTTCAACAACGGCATGACGCTCAACAACGTGTTCGTGGCGAGCCCGGCGGCGGTCGCCATCGCCGAGGCCGGTCCGGGCGTCGGGTTCCGCGCGTCGGGACCCGTGGCGCAGCCCGACACCGGCAAGAGGATCGAAGGGGAGGCGCACTTCAGTGCCGGAGACGAGACCTCCGGCACGGTTCGGTTCAGCGGCGAGAAGGTGATGTCGTCCTTCATCTTCGACCGCGACCCGCAGTTCAACTGGTGGTACACCCGGTTCGACGCCGCCTTGGAGATCGAGATCAGGCACGGTGACGACCTCGTCCGGCGCAGCGGCCGGGCGATTCTGGAGCACATGGACTTCCGGGGGGAGACCCGGCACGGGGAAGGAGGCTGAAGGTTCCATGCGCAAGATTCTGGGCCTTGCCGCCCTTGTCCTGTCATCACTGACGGCTACCGGGTGCGCCTCCCTCGTTCCCGAGGGCATGACGCTTCGCCTTCTCGACCGCGCGGTCGCCGACGCGATGTCGCGGGACGATCTGGCCGATCTGCCCGATGGCATCCACGTGATGCTATGCGGCGCGGGGAGTCCGCTGGCGGACATCAAGCGCTCGGGGCCGTGCGTCGCGGTTCAGGCCGGGGAACACCTCTACATCATCGACGCTGGGACGAACGGCGCGCGCAACCTCGGCCGGTTCTTCGTGGACGTTGGCCGGGTGGAGGCCGTGTTCCTGACGCACGCGCACTCCGACCATATCGACGGCCTGGGCGAACTCGGCATGCTCCGGTGGCTGAACCGCGGCGGCAACTTGCCGCTGCCCGTCCACGGCCCCCCGGTCGTCGAGGGCATCGTCGCCGGATTCAATCAGGCCTACGCCGCGGACATCGGCTACCGCGTCGCCCACCAAGGGGCGGACTTCGCGCGGGCGAACGGCGCCGGGCTGGAAGCATTCCCATTTCCGGTGCCGGAAGATGGTGAACTCGCAACCGTACTTGAGACGCCAGACGGTGTGCGGATCAGCGCGTTCACGGTCGAGCACGAGCCGGTCACCGAAGCTGTGGGCTACCGCATCGACTACGGGGGCCGGTCCGTCGCCATCAGTGGCGACACGAAGAAGTCCGACAACCTGATACGGCATTCGCGAGGGGTGGACCTGCTCCTTCACGAGGCGCTGGACAGTCGGCTCACCAACCGGATAGCCGCGGCGGCGGAGAAGGCCGGAAACACCCGGGCGGCGCAGATGATGCGCGACGTGGCTTCCTACCATGCCACGCCCGTGGAGGCTGCGGAGTCGGCCGCCGAGGCGGGGGCCGCGCACCTGCTTTTCTACCACATCGCTCCGCAACTGCCGGCCGCCCCGCTGGAGAGGATCTTTCTGAAGGGCGTCGGCGACGTGTACACGGGCAAGGTGACCTTGGGAACCGACGGTACCCGGATCTCCCTTCCAGCTGTGAGGGAAAAAGAGCAGGGATAGGTTAATCGTGGAGGAGGGTGACGCATCGAGGATGTCGGCGCGGGCGCGTAGGAACGCTCCATTCTCCGGTCGGGGTGCTGTCGGGCACAGGGCTTTCTCCGCTGCTTCTGTGCTCCCGCCCATGGCCGTAACCGCCTGCGCAAAAGACGCAGGGGTCGAATGCGCACCTTCTTGCTCCGGTGATGCGCACCGGGCCTATCGCTTACCGGCAAGTGTCGCAACGTCTTATGTCTCCGCCGCCCGGGCGGCCGGGTCGCAGGGAACGCGAGGGCGGGGCTGGGAGCGACCCCGCAGTCCGAGGGCCTGCTACGGGTTCGGGGCCGTGCGCGTTTGCGCACCCTGGCCCCGACGCCCAGGTCGCTCCCAGACCAACGGTCCTTGTCAGGAAGGCCGTCCAGCGCCCGTTCTTGGAGCTTGTCCACACCTGACCGCCGAGCCTGCCACCGCCCGGGGCACCTCCGGTCGCTCAGAACGAAATGTAGCCGCCCATCTGGAAGAGCACGATGTTCGTGTCGCCGGAACCGTCTCCGGCATGGAGGACGAAGCGCGCCCCGTAGCGCCGTCCGAACGTCAGGCTGGCACCGGCGGTGGGGGAAACGTTCCCTCCATCGTACTCGATGCCCGCGCGCAGCGCCGGGCGAACGAGCCAGCCGGAACGTCCGAGCCGGACGGACGCGCCGATCCGGTTGGCGGACCCGGCGAGGTCGGCGCACCGGTAGTTCTCCACCATCCCCTACAGCGACACCGGCCCGGCGACCTGACCGCTGATGCCGACGTAGTGTCCGGGACACGCGACGCTGTTGCCGCCCACGATCCCCGCTTCGAGAACGAAACGGCCCGGCATCTCCCGCGCCTCATCCGTTCCTTGCGCCTGTACCTGCGAAGGCAGCAGGGCCAGACAAGCCGCCAGCAGCGTTCGCATCTCGAATCTCCTTGCGCCGGTTCACAGGCTGCGGAGGCGACCGTTGGCCTCTCCGGCGGGTCGGCTCTCGATCCCGCCCGCCAAGAAATGCTCGCCGCGCTCCGATTTCGTCCCGGTATCGTGTGGGACTCGGGGGCCGGCCGGCCAGTGGCTGGCGCTTCCCCATTCCCGACCTGCAAGCCATGATTCGTGATGGCAGCGGAACGGGCGGCTCTGGAGACTTTCTCCCCAAAGGCGGGCTGCCGCGCCGCGACGCTCGTCTCAATCGTGAGAATCGAATGGAACCCACAAACCGCGCGTTCGGAAGGGCGCGATGGATCTGCGCCCTGCTGGCGCCGCTCGTTGCCGGATGCGTCACGGGACCCGAGGCTGATGGCAACCTGATCGTCGGCCTGGTCACCAAGACCGAGGACAATCCGTTCTTCGTGACGATGAGGGAGGGCGCGGTCGAGCGAACGGAGGAACTCGGCGTCGAACTGCGCGCCTTCGCGGGCAGATTCGACGGGGACACGGACGCGCAGGTTCGGGCCATCGAGAGCCTCCTGGCCGCGGACGCGACGGGGATTCTGATCACCCCTTCGGATCCCGTGGCGCTCCTGGACGCGGTCGGTCGGGCGCGCCGGAGCGGCGTGCTCGTCATCGCGCTCGACACGCCGTTCGATCCGGCGGACGCGGTGGACGGAACGTTCGCCACCGACAACTTCCGGGCCGGGGAACTGATCGGCATGTGGGCGCGGACCAGCATGGGCGCTTCCGCCGCCGGAGCGAGGATCGCAACGCTGGACGGCGCGGGAACGCAGGTCACGGTCGAGGTGCTCCGCAATCAGGGCTTCCTCAAGGGCTTCGGCATCGACATCAAGGATCCGGGGAGGATGTACGACGAAGACGATCCCCGCATCGCGGGGCACGCAGCCACCATGGGCACCGAGGAAGGCGGGCGGGCCGCGATGGCACGCCTGATGCGGGATGACCCGGCGATCAACGTGGTGTACGCGATCAACGAACCGGCGGCGGCCGGAGCCTACGAGGCGCTTCGAGGGCTGGGCGTGGAGGACGATGTTCTTATCGTCACCATCGACGGCGGCTGCGAGGGTGTTGGCAGCGTGGCGGCTGGCGACATCGAGGCCACGGCGATGCAGCATCCCGTGCGGATGGCTTCCCTCGGCATCGAGGCCGTCGTCGAGTATGCGAGGACGGGCGGCACACCCGGGAACACGCCCGGGCTGGACTTCCACGACACGGGCGTGGCCCTGGTCACGGACGAGCCGGTTCCGGGAATCCCGTCCATCGGGACGGAACGGGGAATGAACGAATGTTGGGGATGACCGCCGACGTTGGCCGACTGCGGAACCGTCGCAGGAGCCTTCCCGCATGGGACTGCTGGACCCGGAGCGACCTCCCGCGGAGGGTTGGGATGGCGTGCACATCCCAACCCTCCCCCGTGGCACGCCAAGCGTCCACGGTGGGGGGTCGCTCCGGTCACGGCCACCCGCGCCCGCGCGTCACCGAGACCCCTGCGGATGCGGGATAACCGCAACGACACCAGAAACTTGCGTCATCGGCGACGTGTCACACCCAGGCGCGTTTCTCGTGCACAACGACCCCGATGTCGATGTGCAACCATGGATCGGCAACGGGCACAGCCACGGAAGGTCCAATTCCGCCTGCGGCGAAGCGGCTCGAACGCCATACCGAATGGCCGTCGATCGTTCCTCCGGGGAG
>VYAQ01000381.1 GCA_009844885.1 Gemmatimonadota bacterium
CCCGAACATGTAGACAAGCTGGCGCCGAATCGCCTGAAAATTGCGCATCAACGCCGCGAACTTCAAATTTATTTTCGCAACCTTGAAGGTTCTTGAGATTTCTGTACGCACACTTCAGATCCCAACGCGTACAGTGACCACAACTTCGATATGGACCACGCAACACAGGAGCCAGCCATGAACACGACGAAGACCGCAGCCATTGCAACACTGATTTTCTTGGGCGCGAACAGCGCCATCGCGGCAGGCACGCCGGCCTGGATGGATGAGGGATTCGTCATGGAGGAGGTTGTCGCGACCGCCGAAGCGCCGGCGCATCTGTTCATGGAAGAGATCGTCGTCACCGCCAAGGCGCCGGCCCACCTCTACATGGAGGAGATCGTCGTAACGGCCCAGGCACCGGTCGCCGAGCCCATGGAAGAAGTTGTGGTAACCGCCAGCCTGCAGGACGTGCGCGATGCGCGCCTGGCCCGGCTGATGACCCTGCGGCTCGCGCTCCTCGACCGCTCCTAGACTCAACGTCCATCCCCTGTAGCCCCGGGTGCATTGCGCTCGGGGTTTTTTTTGTGGGACAGGGACGCGCTAGAAGGGTTAGAGGCCCTTTCTTTGTGTAAAGTTTGACGAAGCGCTTTGTTTTGCAACGGGTTTCTCGTGCCTGGAAGCGCGTTCCGGTGGATGGTTTGTAAAGTTTTGCCGCTTCGGACGGGGCATTGTTTACATTTTCCGTCAGCCGCGTCCCGCCCGAGTCAGGCGGGACGCGGCGAGGGTTCAGGATGGCAGGTCTTGCGGGTTCGGACCCGCAGTTGCGCTGTCGGCGCGCTTGTCCAGGAACTGCAGCCGGCCACCGGGAGCCAACAGGATCTCGGTGGAGAACCGGTCGGCGTCCTCCCCGTCCCTGCGCCACGGTCGGGTCTGCAGCTTGCCGTCGACGTAGACCAGCCGGCCCTTGCGGGCGTGGCGCTCCATCACCTCCACGAGTCCGGGCTGGAACGTGACGACGCGGTGCCATTCGGTCTTGTCGACCTTCTGGCCTGACTTGTCGATGTACGACTCGTCGGTGGCGATGCTGAGGTTGGCGACGCGACCGCCGCTGGTGAGGTGATTGACAGTGACGTCGGCTCCGAGACGGCCGATGAGTTGCACGCGATTGAGTCCGAAGGCCATGGCGATTCTCCTGATGTTCGGGATGATGACAAGGGTTGATGACGTTCGAAGGCCGGGTCGATTCCTCTCTCCTGCCCTCGTCCGTTCAACCCCTTTGAAGCCCTTCCCTGACGGGCGCCCAGGGCTCGCTGGAGCGGCGTGAACGTTGCGGACGGCGATTCAGCCGGGGATGGGATGGGTGCGTTTGACGGGGCTGCTGCCGCTCATGGATCGGGCTCGGTGTAGTCCCGGTCCACGGGCTGAAGCGGGGCGTCCAGGCGATGGTCGGGGATGCCCAGAACATGGGCGTTGTGGGCCCAGATGACGAACCGGGCCATCATCGATTCGTTCTCGGCGCGAAGCCGGGCGAGTTCGGCTTCCAGGCCGTCGATGCGGTTGAGCAGCACGGCCTCGCCATGGGTCTTGGGTTTCGGGCGCCTGGGCGTGACCTTGCGGCCGAGCTGTTCCCTGCGGGCGGCCAGCGCCGTCCTGATCGGCTCGTGCCGGGCGAGCGCCTGGCGCGAGTAGGCGTGGCCCAGCCGTTGGCGGGCCAGCTCCATGACCGCGTTCCAGGTGGCCACCTCAAGCGTGCCGACGGTTCGGGCCAGCATTTCGATGTGGGCTTGGGTGAGATGACGGGCCATGTCACGGGGCCGGCGGGCGGGGCACGGGATCCGGGCCGGCGCCGGGCCCGGGCAACGGCGGGGTGGCCCCGGATGCGTCGCTCTCGACCTCGTAGCGTGCCGCGTCGCTCAGGCGCAGGATGGCGCCCGGCCGGATCGCGGGGTCGTCGATGAGGCCGAGGAGCTCGCGCAGGCGCGCACGCTCGGTGCGCATGCGCGAGAGCCAGATCCGGGAGTTGCCTTCGCCGGCGGCCGCGGCCTCTCCGGCGCCCCCGAGCGCGGTTTCGATCACGGACAGGCGATCGCGGATGGATCGCTCGGCGCGCCCGTCGCCCTTCACGCAGGCGTGCTCGGCGCAGTTCAGACAGTCCCGGTACATCGGACAGGGCGACATGGCGAAGTCGTGCAGGCACGCCCCGTAGCGCGTCAGGTGCACGCCGGGGACATGACCTTCGATGAGCTGCCTGGCGGTCACCGGGCGGTGCGGGGTGGCGGTCAGCGCCCGGCCGAACATGTCCGCGTCGATGGCGCGCGCCTTGGCGAGGAGCGACTCGGCGGTTTCGTGATCGTAGTAGGCGTTGTGCCGCACATCGGCGCGTCCGGCCCATTTGGCGATATCGAGCTGGGAGAGGTTCGCCTCATTGGCCAGGGTGGACATGTAATGGCGCAACTGGTGAGGGGTGATGCGGACCGTCCTGCCGTCGTCGTCGATCAGGCCGAGGCGCTCGAACAAGCCCGGGGGCCGGCGCGCCGTGCCGGTGTGGCCGTTCATTGTCCGTACGATTTGCTGGCTGTCCGCGATGCCGAGCCGCCAGAAGATATGCCTGTATCGTGGGCTCATGTCGGCGCGGCGCACGAGCAGCGCGCGGTCGTATTCCAGACCCGACTTCGGGTCCGCGACCGGGAACCCGTCCGGGAGCTGGCGTCTGAAGGCCTCCTCGATGGAGGCGCGGCTATACAGCCTGGTGGTGGTGGAGACCGCAATGCCCAGTCGTCGAGCCAGGTGCGATCGAACGTCGAAGCGGTGACGGCGCATAAAATCGATGAACGCGTCCGGATCGGTGACGGTTGCGAGGGAGTGACGGCTGACGTAACCGTCCAGCGCCAGCGGATCGTGCGGATCTTCTTGAGGCAGGATCGGCTCGCCGGCCTTGTACCGGCGCGCCAGGTCCCGGGCCGGCTCGGTGACGTCGCGGATGCGGCTCAGCGCCTCCCTCGCCAGCGCCACGAACGCGCCCGGTACCCAGCGTGTCTCCGGTTGTCCGCCCTTGGAGGGATACCAGCGCAGCCCGTAACGCGGTTGGCCGTGCTCGATGCGCTCCACCTCGCAGTCGTAGGCGTCGAGCCGGTGCAGCTCCGAGATGCGGCTGTGCGTCACCAGCAGCAGCGCATAGGCGGAGACGGCCAGCACGTCCATTGGGTCGCGGGCGCGCCGGTAGGCTGTCCCGAGCGCCGCGATGGCGCGTTCGGAGGGCAGCTTGCGGGCGCGACGGCGCTCGGCTCGCCGACCGATACGGTCCCAGGCGTGAGGCTTGCGGATCGGAGAGGCCCACACCAGCGGCCGCGCGACGAAGCCGTGCTCGTCGAGGAAGCGCGCGATCGCCTCCAGCTGTTTTCCGACACGGTAGGCGGTTTCGCCAGCGTAGTCGGACCGGCAGGCGGCGGCGGCGAAGTTGAAGTCGTCGGGCCGCGCCTCGACCATCGCTGCGCCCGAGCGGCACAGCGCCTTGTCCAGCAGCCGCATAGCCGAGAGCATTTGACTGGGATTCATCGGCATCGAGAACCCGTACCGGTAGCGCAGATACGCCTTGAAGAAGTCGACATTGCGCGCATCGAGCGGCTCGTAATCGGCGGCCGATCGGAGGCTGCTGTTCAGGGGATGGCCCCAGTTCACGCGGATAGGCTTGTCGTGTCCCGACACGTTGGCGACGCCGTGAAGCGTCCATCTCGGCGCAGCCCAGTCCAGGGCTCCACCGAACACCGCCAGGTCCTCGCGCGCATGGCGGATGAACCCGGCAACGCGCGCTTCGGCGCTGAGCGCGCGTTTCGGGCGGAACAGGGCCGCTTCACCCATGGGCGTGTTCGTCGCGCAGGGCGCGACAGCGCTCGGCGACCTCCCCGACCGCCATGATCGTGGCGTCGTTGGCGCCGGCCACCTGCGGCGCGATGCCGTCGCCGACGAGCGCCTTGCGCTCCTCGGTCAGCGACCGCAGCAACGCCCCGTGAGGCGCGTCGCGCCAGGGCCGGAACGCGGCGCAGGTGTAACAGGCCAGCGGCGCCAGGCGGTTGCAGTCGAGCGGTCCGGCGCAGGTCCCCACTGCGCGTCCCGCCAGCGCCGCGACGCGCCGCGACGTCGCATCGGCGACACCGGATTCGTCCTCCCCGGCCACCACCGCGCCGGTGAACAACCCGACCAGCGGTTCGGCGCGGTCCCGCAGCGCGGAGTCGATGCGGTCCTGGATCGCGCCGCCGGCCTGCACGTACACACCGACATGCTGAAGGTCGCTGTGATCGAGCAGGTCGGCGATCACGAAGGGCGAGTGCCCGGCGTCGGCGGCACGGGTCCCCAGGGTGCGGCGGAACCGCCGCGGCGACAGGTCCATCGCAGCGCCGGTGCGCGCCGAGCGCAGGCGCAGCGCCTTCTGGACCCGCTTCACGGCGCACCCGACGCCGACGGTGCCGATGTGCGCGCGCTCGAGTGACTCGAAGGATTCGGCCGTGCGTACAAAGATCGGCCGGCGCTCCAGGGCAACGTCCGCCAGTCGTTCATCGAGACGCCGACGCTCGGCGATCTCGGCCAGCGCAACGGCCAGCTCGGCGGGGATGACCCGTTCGCGCGTCATGCGCTCCCGCGTCCTCTTCTTCAGCGACGGCAGCCGCAGACGCGCCGTGGATGCGCCGCGCACCGCCGGGATCAGGTCCCCGCACACCAGCATCGAGACCTGCCCGGGCCGCGCGCCGGTGGCGGTCAGGGTGAGAAGGATCGCATGGTCCTGCCGGTCCAGCAGGCCGCCGCGGCGCGCTTCGCGGGCCGCCAGGACAATGGCCTGCAGCTCCGCATCGGTGAACGGGCCCGTGACGGGGTCGTGCGTGCGAACCGCGGTCCCCTTGACGTTGCCCGGGATGCGCACGCGCCGGAAGAACGCCGGCACGCTGTCCTCAACGCCGGGGTAGCCGCGGGCGTGCCAAAATTTCAGGAACGCCGCGATGTGGCCCAGGTAGTAAAGCTGCCCGGCGGACAACCGGGCACGGTAATTCATCAGGGTGGCGGCGGAGATCGAACCGCTGAGCGGCACGTGGCGCGCCATCCTGCCCAGGTAGGACACGGCATTGGCCACGGTGTCCGGCGCGCGGGTTTCAAGATACGCCGAAGCGGCCCGCTTCGCGTTGTCCGCGTGACGCTCGCCCCAATGCGCTCGTATCGGCTTGAACGAGACGCTGGTCACGCCCTTGGGCAGAACGATCGTCCAGGTGTCGCCGGCGGTGTCGAAGGGCGCGGCAGCGCGGGATTCTGCGGCCCTACTCACCTTGGTACAACCCGTCGTGCATGCCCTTCAGGGCCGCCTCGGCCGCGCGCTCGACGTGCCGCCGGGTGTACAGCGGTGCCATCGAAGACTGCGGGCTCCACCCCATCAGGAAGCTTCGGATGCGCTCCTCGGTCGCCTCCGCAGCGCGGTCGCCACGCGCCGCCCTGCGGTCGACCGCAGCGGAGAACCGGTCGTTCCACGTGTGACGCAACAGGTGCGGATGCAGCGCGAACCCAAGCGCGTCCCGCAGGACATCGAAGACCTTGCCCACGCTTCTCGGACTCAGCGGCGCGCCCGGCCGGCGCCCTCCGTGGGCGACGAACACGTACGTGTGCCCGCGCGCGGCGGGATCGGTGCGCCGCGCGCCCGAGAGGTAGGCGAAGAGCACGTCGGCCAGTTCCGGCCGGATCGGCACGAGCCGCGCGCCGGTCTTGGTCATCGGCCTTTGCCTGCGCGGATCCGCCGGATCCGGCGGGCGCCGATGGATCGAGATCGCCAGCTTGGCGAAGTCGATGTCCGGGATCCGCAACCCGCACAGCTCGCCCCGGCGCATGCCGGTTTCGTCCAGGCAGCACACG
>VYAQ01000361.1 GCA_009844885.1 Gemmatimonadota bacterium
GAAACACGCTCGAATGTGTACATCAGGGGTACAGGGTAGGCTGGCTTGTCTCCCTATAGCCAGCGAAGCCAGCCTTGGGGCACCCGTGAGACACCTCTCTGGACACCGCCCGGAAAAACGTCCACCGGGCCACTTCACTCAAGCTCTTCAGCCCAATTGGCCGCTGGCCTGACGGACGGCAAGGTCGAGGGGGACTACCCGCTCCTCGGCGAAGGCTGCTCTCTCTTCCTCGTGATTCAGTTCAGGTCTCTGGCGAGGATGTGCTCCGCCCCTGACGCCCCACCAAAGCTTCCGCACCAATGTCGGTGCGGCTGATGGGGCGTGAACGAGACCCCGGCATTCCGGTCGCTGCGGTGCCTCCGGCGCGGGTAGCCGCGAACCAACCACACCCTCAGCTTCCTGCGGAAGCAGGTCGCCTTCGTGGAACCAAGGCCAAGGCCGTTACAGCGGCGATCTCCCGGGCCATGCGATACACATGCGCATCCCACTGTTCCGCACGTTTCACCCAGGTCTGGTCCGCACACCATGCGCCCCATGTGGACTCGGCGTAATCGCCACACGCCAAGCTCATTTCGCGCGCCCGTCTTCGGGCTTCCTTGAAACTACGTCTTCCCGGAACCCCCAAGTAGCACCGAAAGGCTTGGTATTGCTCGCGCGTCTCGATTCGTGTCTGCTCCCAAAGCAATGGTCGATTAGCCATTACAACCCGCCTTCCCGATTGGCAGCAAGTGCCCTTTCCACGATGTCCGCAGGGCACGACGCTGCTTCGGCGTCCACGAGCCCGGCGCGCCGGAGTTCGTGTTCGGCAAGGAGCAGCGCGGCTTCGCGTCGGGATGCCGCCACGCCCAGTCGTTCGCGCGCGCCTTGGACAGCCATCGATGGCCGGTGTGATGGCCCGGCGCCCCTCAGAGCTTCCACCAACTCCTCGCGGACAGCGAGAAGCTCTGTGTCGCAGCCGCGTACTACCGCCCACGCCTGTCGAAGATCATCATCGGCGGGCAACGCCGGGACCATGAACACTGCGGTCAGCGACAGCCACCTCAACGTCTCACTCGCCTTCATGTTGTGGTCCTCCCTCTTCTGCGTGTCCAATCAATGGGCTTCATCGGGTCATCCAAGCTAGCTGGTTAGCATCGCTTCCCGCATTAGCTGGCCCGGGACGAGTACTTCGGGGAAGCCGTTTGGTAGGACGGGATATTCGCTCGACAAGGGCTAGATTCGGTCGGCGACCCGCTTGCTTACGCCTCGGCGAAAAGTGTGGTGAGGACGGGACCGACCACTTCGGGTAGAGGGGAGAGCACGGGGTCACGTCGCGCAAACCTCGTCGGCCTTGTGGTCGCTGGGCTTCTGGACAAGCGGGTCGACGGTGGCCCCGTCGCTCCAGAGGTTCCGTCCGCTGATCCGCCCGGACGACTTGGCTTCCCGGAACGTGGGCGAGGCAAGCCTAGCTGCTAGCCTAGCCTAGCCTAGACGAGCTCTCGGTTCGCCGGACCTCCGCGATCCACGGCGGCGCCCGTTCGGGCGCGCCGTTGAACCACCCTCGGGATTGTGTCGAACCGGGACGTCTTGGTAACGTCAATCCATGGAATTCCGGGATTCGTCAGATTACACTCTTCGCCCGACTTCACAGAAGCCAAGCCCGCATCGGAGTCAGTCAATGGAGACGTACCCCCGTCGCCTTCGGACTCAAAGCGGCCCGCAGGCGCCGGGAGCGGGCGGTTGCGCCGATGAGCAACTGGTGCCTGCGCGCGCTGGTACACCGAGGGACGGCAGTTGGGAACTGGACGCGCTGCCGGTTCCGGCGCTTTGTCGGCCTTTGTCCGAAACTCAGTCGAGGCGCTGCTGCCGTGGGACTTCGAGGACCGGAAGCGGCAGGACCGGGACGACCGTGACCGGCTGTACGACGTGGCGGCCTCACTTGACGGAGGTGGGCCGTGAGTGCCCCCCCGGCCTACCGCGACCACATCCGGCACGGTATCCCGGACGGCGCGACCGTCACGCGACCGGACGGAGCGGCGCTCTATTCCGGCCCCGTCGCTGGCGGTCTGGAATCACAGTCCGACGGGGTTCGCGTGGGGGTACGGCGGCAGCGGCCCCGCGCAACTGGCGCTGGCCCTCCTGCTCGACCGGACCGGCGACCCGGGCCGGGCGGCCCGTCACTATCAGGCGTTCAGGCGCGACGTGGTGGCCCGTTGGCCCTGGACGGGGGATGGGGCGCTCGCGGTGGCGTGGGTCTGCTCCGGTCGAGGCGGTGGACGCATGGCTTGGGGAACGGAAGTGAGCGGCGCGCGACTCTTGACGGTCGCGGTCACGCTGGCGGTGTTGGGTTGCTTCCCGATGGGGGCCGCGTTTGAGGAAAGACTCCAAGAGCTAGAGGCGGCGCTTGCGCTTGCTACCCAAGAACTGTGCGAACACGAACGGTCTGTCAGCAACACGGAAGCCTACACGGAGCTTGTTTCCCGTGGGGTCGTAAGCGAAGCCGTGTCACCGCACGGCGGGATTGCCGGTGGCCGTGGCGGTGGAGGGGATATCGTTGTGCTGGCGGTGGACACGGTGGCGCTTCGAGCGGCCGGGGCCGGGTTCCCGGACGTTTTCTTTCACAACTTGGCGGTAGGATACCATTGCACGACATTCCACCGGACCGGCCGGGGGCGCGGCAGCGGGGTGGTCAGCTTCATAGGATCGGAAGATGGCCGCGTCCTTGCCCGCGTCCGGGAGTTGCTCGAAGTGGAGCGCCCTCCCTTCGAGGGGCGGCACGAGCGGGCGGGAGGGCCGGTTCTTCAGCCGCCACCGCAACCCGCCAAGAACATCCAGCGGCAACCGTCCGCTCCACCAACCAACTGATCCCAAGACGGGATGAAGGACCAGAGAAGATGCTGCAGACAGCAGAGGCGCTCAAGGAATTGGAGGCAATCGTCGAGCCCATCCGGAAAAAGAAGAGGGACATCACGATAGAATTCCATGCGCTACGACACGAACGGGTGTTCTTCCGTGTGCGTATCAAGGTCCCTCGGAGGCTGGGCTTGGCTGGTGCGCTGGAGACGCTGGATGAGCTAGTGAGCGAGATCGTAGGAAAGAAGAATCGCGGTTGGCACCTCCCGGTGGGCAAGGAATACACGACCCGATGGGTCCACCACCCCGGAAGCGATACATGGGCCGTGATTGACCGGGAATCGGACATCGTCTCCGACGCCTCTATGGCTCAATCCACTAAGGTGGATGCCGCCCGTGTCAATGCGTGGGTGGTCGGGTCGACCATTGTTCGAGAGTGGGCTCCCAGAATCAGCCTCATGGTATGCTACAGTCCCCAAAGGCTACGCCGGTAGGCCCAAGGTCCGGCCACGAATCGCGTTGTCGGGGATCGACTTCTTTCGACAAGTCACGCCGCCGCCTTGAGCCATCAAGCCCGGCCAGCGTTGAGCGCTAACGCGCCAATCCGGTATCGGCCATCGACTGGAAGACACTTCTCGCCGTTTAGGACAGTTTTCCCGCTCTCGCGGCACGGTCCAGCAAGATCCACTCCAACGGCAGAAAACGCAGATCGTGCAGCCCTGTAAGACTTTAGAGTATTTCCTGCCGGGATCTAGACATCAGGTACTCCGCCCGTCCGGCGATACCGCCCCGGCCGGATCACGGTACGCAACCGGTCCCATCTGGTGCGCCGTGGCGAGGTGCACGGGTTCCGGCACGCCTGAATCGCAGGCGGCGGTCGCGAGGCACGCGGCGCCCAGGACGAATGCGGTTGCGAGCGGCGGCAGCGGGCGCGCGGAGGCCATGGTCGACCTCCCGCGGTGATTCCACGGTGGTGTCTGCATACTTGTACGATAGGCGATGACCGGGTTATTTGGCTAACGTGCCCGGGAGGGAGCGCCATTGGATGCGCTTCTCCCCGGCCCCTACAGGAAAAACAGGATCCGTCCCCGAGGACCACAGCCATGTCAACACAAGAACACCGACCTCACACGACCGAACTGCAACGCCGGAATGATGGCCTCGAAGCAACGGCGCTGCCCGTGCTCCTGGCGCTGGCCGCTTGCACGTTCCTCGCCCCAGCGCACACGCGCGCGCAGACCGCCGTCGATTCGGACCGGTCCGTCCCCATTGCCGCCGCCGTCACCGCCTTCTCCGCAGCCGTCCAGGTGGAAGACGGCAACATCTACGTCGGCCGGCCCGGGGTCCTCACGCTGTTCCCCATGCCGGGGAATCGGCAGGGCGGTGTCCACGTATTCAGCCGCGCGGGAGGCTCGTGGGCGGAGACCGCGTCGGTTGGCCCGGACGAGACGCAGTCGGCGATCGGGTACGGGGAGGGGTTGGACGCTGCGGGCGGCGTAATGGTGGTCGGCGCGCCCAACGACGGTACCGGCGCCGTCTACGTGTACCGGCGCACATCGGGCGAGTGGCGACTGCAGCAGCGCCTGACGTGGTCCGCAGCCGGCGCGGACGACCGTTTCGGTGCGGCGGTCGCCACCACCGGCCGCGACATCGTCGTCGGCGCTCCCGGAGCGGAGTCCGGAATGGGCGTCGCCGTCGTTTTCGTGGGGGACGAGACGGGGTACGCGGAAGCCGGGACCTTGCGTCCCGACGACGCGCCTCCCGGGGCCGGATTCGGCACCGCGATGGACCTGGAAGGCGGCCTGCTCGCCATTGGTGCGCCCGGCGGCGGAATCTCCATGATCCCGGGTACCGGCGCGCCCAATCTCCAGCCGGGCTCGGTCCACGTGTTCGGTGGTGGGGACGGGACGTGGTCTCCGGCCGGCCGCCTCGCTCCTCCCGATCCCGGACCGGCGTCACTGGGCGCCGGCGTAGCGGTGTCGGGGGATGAGGTCTTCGCCGGAGCGCCACTGAGCGCCGAGTTCACCGGCACCGTGTTCCAGTTCACGCGTTCGCCCGAGGGTGGCGGCACCGAGTGGACGGTTGCCAACGCCATCCGCCCCGAATCCCCCGCAACGATGTCCGGCTTCGGGATGGCGGTTGCGGCCTCGGGCGACGACATCGTGGTCGGGACGCCGCTGGCCGGCGGCAGTATGGGGGGCGGATTCGCCTTTCGCCGGAACGCGGCCGGTGCCTGGCGACAGGTTGCCACCTTCGGGCCGGGCCGCTCGTTCGCCTTCTATGGCAGCGCGGTCGCGATCGAGGACGACGTGGCGGTGGTGGGCGCCCCGGGCGCCGATTTCTTCGAGGGCACCGGCTTCGTGTTCCGGCGCACCGGGGATGGCTGGGAGGCCGAGGGAACGATCATCGACGACGCCGCCGGTCTCGATGCCGTGCTGGGCGGCGAGCGCGAGTGCGAGGATGGATCCGCTGCGGGATTCGCGTGCAGCGAGGTTGATCTCGTCTCCTTCGTTCCGACAGGAGACCTGGGAGGCGAGCGCGGGATGATCGCCAACGACCTGTGGGGCTGGACCGACCCCGAGTCCGGGCGCGAGTATGCGATCATGGGCCGCGCCGACGGCACGACCTTCGTGGACCTGAGCGATCCGGGCAATCCGGTCTACCTCGGCGAAATGCTCCTGACCGAGGGCGCGACCGCCAATATGTGGCGAGACATCAAGGTGTACGAGAATCACGCGTACGTGGTCGCGGACAACGCGGGGGCCCACGGCGTGCAGGTGTTCGACCTGACGCAGCTGCGGGACGTGACGGATCCGCCGGTGACCTTCGAGGCCACCGCGCACTACGACGGCATCAACTCCGCCCACAACATCGTGATCAACGAAGAGACGGGGTTCGCCTACGTGGTGGGGGCCTCCGGCGGAGGAGAGACCTGCGGTGGCGGCTTGCACATGCTCGACCTGAGCGACCCGCAGGACCCCACCTTTGCCGGATGCTTCGCCGACGCCAGCACGGGCGGGGCGGGGACGGGCTACAGT
>VYAQ01000317.1 GCA_009844885.1 Gemmatimonadota bacterium
CCTTCGCCGCCACCCCCATCAGCCCCGCGCCCCCGTACGCCGCACGCCCGCCATCGCGGCCACCATCCCACACCGGTCGCCGCTTCGCACCAGCGCCTCCCCGACGAGCACCGCGTCCGCCCCCGCGGCGGCCACGCGGGCCACGTCGGCGGCGCTCGCGATCCCGCTCTCGGACACCAGCAGCACCTCGCCCGGCACGTACTTCGCCAGGCGCTCGGTGACCGCCAGGTCAGTGCGGAAGACCGAGAGGTCGCGGTTGTTGACCCCGAGCAGCAGCGCCCCGGCCTCGAGCGCCGCCTCCACCTCCCACTCGTCATGCGCCTCGACCAGCGCCGTCATTCCCATGTCGTGTATCATCGCCCGCAGGTCGCGCAGCAGGACCGGGTCGAGAATCCGCACGATCAGGAGCACCAGGTCGGCTCCCGCAGCCCGCGCCTCGACGACCTGGACCGCATCGATCACGAAGTCCTTCCGCAGGACGGCGACACCGCCTCCCGCGCGCACCTCGATCAGGTCGTCGAGCGAGCCGCCAAACCACCGGGAATCCGTGAGGACGCTGATCGCCAGCGCCCCGCCCTCCTCGTACTCAGCCGCCAGTTCCACCGGATCGAGCCCCGTGTCGATGTCGCCGGCCCCCGGCGAGCGCCGCTTCACCTCGGCAATCACGCCCACGTTGCCGCTCCGGCTCAGTGCCTGGAGCGCCCGTCGCGGCGCCGGAGCGTCGTCCGCCGCCCGGGACAGGTCCGCGCGCACAGCCCTGAGCGCCGCGACCTCGACCGCCTTGCCGGCAACGATGCGCTCCAGTATGCCGGGGTCGCTCACGGCAGGATCATCCACAACAGGGTCGTCCACAACGGAATCACTCACGGCAGGATCATCCGCAGCACGGATCGGTCACGCGGGGTTGTGTTTCGGGCAAGATTCGGTTACCATTATTCGGAGCCTGTTCGGTCGCGCGCGCAGGCGGTTCCCGTCCTCTCCACGGAGATCGGCCTCCCAAGATAAGGAAAGAGCGATGCCTCTGACGAAACGCCAGAAGCAGATCCTGGATTTCCTCAAGGAATTCATCGACGAGCACGGCTACGCACCCTCCTTCGACGAGATCCGCGCGGCCTTCGGCTACACGTCCCTGGCGACCGTCCACGAGCACCTGAGCAACCTGCAGCGCAAGGGGTACATCCGCCGGTCCTACCGCGAGAGCCGGTCGGTGGAGTTCCCTCCGGACGAGGAGCCCACGGTGGCGCTGCCGCTGCTCGGCACGGTGGCCGCGGGGATGCCGATCGAAGCCGTCGAGGACACCGAGAGCTTCGCGGTCCCCGGCGACATGATCCGCAAGGGATTCGAGCACTACGTGCTGCGTGTGTCCGGACAGTCCATGATCGACGAACACATTCGCGACGGGGACCACATCATCGTCAACGCGCGCGAAACCGCCGAGGACGGCGAAATGGTGATCGCGCTGGTCGGGGACGAGGCCGCCACGGTCAAGAAGCTCTACCGCGAGCCGGGAAACAAGATCCGCCTGCAGCCCGCCAACGAGAATGTTCCCCCGCTGATCGAGCCCGCCGCCAACGTGCGCGTCCAGGGCGTCGTGGTGGGGCTGATCCGAAGCTACTGAGGCGGCAACCGGCTCGCCCGTCTGGGGCACCCGCCGCCCCGCGCCCGCGACCCCCGGCGTCAGCGCGCCGCGCGGCTGGCTCGCACGAGATCGTCCAGCACCGCCGCCGCCGCTCCGGAGTCGATCGCTCGGGCGCCCGCCGCAACACCCTCGGCCAGCGAGTCCACCCGGCCCGCCACCAGGAAAGCGGCCGCTGCATTCACAAGCACCGCAGACCGGCCCGCGCCCCGGTCCTCACCCGTGACCACCGCGCGCACGACCGCCGCGTTCTCGTCGGGCTCCCCGCCGGCCAGCTCGTCCGGATCGACCGCCTCCACCCCCAACTCGCCAGGCGTCACCTCGTACGACGACACCGCGCCGCCCCGCAACTCGGCCACGCGCGTAGCGCCGCACGGGCTGACCTCGTCCATGCCGGGGGCGCCGTGCACCACGAGCGCGCGTTCGTGTCCCAGGGCGGCCAGCCCCCGCACGACCAGGTCCACGAAGTCCGGATCGGCCACGCCCACCACCTGGCGGCGCGCGCCGGCGGGATTGGCCAGGGGGCCCAGAAGGTTCATGATCGTGGTGATCCCCAGCGCCTGGCGGACCGGGCCGACGTGGCGCATCGCCGGGTGCAGCAGCGGCGCGAACATGAACACGATCCCCGTCTCCGCCAGCACCGCAGCCATGCCCTCCGGCAACAACTCGACCTCGACCCCCAGCGCTTCGAGCACATCGGCGCTCCCGCACCTGGAGGTGAACGAACGGTTGCCGTGCTTGGCCACGCGCACCCCGCCCGCCGCCGCGACCAGCGCCGCCGCGGTCGAGATGTTGAAGGTCGACGTGCCACCCCCGCCGGTACCGCAGGTGTCCACCAGTCCGTCCGGGTCGGGAGCGGGCACGGGAATCATCGCGGCCCTCAGCGCCTCCACCCCGCCCGCGATCTCGGAGGGCGCCAGCCCCTTCGTCTGCAGCGCGGCCAGCAGCCCGCCGGTCGTAACCTGCGACGCGTCCCCGGAAACGATATGGCCGAAAGCGTCCCGGGCCTCGGCGGCGGTGAGGTCCACACCGCGCACCGCCTTCGCGAGCAGGGGAACAAGGCTGAAAGTCGTGGCGGTCACTGTCATGCACAAAGCTAGCGTCGCCGGAGATGGTTGCGGGACCCGCCCGCCGCCGAGGTGCGGGACCCGCCCGCCGCCGAGGCCAACCCGCCGGTTGACTGTACCCGGCCCAAGGGTAGCTTTCGCACCATCCCCCACCGGGTTGAGCCACCTGGTCAGACGCCGCCGCCGGACATGAGCGATCCCGAGACCCGCTTCAAGCTGACCCTGCACTACGACGGCTCCGCCTTCCACGGGTGGCAGCTCCAGCCCGGCCAGCCCACGGTGCAGGGCGCGCTGGAAGCGGCCGCAGAGCAACTCGCGGGCCACCGCCGTCCGGTCGTCGGAGCGGGCCGCACGGATACAGGTGTTCACGCCACGGGCCAGGTGGCGGCCGTGACCATGCCCTCGCGCTGGGAGGCGCCGGCCCTTGCCAGGTCCCTCAACGCGCTGCTTCCGGATTCGTTGTGGGTCGAGTGCGCCGAGCCCGTCCCGGCCGACTTTCATCCGCGGTTCGGGGCGACCTCGCGCAGCTACGAGTACAGGGTCGGGACCGCCGCGCGGACGGCGTCCCCCTTTCATCGCCGCCGGTGCTGGCCCCACGGTGCTCCGTTCGACCTGGACGCCGCCCAGCGCGCAGCGCAGGTGCTCGCCAGTGTGCACAATTTCCGCGCCTTCGCGAAGTCGGGGCAGCCGCAACGGGGGCACATCTGCCACGTCACGCATGCCCGGTGGCGTCGCTGGGAGGACCTGGGCGCGGTCTTCGAGATCACCGCCAACCGCTTTTTGCACCGGATGGTGCGATATTTGGTAGGGACGATGGTGGACATCGCGCGGCACAGGCGCGCAGAGGAGGAGATGGCCCTTCTGCTCAGCGGAGAGACCGATCTGACGACATCCCCGCCCGCACCGCCCCAGGGGCTTTGCCTGACCCGGGTGGATTACGCGGACACCGGCACCGTGACGCCCGAGTGTAAACCAAAGTTGTCAATTGGTAAACCAAAGTTGACATCCTGGTTGGCTCCCACGGCGCTGGCCACGCTGCTGGCGGCATGCGAGCCGTCGTCGCCTCGCGCGGCGGTCCCCGACCCGGTCGCGGCATCAGCCTCGATTCCGGCGTCCGCGGCCGATGACCTCGCGGGCCGGGACGGCGGGCCGGGACGCGGCCAGGTCGCAGGCGGGCTCCCAAACGGGTCCACCGCCGGGCTGCCCGGCCAGTCCCTCTCCGACTCCCGCGCCACCGCCATCGTGCGCGCGGCGCGGACCGTGGCCCCATCGGTGGTCGCCGTGTCGGTGCGGAGGCGCCAGCAGGTGCGCCGCCGCAGCTTCTTCGACGACTATTTCCTCCCCTTCCGCGAGACCCGCGGCCTGGGGTCCGGGTTCGTCGTGGACGAGCGCGGCACGGTCCTGACGAACCACCACGTGATCGCGGGCGCGACCGAGATCCTGGTCACGCTGCCCGACGGACGCGACTTCGACGCCAGCCTGGCCGGGTCCGATCCCGCCACCGACGTGGCGGTGCTCACGCTGGAGGGGGCCGCAGGACTGCCGGTCGCGCCGCTCGGCACCGCGTCGGATCTGCTGATCGGGGAGTGGACCGTCGCCATCGGCAACCCGTTCGGAGGACTGATCTCCAACCCCGAGCCCTCCGTGACGGCGGGCGTGGTGAGCGCGCTCGGGCGCCACATCATTCCCGGCGAGGACGACGACGGGTTCTACCTGGGCATGATCCAGACCGACGCGTCGATCAACCCGGGCAACTCGGGCGGGCCGCTGGTCAACGCGGTGGGCGAGGTGATCGGCATGAACACGTCGATCCTGTCGCGCTCGGGGGGGAGCGAGGGACTGGGGTTCGCCATTCCGATCGACCGCGCGCTCACGGTGGCCCGCGACCTCGTCGAGCACGGCAAGGTGCAGCGCGCGTGGCTGGGTCTGGGCGTGGACGCCGTGGAGGCCGACGGCTTCGGTCGCTCGCGGGGCGTGCGCGTCGCGCGGGTGACCCGCGGGTCTCCGGCGGCGGTCGCGGGGATCCGCGAGGGAGCGCGGCTGCTCCGCGCCGGATCGAGCCGCATGGCGACGCCGCTGGACTACACGGCCGTGCTGCTCGACCTCAGGGCCGGCGACCGGATCGAGTTGGCCCTGGACGGAATGGGGGCCGTGCAGCTCCAGGCCGCGCCGCTCCCGTCCGCCGCGGCCGACCGGGTGGAGCTGCTGCGCGACCTGGAGGTCGTGACCGTGACGCCGGGGATCCAGGCCGAGCGCGGTCTGGCGTCGGCCGAGGGCGCGCTCGTGGTGGAGATCTCGGACGCGCTGGCGCGCCGGATCGGACTCGCGGCGGGGGATGTGCTGCTCGCCGTGAACAACAGGCGGGTTCGCACGGCCCGTGAAGCCGCCGACGAGCTGCGCCGCACCCAGCGCGGCGGACGCTCCTTCGTCCTCCTCTTCGAACGCAGCGGCCGCATGGTGAGGACGGGGCTGCTCGAATGGCGATGACCCCCGTGCGATGACCCCCGTGTCCAACCCCGCCTCCGACCGGTACACGCACCCGCTTTCCGCGCGGTATGTGTCCAGCGAGATGGAGCGCATCTTCGCCCCGGCCTTCCGCTTCGGCACCTGGCGGCGGCTCTGGCTCGCGCTTGCCGAGGCCCAGCGCGACGCCGGTCTGGACATCCCCGAACGCGCGATCGACGAGATGCGCGCCGCCCTGGACGACATTGACCTGGACGCCGCCGCCCGCTACGAGCGCCGGTTCCGGCACGATGTAATGGCGCACATCCATCTCTTCGGCGACGTGGCGCCGGCCGCCCGCGGGATTCTGCACCTCGGCGCCACCAGCGCCTTCGTCGGCGACAACACGGACCTGATCCAGCATCGCGAGGCCATGGCCATCGTCCGCGACCGCGTCGTCGCCGCGATTCGCGCCCTGGCGGGGTTCGCCGCGGAGCACCGGGCCCTCCCGACGCTCGCCTACACCCACTTCCAGCCGGCCCAGCCCACCACGGTCGGGAAGCGCGCCACCCTGTGGATCCAGGACCTGCTCCTCGACCTCGAGGAGATCGAGCACCGGCTGGCGAACCTGAGACTGCGGGGCGTGCGCGGCACGACCGGCACGCAGGCCTCGTTCCTGCAGCTCTTCGGCGGCGA
>VYAQ01000287.1 GCA_009844885.1 Gemmatimonadota bacterium
CGCGAGAGGCCGGGGGTTCGAAGGGGGGCGCAGCCTCCCCTCGCCAGAGCCCAGTGTACGCACACTGGGTAGGCTGGCCCACTGCCAAGTTGGCCTGCCGACTCTGGCGCTTCGCCAGCGAATCGATCACATCGAGCCACCGCCTATCGAGGCCGCTCTCGACCCCTTTGGCCCGCTCCCCGACGGTGGGGAGGTGGAGGGCCTCCACCCGGCACCGCGGCGCCGGATTCCCGGCCCGGTAGTGCCTTGAGCTTGACCGGACGTGGGAACCTCAGTCGAACGGTGACAGGAAATGCCGTACCCCGCGCCTAGCGTTCTCGTCTCGAACAAGGAGAAGAGGACATTGAAGAAGCACGACCGTTTCCTGACCCGCCGCTACCTCCTCCGCACGGTGAAGGTGGCCGTGCGGGACAAGAAGGTCCGCGCCCGGCTCCTCGACTGGATGTACCGCAGCGAGGAAGAGCTCAATGCCATGGATGCGGAATTCCTGACGCCGATGATCGAGGAGTTCGCGCGCGACGAGGAAGAAGACGGCTTCCGGTCTCGCCGCCAGCGGGCGAGCCAGAGCGTCGAATCCCTCATGCTCCGGGCGAAGGAGCTTCTGCCCCGGGCCGTCAAGGCCCTGGATCGCTCCCTCCACCGACCGCCCGCCGAAGGGGCTGCGGCGCACGCCACTGCGCTCGCGGTTCGCCGGTTCGGACTCGGCGAGGAGAGCAGGTCGCTCCTGGAACTGACGCGCCTTTACGACCAGAGCCGGTCGCCTGCGGAAGAGATCTGGGACACCGTCAGGGACGCGGTGGGCGATCATCTGGAGGCGACGGCTGTGCTGCTCGGGCTTGCGCGCGGTCGCGTCGAGCGGGCGCTGCGGAGCCTGACCGAGGTCGGGATCGGCGACCCTGACGGTTGGGGCGCCGACCGCGCCGATCCGGGCGACTACGTAAATGGCTGGTTCGACGGCGTGTACCGGCCGCCGGTGACCACGGAGCGGGAACTCCGGCAGCGCCTGGTGCCGCTTGCTGCGGCGCCACTGCTGGAACTCGACGCCTTCGACCATCTCGACGAACGGGACGATGCGGTCCGGCTGCTGACGGCGGCGATCAACTCCCGGAAGGGTGTGCGCGTGCTGCTCTACGGGCGGGCGGGAACCGGGAAGACCGAGTTCGCCAAGACGCTCGCGGCCGCCTCGGGAGCGCGCCTCTACGACTTGGCCGAACGGGAGAACACCGCCTCCCCGCGCGAAGAGACCACGGATCGCGATGTCCACCGTTCCGCGAAGAACCGGAACCGCCTGCGCATGGCGGAATCGCTCCTGCGCAGCGAGCCGGGTGCCGCGCTCCTGTGGGACGAGGTCGAGGATTTGCTCTCCTCCGAGGACGGGCGCCGCCGGCAGAACCACCGCCTGCTGGAAGAGGGTTCGGTGCCGCTCATCTGCACCGGCAACGACCTTCGCAACTTCGACGAGGCGATGTTTCGGCGCTTCGACCTGACGATTCACTTCAAGGCGCACAGTCCGACGCGTCGTCGCTCAGTCGTGCACCGGATGCTGGAAAGGTCCGGAATCGTCAGCCTTGGGGACGAGACGCTGCAACCGCTGGCGTCCCGGCTTGCCGACGAACTGGAATGCCCCCCGGGAATCATCGAACGCGCAATCCATTCCACGTCGCTGATTCAGGGTTCCCCGGAAGACCTCTTCCGCTTCGCCGAACGCCACGAGCGGACCGTGTCGACCCACATCCGCCGGCCCCGCCTGGGGGCGCCGGTCGGCGCCGACCTTCCCTGGGATGCCTTCCGGCATCTCGGTCAGAGCGCCGACGACTTCCGCCAGGTGTTTACGGAGGCGCTTTCCAAGCGACGGAACGGCCGCCCCGAAGGTCGCGGGATCGCATTCTTGGCGTACGGGCCTCCCGGCTGCGGCAAGACCGAGTTCTGCCGAACCCTCGCCGCGGAGACCGGAGCCATGCTCTATTCGGTTGGAGAACGGGAGCATGGTCCCGAGTCGCGCCTTCCGGTACCGCGGCGTGTGAGTCTCGAATACGCGGTCGAGGCGCTGACGGACGAGCCTGATGCCGTGATCCTTTTCGACGAGGTGGAGGACTTCGCGTTCTCCGAGTGTAAACAGTGGCTCAACGGACTGGTGGAGAAAAGCCGAGTGCCGCTGCTGTTCACCGCAAACTCCATCCGCGATCTCCGCCGCTACCTCTCCTATTTTCTCGACCGTCTCACCTACTCGCTGGAGTTCCGGCACGTGCCCCGGGACCGTCGGGTCGCGATGTTCCGGAAGCTGCTGGCCGCCAACGGCGCGGCGGACCTGGAGGTCGTCGCGGACGAACTTGCCGCCGACCGCCGCGTCACGCCGCGGCAGGTCCGGAATGCCGGTCTCGTGGCTGCCCTCTCGGGCGGGGGAGCGGACGCGGCGCGGCGCGCCGTTCGGGAGAAGGCCCAGCTCCTGCGCGGCAAGCGGACGGCCGACCCGAAGGCGGTGGAGAAGTACGACTTCTCCCTGGTCCATGCCGATCCGGACCTAACGGCCCTCACCGATCGGATCGTGAGAATCGGCCGGCGGCGGGTTGGGATCCTGCTCGACGGCCCGTCCGGTAGTGGCAAATCGGAGTATGCGAAACAGCTCGCCCGGCGCATGGGGCTCGATCCGCTGCCGAAGCGCGCTTCCGAGCTGATGAGCTCATACGTCGGGGAGACCGAGCAGAAGATCGCGGACGCCTTCGCCGAGGCTCGTGCGGCGGACAGCTTCCTCATCATTGACGAGGCGGACTCCTTCCTCGCCGACCGGCGCGGCGCCCACCGCAACTGGGAGATCAGCCAGGTCAACGAGATGCTGAGCCAGCTCGAGAGCCATGATCTGCCCTACACCTTCACCACGAACCTGGCCGACCGCCTCGACCCGGCGGTGGCCCGCCGCTTCCTCTTTCGGGCGAGCTTCAAGTTTCTGGACCAGCCCCGCGTCGTCCGCGCTTGGGAGTTCTTCTTCGGCGGCGAGTGCCCGACGGACGTGCGGAACCTGACGTGCCTGGTCCCGGCCGACTTCGCGGTGGTTAAGGAGCGCGCCGAGAAGCTCGACTTCCTTGCCGGACCCGATGACGACCAGGATCAGATCGCCTCGGAACTGGTCGCCCAGTGCCGCGACCGGAACCGCACCGCCCGCGTCGGCTTCTGATAGGAAGAGACAACCATGAAGGCACACAGGGAATCCAGGACGCCGACGGGTCGTCGCGGCTGCTGGACCGCCACTGGATGAAGACCGCTACCCTGAAGGAGGTGGAGGCTGTGTCGGCCCGACCGCCGGGGCTTCAGGTCCGGGACGACAACGGCGGGGCGCCACTCCACTACGCGGCCGGTGTTGGGCGCGTGAGGGTCCCTCACGTTGGGGCGGGCCGGGGGAGCCAGTCGCCGAGGGAGTTGCTAGGATGAAAGAGGATTGGCTTCGGCGCGTCACCTCATGGCTGTGCCGGGATGTTTGCGAAAGGAGTAGAGGAATGTCCGAAGTCGTCATCATTGGGGTGGATTGCTCCATCCGACCGGGCCAGACTGGGTACGCGAGAGCAGTCGCAAATCGAGAGGCAAACACGTGCACGCTTGAGTGCGTCGACACTGGTACTGACCGGGCGGTCTTCCGGAAGCCCTTGGGCGAGTGGATCACGAACGAAGACAGACCCGTTCTCCTCGCTCTCGACGTCCCACTGGGCTGGCCTCTCTGCTTTCGTGTCGGCATCGGCCGCCACACAGCCGGGTTCCCGCTCTCAGGATTCGACTTGAGCGTCCCCGACGACTTCTTTCTACGGCAGACCGACCATGACATCAAGGGGCGAACTGCGATAACGAGAAATCCCACGAATCCGTTGTCGGTAGCAGCCGACAAGTTCGCCAGGACCGCAGCGCAGACGCTGGATCTGCTCGCACGAATTTCGGAAAGAGGCCAAGAGTCCCTTCCCCTGGCGTGGAATCCAGAAGAGGTGGGACGGAACGGCAGTCGGAGCATGATCGAGGTTTACCCCGCGGCCACGTTGGCCCTGACGCTCGAGAAAAAACTCCCGCATTCATACAGGGACTCAAAGGGCAAGGATCGTTCGGAGATACGCGGGCAACTGGCCCGCGGGCTAGTCAGCGGCCTACCGAAGGAAGCAAAGGATCCGTACTCGGTCCGGGGTCCGCGACTGAAAGCTCTCCGAACGCAAGCCCGGGGACACCTCGACAAGATGAAGAAGACCGATCACGCCCTGGATTCGGTGATCTGCGTCTTGGCCGCATGGCATTTCCTGCAACACAAGGCCAAGGGACCGTGCGAGGGGCAGCGCTCATTGGCGCGCCAGGAGGGATGGATCTGGGCGTTCGACCCGACGAAGCCGGAGTGTTCCGACTCCGGGACGAGCGAAGTCCGCTGACCCGACTGCTGCACCAGACCTTGCCGCGGCACCGACGGTCGCCGTCGGTGGTGCCGATATCGGGGAGGTCGTTCAGGTGCGGACGCAGGCTACTGGCGAGGACGGTGGGCGGCCGGACCTTGTCGGGTTTGATGAGCACGGTGCGGAACGGCTGCTGATTGAGGCCGAATTCTGGGCGGGGCTGACCGAAAACCAGACGTTGAGTTACTTGAGGAGGTTGGCATCGGACGGTGGCGCTCCCGGCGCCTTGCTGTTCGTGGAGCCCGCCGCGCGGCTGCAGCCGCTGTGGAACGAGTTGTTTCGCTTGGTCGGTGCGCTGCTCGTTGAGTGCGCCACTGGTAAGCGTTCGGTCGTGGGGTGTCAGACGCCCAGTGAGGGCATGATGAGAGGCGTGGGCCGAATCCTCGACGAACTCCAGGTGGTCATGCCGCACCTTCGGCCCCGGCTAGCTAGGTCCGCATCGGGAAGCGAACAGACGAACTGCCCGCAGGCCGGTCCCCCGAAAGATCGCCGACGCGCCCTGCAGTCGGTCTGAGTAATCCCGACCCCGAAGCAATCGACGGTGGCAAGAGCAACAGAACCGACGTGTCGCCCGCGGAGGCCCGCGGATCACGGATCCGCTCTAGCGCAGCGCGGCCGCGCGCACGACGGGCGGGACGCGCCGTCAGGCTCTATTGGCGCAGGAACGGGGACTGACCGCCTGGGTTGAGGAGGACAGGGTTATCCCGTTCAGAAACGCGGCCCACTGCTCCATGAAAACCCGCTGCTGCTCAAACAGATCCGAGCGCCGGTAGGCCGTCTCGGTGGCGTTCCCATTCCTTGAACTTCGCCAGCTCTTCCTTGACGGCGTCGACCACCCAGATGATCACCGCCACGTCGTCCACGAACCCCCCTACTGGAATGAAGTCCGGAAAGACATCGATTGGCATGAGGAAATACACAATCGCTCCGACGATGAGGACTAGGTTGGCTTTTGAGATGTTGGAATACTTGCCCCCCATCCATGCCTGAATCAGGCGGAGCAGCGTCCTCAGGTCCGCAAGTACGCCCTTGAGTTTACGCGCTGTCCGCGCGGATTCCTGCTTTCGCTGTGCTTTTTCGATGACGCGCCGTAACTTGCGCGGAGACTCGACGAGGCGACGGGCACGGGTATGCACAAAGCGGGGTAGCTTCATATAGAGGGCTCCAACCTATTCCGTTGCGACATGCGACACTTAGCACACGCGATCTCGGAAAACGGCGGAAACCTACCAAACGGCGGCCTCGTTCTCCTACTCGTTGAGTGCTTCGTGGCTTCGTGGTAACCGTTCGGTCGTGCCGGTATGAGGGGGCGAAGTGGGGTCGGACGGAGCCT
>VYAQ01000318.1 GCA_009844885.1 Gemmatimonadota bacterium
CCCGCGGACTTCGTCTCCTCGAATCCCGTGGAGGCGCTGCGGACGGCCCGGGAGTTGCTCGGCCTGCACCGGGAGCGCCTCACGCTGGAAGGTCAGCTCGAGGCGCTGGGAAGGCGGGTGCAGGAGCTACGCAAGGCGCGCGGCTGGAGCCAGCAGAAGCTGGCCGCCGAGGCCGGACTCGATCGCACCTATCTCGGGACGGTGGAGCAGGGCCGCCAGAACATCACGATCGGGGCAGCCCTTCGCCTCGCCGAGGCCCTCGAGAAGACCCTTCCGGAGCTGATCGGACCACGGTAGAGACTCGACGTGTCGGAATCAGGGGGCGGAGCCTGGCCGGACCAGGTGTCGTGGTCGCCATGAGGACACCCGCGCGTGGGGAGTCGCGATGGGGCAACGACTGCACGAGCAAGGCCTACGGCGGGTTGGATGGCCGCTCCCAGGATGCGATGGGCCCGGGAACGACGACGAACAGGGGATGGGCCTCCGGGACCTGGTCTTGAGAAAGCTGGTCAAGTCTCTTTGGATCGCGCGCCTTCAGCTTGCCGGCGAGGTGCGAGAGCTCATACCGCAGCTGGCCCTCCGTCACCTCCATGGCTGAGACGGGCTCAATGACAGCTTCGATCTTGCTGCGGTCGAAGCGATGTCCCCTCAGGCGCGCCTCGGCGAACACCCCTTCCAGGTAGAGAGCGATAGCGTTCCTCGGAGCAGGGTGGTGTCGAAAGCGCTCCAACTGGGGGTGTTTGCGGTAGCCGCGGGTGTGGCCACCCAGCACCCTCTGGGCCAGCAGGCCCTCGCGCCAGACGGCCACCAACCCCTTGGTGTCCAGATATTTCGGGTGGAGGGACCAGAGTCGCATCAGCCTGCCCTCGCCCGTCGAGAAGGACTACTGGGCCACGCATGTTCTCTGGCAATCCTCGTGGACGAAGGGCATTGACCGCTAAGCCGCGTGCGAGGCATCCATCTCCGAGGCCACTCGCGCCTGCTTGTCCAGGAATCCGTATTCCTTCGCCATCGAGCGCAGCCGCTCGATGGCGAACCGGCGATCCCTCGGCGCACTGGCGAGGGCTGTCGTGAGGTCATCGCGATCGGCGACCGCCTGCTCTGCGTGTTGGAGCAGGTCGACGACGAACCACTCCGGCGACGGGTGTTCCGGGAACGCCACCCTCCGTAGCAGGAAGCGACGGCCGGCGAAGGTGAACTCCCCGGAACGCTTGGTGTTGTAGACCAATTGAGTAGCGAACGCCGCCGAGGCGCCAAGACCAAGCGCATTCCATCGCTCCGGTCCCGTCAAGACGAATGGGCCATGAGGAAGGCGCGCATGACTTCTTCATCAGCCGGCGGCACGGTGCCAAAACGGCTCTGCCTGGGGTGAACGAACAGCCCTTGCGCGAGCTGCCTGAGTTGCGCTCTCTCCACGAGCCGGCGGGCCAATCGCGCGGGGTTCGAGGTCCACTGCGAGAGGTCGCGTGTGCGGTAGACGTGGCCAGGCTCCAGCACCAGACCGTTCGAGGGCATGTCAGGAATCTCCGGGAGAGAGCATACATCGCGCTGGCGCGCCAGGCGTTTTCGTGGATAGGTGGCCCCTGAGATGAGGTGTGCATCGCCCGGGCTTCACTAGCAGTCCGGGGCGGCCACGCAGCAGGCGCTAGCTCAGGTTGCCCGGTCAAGACGAAAGCACCCTGTACTGATCTGCATCGGTGAGGAGTGGACAACTCCGAACACCACCTGGATCACTCCCTTTTGACCTATGCGGCAAGGGAGCAGAACGGAACACTCCCTCCCTATGTCTGGGGAGGCATCGGGAGTAGTTGAGTTGGGAATCGATAGTCCCGCACGTGACTTGCCCACGGGATCCGCACCCGTCGCCGCAAGCGCCGGAGCCCGCCGCTCAAGGAACCCCGGCGCGGCTGTTCGCCCCTTCCCAGTGCGGGTCGGGCACTCCCATCAGAAGTGGGTAGCCAGGGCAGAGCGAGATTGATGGTGCCGCGACCATGACACGCGTCCTCCTCTCAGGGCTCGTAGCCCTCATCGCCGTTGGGGGGGCGTTCAGCGCCTTCGCAGCCAACCGCGCAGCCGAAACCACCGTCGAGTTGGAGATGGAGTTCTGGGTCTCCCTCTCCTCATCCTCGGCGTTCGTGAGCACGCGCCAGGAGGGGGAGGAGTGGGTCACCCACGATTTCACCGTGCCTCTGGAGGCGTTCCCCGGGGCGCCGACCCTGCTGGTGAGCGAGCCGGTTACGCTCTCCGTGCCGATCACGGTCGCGGTCCCGGCGGAGGAACCGATCGAGGCATCCGTTTACGAGCCGTCGCCGGCGGCGGTGCCACACGTCGCGCTGGGCGAGGCACCCTCGGGCCGGGCCAGTTGCTGCCGGGTGCGGGGAATGTGGGACGACCCGGCGGCGCAGCGGGCGATCGCATCTGAAATGCGCAAGGTGATCGCATACGCGCGCACGAACATGGGACTGACGCATCGCGGACCGATAACCATCAATATCGCCTACGCCCCCCGCGGCCTCCTCGTGCGCTACGCGGAGGCGTTCGGGGTGGAGTTGGAAGAACTGCCGGACGAGTGCGCGTTCCAGCGGGGAGAGCACTTCTTCTTCACGCCTCGTTGCCGCGCGGACGAGACGGAGATCGCGCGGCAGTGGTTCACCCGCGCGACGGAGGCTTACTACGTCAGCGCGCGGTGGGCGGGGGTCGCCACCTCGGAGTACTACTTCACCCTGTACCAGTCCGGGGAAGCACCCACCCTGCGGGACGACCGCTACCGCTCGGCCATCTTCCACCAGCCAGCCACGGACTTTCGCCAGGGCCGGGGGCACGACGACCTGATGGTAGCGGCGGCGCTGTACGCCATCGAGTCCTACGGCACATTCGAGGACTGGGAGTCCTTCTACGAGGACCTCCTGGGCGGGGAGCCGGTGCACACAGCGTTCGAGTCAGCCTTCGGCGTGACGCTGGCGCGGTTCTACCGGGAGTTCGAGGGGTGGGCGGAGCGGGAGCGGGCGGAACTGCTGGCGCTGGCGTACGGGTCTTGCCGGGAGGCGGCGCGCTACCTCGCGGCCCGGGCGCACGCGGACGGGGGAGGGTTCCCGGACTATCGCGTGCCCCTGGAGCACGACGACGACGGCGACGGGTACGTGTGCGAGCAGTACGCCAGGTTCCCGGAAGAGGAGCTGGTGTGCACGGTTGTGGGGGAGCTCTTGCCCCAAGAGGAGCAGTAGGGCAGCGCGCAGGGCAACACGCGCGTTCCTGCGCCCGGACAGATGCAGCGCAGCGGACCGGCCAGACAGGCCGGGCGGGCGCCGCCTGAGATCGGACCATCTGGCAGCGAGTATCACGAGCCTGGGCTGCGACGGGCTGTCAGCGGGAAGTGCCGGCTAGTCACCATCGCGGTTGATGGCCGTGCCGCCTGGGGAAGGGGGGCTTCCAGGCGGTGCTCAGGTCCCCCGAAGGCTGCATTGGGGAACTCTCTGCCGCATCGGGCGAGCAGCGGTTCCACTA
The DNA here is from genome assembly GCA_009844885.1 of Gemmatimonadota bacterium. Lineage (GTDB taxonomy): Bacteria > Gemmatimonadota > Gemmatimonadetes > Longimicrobiales > Gaopeijiaceae > Bin94. The sequence continues at coordinate 3,505 of VYAQ01000318.1, forward strand.
CTAGCTTGCCTCGCTCCTCGCCGCAGAGTCAGGGATGCCACAACTCTCTTCGTACAGGGTCGTGAAGACCTCCTGGTAGCTGTCCCAGAAGTCCATAAAGGCCCCATAGGTGATTCCGAAGATGTCCCTGAAGGTGCTCTCCCACTCTGCCGGCGCCGGCTCGCGATCGATGAACGCGACCAGAGACTCCTCACCCGCCAGCAGCGCTAGCCATGAGACCGCCCGCGCGCCACGCCCGTGCTCGTAGTCGTCCGACTCGCGGAGGGAGCCACGCCACATCTCAGACGGGACGTGCTCGCAGGATGGGGTAGCCAGCAACTGCGAGACATGCCAGTAGGGCCGTCGGGAGCCTGCCTCTTGCCGAGAAGCCGCAAAGCGGTCGGCAAGGCGGATGGCCGTACCCTCGGAGAACCACGAGGGCTGCCATGTGGAGGACCTCTGGTACTGGATGAGGTGGATGTACTCGTGGGCGATCGAGGCTGGCCTGTTGAAACACCCTGGGAGGAGGCGGACCACCCGTCCGTCCACGTAGCACACGGCGGCGAGGTCGGGGTGGGCGCGCACGTCGTCGTTGAGATCAGCGTAGACGGTGAAGGAGCCACCGAAACTCCAGGCGTACTCTTCGTGGAACCAGGTGACCGCGTCGTCGAGAATGTCCCGGATGCCCTCCCTGTCCTCATGGGAGGCCTCGCCCTCGACCGTGAAGAGGGGCATGTCCGTCTCCAACAGGAGAGGCTCGGAGAAGGCGATGCTCCACGCCCTCTCCTCGGTGCTGTACCAGTAGAGGACGTAGTCCACGCCGTGGGCCAGGGAACCCTCTTCGTCGTCGGTGGAGATGGCGATGGCCAGCCAGCCGATGGCGTTCTCCTCCAGCATCCGCGTGCGGCATGCACGGGATTCACAGGTCTGTTCGATCTCCAGGTGCACTTCGAGCTCCGCCACCGGCGTGGGGCCGAAGCGCTTCCAGCCACTCTCCTCACGGTCGAACCAGACGACGTGTCCTGTTCCGTTCCGGTCACACAACACCCGCGACGGGAAGAACCCCTCCTGCGGCTGCCAGGACGAGCAGGCGATTACCGCAGCGGCCTTGTGGCGAGAGGTGACCTCAGGCTCCTCGGCCATCGTCACCGTCGCCCCCGAAGACCCGAGAGCGATGGTAACGAGCAGCGCTGCGAGGCTGAGACACCTGGCCACGGCTCACTCCTCGGAGACGGTGGTCGTGCCACCCCCGATGCACTTTGCGGAGGTGAACCACGCCAGCACCTTGACGGCACCGTCGGAGGGATCACTGGCGGGACCGTTGCCGGTCTGGAAGCCGCGCGCCGTGGTGCAACTCGCCCACCACGTGTACGTGTTGGACGTGAAGGTTGTGTAGGTGCCGCTCTGGCGCTTCACCGGCTCGCCTGCGGTGCTGGAGGGCCGCAGGGGCAGGTCGTCCAATCCCACGGGCACCGGCAGAGCCGATAGCACCGTGCGGACCGCCGCGTCGAGTTGGGTCCTCGTCAACTGCGTGGGCAGACTCAGCGTCCTCAGGATGTTCCTGTTGGCACAGACCCTGAGACCGAAGATGCCGTTGGCAACGGCGTCTTCAACCGAGCCGGCCGGGCCGATCCGGAACTGGGTGCCATCTGCACAAGACACATCGGTGTAGTGCCCATCGTCGATGTAGGTGGTCGTGAAGCTCTCCGTCACGCTCTCGCCCTGAGCAGCAGCCGCAGACGTCTGTTCGGGGAGCAGACTGTCGATGTCCACCGGCGCAGACGAGGAAGCCAGGGCAGATCTCATGTGGTCCCGGAACTGCGCCCGAGTGAACGAGCGGCCCTCAAGCCCCTGCGAGAAGCCTGAGGAGGCGCAGGCAAGCAGAGCGCCTTGCGCCAACTGGGTGATCGCCTCTGACGAGTCGGCAGGCCCGACCTGGAAGGTGGTGCCGTTGTTGCACTTGATGGTGGCATACCAATGCACCTTCGTGATGACGCCGGAACGGGCGTCGCTCGATGGACACCTGGCCTCGAAGGCCGCAGCGGCGGCGGCGGCGGCGGCAGCCGTAGTGTAGCCCCCCTGTCCGCTGGTCGCCCCACCTATATGACAGCGACCGTCCCAGCGGTAGGTCGTCTCTGGTTCTTCCGTTGGCTCTTCGGTGGGCTCCTCCGTCGGCTCCTCAGTCGGCTCCTCGGTGGGATCCTCCGTCGGGTCCTCGGTGGGCTCCTCCGTCGGGTACGCGCTGGG
>VYAQ01000055.1 GCA_009844885.1 Gemmatimonadota bacterium
CCGCCCCGGCGGCGTGCTCGCCAGATTCCGCTTCTTCATCAACGACTTCTCGACGAAGAGCGAGGGGATCGACTGGGTGGCGGCGTACCGGGCCGCTGGCGGCGACGGCTCCGCCACCACCTTCAGCACCGCGTGGAACCTGAATCGCACCGTGGTCACGGATTTCAACTCCGAGACGCTGAGCGCAGGCCGAATCCGCATTCTGGAGGAAGGCCTGCCGAACCTGCGCGGCAACATCTCGGTCAACCACGACTTCGTCGGCGGCACGCGCGTGCTGGCGCGGGTCAGCCACTGGGGCGGCTACTACGACGGCGAGCAGCCGTACTACGAGGGCAGCTCCGCCAACACGATCGACTACCCGTCGCGAAATCTGGTCGATATCGAGGCGGCCCATACCTTCTCGGAAAGCTGGACCCTGACGGTCGGTGCCCAGAACGCGTTCAACACCTTCCCGCAGGAGTATCCGGGGGCCGCGGCCGGCGTGGGCAACACTTACGGCCAGTTCACGCCCTTCGGCTTCAACGGCGGGTTCTACTACACGAGGCTGGGCTACCGCTGGTAGGCTGACCTCACGGGCTGCACTGGGACTCGGGTCCAGGGCACCTTGAGACGCGGCCCCGGGCCGGCGTTGATGCCGGTCCGGGGCCGTTGGCTTAACTTGAAGGCCGAATAATGAGCGAACACCCCAACTCCCCTCCCATCGGCCTGGTGATCGGCACGGACCCGGCCACCTCGAGATGAACCTTCCCGCGAGCCGACCGTTCATCGGTGTCGAACCGTTCGATGTGTCCCATGGCGCCGGCTTTCGCGCGGATGAAGAGGATGAGCACACGGTTGAGTGCCGGGTCGTGGAGGACGGGGGACATTTCCGCATTCACCGGCCCACGAACGCGGGCCCACCGGTCCACCTCGGCTTCGTGGACGGGGTACGCCGAACCGAGGCGCACCTCACGCACACCGGCGCGGATGGGGAGACGATCACGGGGCTCGCAGGGGCGTGGGGGGCGGGCGCGGTACTGATCGGCCCGGACGGCCCGGCGGCCATCCGGCACGCGGAGATCGGTCGCGCGGTCATCTTCTCGGGCGGGCAGCAGGTGCGGCTGCGACCGCATCCCGGAGGGTGGCGCTGGCTGTCCCTTTCGGTCGACAGCGAGGAATCCCATGCGGCGTCGCAACACCTGCAGCGGCTGATGCGGGACACCGAAGCCGACATCGCCGACCGCCTGGTGGCGGAGGGCTGGCTGGTCGTCTTCGATGGACCGCTGCATGGCATCCGCCACAGTCGCACCGCACCCGTGGTCGGGTACGTGAAGACCCACCATCGGCGCACCCTGGCGGTCGAGCACTGGCAGATCGTACCGCGCCTGGCCGTCGGCGAGCGGACCAGCCTGTTCGTCATGATGGACGAGCGGTACGCGTGCTACATCCGGGTGGGCGACGCGGGTCCGTGGGCGGGACCATGGGCGGGAATCGTGCGCCTGGAGGTGCCCGCGAGTTCGGGCAACGATCAGGCCGTCGCCACGGTCGACCGCGCCGCGCGCTGGCTTCCCGCTTTTGCCTCTGCGCCGCACCGCAACGCCCGCGCGCCCGTCAACCTGACCCCCGTTGCGGCGCTCGAAGAGCACCTTCATCACATGCTGGGGGACTCGCGGCTCGCGCTGCGTGCCGTTCGAGAAGCCGTCATGCAGCACAACCGCGACGAGGAGGCCGCGTGAGCGACCAGGACGGCGGGGCGGTGGGCGGCCGGGGCGGAGGCTCCCCGGCGGACCCCCGCATCGGGCTCGTGGACGGCGCGAGCGGGACGAATTCGCGTGACTTCCGGGTGGTCCTCGATACGGATGTGACCGTCCAGCTGGACGAACTGATCGCAGTCCGCACCGAACTTCCGGGCGGGGCGAACGTCACCCACTACGGGATTGTCACGGAACTGCTCAGCCGCTTCGAAGGCGCTGACCTGCCCTCGGACACGGCTCGCGTCGTCAACCGGGTCATGCCCGCCGAGCACGTGCGGCTTGCCGAGGTGCGCGTGCTGCGCGTTGTTCCCGAACTCTTCGTAGCCCCCAACGCGGGCTCCGCCGCCATGCGCGCCGTGGGAGCGGACCGCGCCATGGCCCTCTTCGAGGACGAAATGAAGCGCGGCAAGCTCCCCGTCGGTGTGGACATGGGGGGCGAGCCGGTCTACGCCGACATGCGCTTCGTCGACGGCCGTTCCGGCGGGCACTTCTCCATCTCCGGGATCTCGGGCGTCGCGACCAAGACGTCGTACGCGCTCTACATCCTCTACCAGCTCCTGGAGACCGAAACCGGGATGGCGCTGCTCGGAAGCCGTGCCGAACGCGAGAACGTTCGCGCGCTCGTGTTCAACACCAAGGGCGAAGACCTCCTCCACATCGATCGCCCCAACTCCGAGTTCCCGGGCCGGCCGCACGCCCGCACGCAGTGGCGCGCTCTGGGCGTCGACAATCCCGGTCCCTTCCGCTCGGTACGGCTTTACGCCCCCCGTCGTCCCGGCGTTTCGGGAACCGTCCCCGGCGTCAAGTCTCGCGACACGGCCGATGTGCACGCCTATGGATGGACCCCGGAGCGCTTCATTCGCGATCAGCTTCTGCAGTTCTGCTTCACCGCCGAGGACGACCGTTCGACTCAGGTCGGCTTCATCGAGCAGCAGTTCCGCATTCAGCTTCTGCGGCACCTCCGGCGGCTCGAGGGCGGCCGGACGGGTGCGGTGGTGATCCTCCCGACGGTGCCCGAGGACACGAGCTTCGACCCGGACCGACTCGCGGCGAAGGAACCGGAATCGGTGCCGGCGGGCGCCGGCCATGTGATCGAGGATTTCGGGGATTTCGTCGACTTCACCGAGAAGATGGCCAACCGGGACGACGACGAGGCCCTGAAGGCCTGGTTCGGGCGCACGCAGTCGGGCACCCGCCAGGCCTATCTGCGCCGTCTCCTGCGACTCCGCAAGCACATCGGGCCGCTGATCGGCTGCGGCCTGGAACCGGTGTCGTCGGAAAACGCCCGCTTGCACGTGGTAGACATTTCCACCCTGCACGACGACGCTCAGCGCTTCGTGGTCGGCTCGCTGCTGGACGGCGTATGGCGCGAGAAGCAGGGGACAGGACGCGTGCCGCTGCGGTTCGTGGTCCTCGATGAGCTCAACAAGTATGCACCCACGAAGGGGTTCTCCCCGCTGCGGGAGTTGCTCGTCGACATCGCCGAGAGGGGGCGGTCACTGGGCGTGCTCCTGGTGGGCGCCCAGCAGGCTGCGTCGGCGGTCGCGCCGGCGCTCCCCCGCAATGCGTCGCTCAAGGTGGCCGGACGACTCGACGCCAGCGAGGCCGACGCGTACCGGTTCCTTTCGTCCGCACTGCGCGAACGGGCGTCGCGTTTCATGCCCGGAACCATGGTGCTGTCGCAGCCGATCGTTCCCGAGCCGATCCCCCTGCGTTTCCCGTTCCCGCCCTTTGCCACCAACCCGGACGAGGCCGAGGCGAACGAGACGGGTGACCGGGAGCGGACGGAGGCGATCCGGTCCAACCTCGCGGCGATGTCGGGGCAGAAGGTGGAGTTGTAGGGGCAGAGCGTTGAAACTCCTCCACACCGCCGATTGGCATCTTGGGGCAAGGCTGGGGCGCCACGATCGGATGGAGGACCACCGTGCAGCGCTGCGAGCGCTACTGGACATGGTCACCGCCGAGCGCCCCGACCTTATTATACACGCAGGCGACCTCTTCGACGCCTACCGGCCTCCATACCCGGCACTGCAACTCGGGGTCACGGCTCTGCAGCGGCTGGCGCGCCTGGCGCCCACCGTAGTGATCCGCGGCAACCACGACTCGAGCGACCTGTTCGACGTGCTCGACGAGATGGCGGGCATGGCCTCGCCGCGGCAGCTGTGGTTCGTCACCGTCCCGCGCGTCCTGGAGTTCGACGGGCTCGCGGAGGTCCCTGTCGCCCTCGCGTGCGTGCCATTCATCCCGCCGGGCGCGATCACCGACTACGCGACGGGCGACGCCTCACGCTTCGAGGGGGACTACGCGGACGGCATCCGCAGCCTCAACGACCAGGTGGTCGGCGGCGCGCGCGAAGCGGCCGGCCCACACGGCATCGTCCTCTACACGGCGCACCTGCACGTCGATGGTGCTCGTCCGGGCAAGTCCGAACGGCGCTTCACGGTGGGCGAGGACCACGCCACGCACACGAAGGGTCTGCACCGCGCGCTCTACTGCGCCTTCGGGCATATCCACGACCCGCAGCAGCTGCCGGGGAGCGCGCGCGGCCGGTACGCGGGGTCGCTCATCCCGCTGGACTACGGCGAGAGTCTCCAGAGCAAGCACGCGGTCGTGGTCACGATCGGAGACGACGTGCAAATCGGTGAACGGGAACTGCCCCCGGGGCGGCCGCTGGTCGAGTTCCACGGTAGCCTCGGCGAGTTGGAGGCTCGAGCTGCGAATGCGGCGCTCGACGGCTGCTTCCTCAAGGCGGTGGTCAAGTCTGATGACCCGATACCCGACCTGGCGGACCGCGTGGCCGAGTGGTCGCCGAAGTGCGTGATCTTCAACCTGGTGAACGAAGTGGCCAACCGGGCGGTCAAGGCAATCGCCGGGACCGACGGCGGGGAGGAACCCTCCATCGAGGATCTCTTCGATGAGTGGCGGAGCACGGCGGCAACGGGCAGGGCGACGAAGGCGCCGCGAGACACGGTTCTGGCACTGTTTCGCGAGGCCGTTGCCGGGCCGGGGGACGAGGGGGCGACGGACTTCGGTTTGACCGAACTGACCATGCGGGCCGAGGGCGTCCTCGCCGCATTGCGCGGGGGACCGGGAAGCGGCATTGAGACGCACCGCGAGCTGCAGCAAACGGGCGAGCCGAACCGAGAGAGAGACGGCTGACCGGATGCGCCCGCTTCGAATCACCATCGAGGGGCTGCGTTCCTTCCGAGGCGAGGTCCCGATCGACTTCGCCGGCCGAGTCCAGATCGCGGTGATCGGCGACACCGGCGCAGGGAAGTCCTCGATCCTCGAAGCGATGACCTACGCGCTGTACGGCCAGACCTCGCTCGGGGGCCGGTCCAAGAAGGAACTGATGAACGACACGTCCGACGTGATGCGCGTGGTGCTGCGCTTCCGGGTGTCCGGCGAGGAGTGGGAAGTCACCAGGGTGGACCGGCGCGCTGGAGCGGGGGGACTCCGTCCGCCGCAAGCGCAGCTGGTGCGATACGGGCCCGGTGGGGAGACGCTCGAGAAGCTCGAGCAGGTCAGGCCGGTCAACGAGCGGGTGCAGGCCCTGATCGGGCTCGACAGCGACGCCTTCCTCCGTACCGTGATCCTGCCGCAAGGCCGCTTCGCGCGTCTTCTGGTGGAAGACGCACCGTCGGCGCGCACCGAGATCCTGAGACAGGTATGGCGCACCCACGATCTTGAGGCGGCTGGAGCGGTGGCGGGGCAGAGCCTCGGTGAGGTGCGAACGTTGGCGGCGCGGCTCGGGGATGAATTGGGCCGCCATGAACGTTACATGGACGATCCCGAAGCGCACCTCGCGGAGTTGACCTCCCGGGCCGACGCGACGAGCCGCCGAGCGGATGCCCTGGCCGATCTCCACGACCGTTCTGCGCGAGCGCGCGACGCCCTTCGTCAATCGGAGGCGACGATGTCAGCGGTCAGGCGGGCGGACGAGCGCGTGACTCCGTCGGCTATGGACGAACTGGCCGACCGGCTGACGCCCGTGGAGAGTACGCAGCGCAAACTGCAGACCGATGCGACGGGGCTTGAGCGGCGGGAAGCCGGCCTGAAGCGTGATTTGAGCGGCATTCCGGTGGACGACGGCCCCGGCGAACGCGAGGTCGCGCGCACACTGGCCGCGCTGGAAGCGATCCCGAATGAAGTGGCGAAAGCGGTCGACGCAGCAGAGTCACTGCGGGAGGCCATCGCCAGCGAGGCTGCGTCAGCGAAGCACCACGTCGAGACGCAGGAGACTCTCGAATCGGCAAGCGATCGGCTGACGCGACACGAGGCGCTGGGCCCGCCGCTTGCCGAAGCTGTCGGTTCCGCCCGTGAGGTTCTGGCGGAGGGTAAGCGCTGGTATGAGAAGTGCAATGGCCTGCAGGAACGCATCCGCTCGACGGAGGACGCGTTGGCCTCGCGGAAACGGGGGATGGCCGAGTCGGCTGTACGGCTTGCCACGGCGCAGCGCGAACTGCAGGGGGAACAGGAGCGCCTGCAACGCACTGAGCGGGCGCTGAGTGAAGCGCGGCGCACCAACGCGGCCGCCGCTGCGGCTCACGGGCTCTGCCCGGGCGACGAGTGTCCCGTTTGCCAGGGCGATCTTCCTGAGGGCTGGACGCCACCGCAGGATGCTGGTCTGGACGCGGCCCGGGACGCTCAACGGGCGGCGAGATTGCAGGCAGACGAGGCGAGCAGGGCCGTGGCCGACCTTGAAGGGCGCCAGGAATCCGGCCAGCAACGCAAAAGGGAGACTGCCAAGGAACTGGATGACCTCCGATTGGAGATCGCCGACGCTACCAACCGACTTGGCAGCGCCGCCGGACTGGACGACGCGTTCCCGTCTGCGGGAGGCGGGCCGTTACCAGGCCGGGACCGGATCCTTGCCCCGATTCGCCAGCGTCTTCGCGAGGCCGAGGCGAAGCTGGACGAGCACGGCACCGAGGCCGTAGTGCTGCGCGAGACGCAAACAAGTGCTCAAATGGCAAAGCAATCCGCGCTGCAGGCACTCAATCAGGCGCGGAGCGACATCGACCGAACACGCAACACCGCCCGCGAGACCCTCGACGGTCTGCGCCAGCGCCTCCAATCCATTCCCCAATCCCTTCGCCCACAGCTCGTTCTTCCCTCCGACCCAACGGAGTTGGGAGCGGTCGACCTCGTATCCGTCGACCGCGCCTCCCACAGGGCGCGTGAGCGCGAGAAGATCCTTCAGCAGCGCGATCAGGAGCGGAACCGCTTGCGCGCTGAAATCGAAGAGACGGGAACGGCACTGAAGAACCTCCGCGAGACCCGACGCGTCCAGGTCGAGGAACCCCTGCAGGCCATGGTGCGCACGCTGTCCAACCACCGGATTCCCGTTGCGGACGCCGTTCGCGAGTTGAGCGCCGACATCGCGATCCCGGCAGCCATCCACTACCCCGTGGACGCGGGAGCGCTCCAGATCGGCATCGGCCACCTCCGTGACACGATGGCGGAGGTGTTGGCTCTGTCCGCGAATCTTCGCCGCCGCGCCCTCGCCACCGCCGACAAGGCTCGTGACGAAGCCCGCACGGTGGCCGAACAACTGGAGCCCCCGGTCGACCCCACCGATCCTGACGCGGTGGTGCAAGCCACCGGCACCGCCGCTACCGAGGCAGGCTACACCGCCAGAGCGGCCAGAGAGGACCGTGCCGCCTTCGCCGCCATCCTCGATGACCTTCTGAAGCTCCGCGAGACCGCTGGCGAAGTTGCCAGGCTGGAGCTGGCCCTGAGCGATCTCGACGCGGCACTCAAGCCGGGCGCGTTCCTGAAGTGGCTCACGCTACGGCGTTCGCGGGACCTGCTGGTTTACGCGTCCCGAATGCTGGAGGAGATAACGGCAGGCCGCTACAGCTTCGCGGACCCTGGGGACCTGGAGGATCAACAGTGGCTCGTCGTGGACAACGATTCGGGACAGGCTCGCTCCCCGGCCAGTCTCTCGGGCGGGGAACAGTTCATAGGGTCCCTAGCGCTTGCACTCGGCATGGTCGAGATGATGGCCCGGAGCGGTGGTCGTCTTGAGTCGCTCTTTCTCGACGAAGGATTCGGGTCGCTCGACCGCACCAACCTCGACTCCGCCATCGAGGCGCTCTCGACGGTGGCGGGAAGGGGTCGGATGGTGGGGGTGATCTCCCATGTGGGTGCGGTCGCGGAACAGATTGACGACGTGCTCGCCGTCAAACGGGATGCGACAGGCAGCCGGGTGACGTGGCTCTCCCGCGCACAACGGCGGGAAGTAGCGCGCTCGGACACCGGCTTTGAGGGGGCGTCGGGGGCGTCGGCTCTGGCAGGCCTGTTGGACTAGCGGGCACCCGCGCCGCGGTAGCGGTATCGCCGGTTCGGTCGGCCGCTGGTGCCGAGTTGTCCTCAGCCCCCCAGCCGCTCCAGCGCCTCCCCCGCCTCCCGATTCCCTGCCGCCGCCGCGCGCGCGTACCACTCCCGCGCGGCATCGAGGTCACGCATCACCCCGCGCCCGGCTTCGTAGGATTCGCCCAGGCGGAGCTGCGTGATCGCGTCACCCTGTTCGGCGGCCTGCGTCCACCACGCCACCGCTTGCGCGGGGTCCTCGGCCACGCCGCGTCCCTCGCTGTACTGGTTGCCGATGTTGTGGGCACCGAGGACATGGCCGCGCTCGGCCGCCCGACGGTGCCAAACCGCCGCGAGCTCGTGATCGACCGGCTTGCCAAGACCCTCGTCGTAGGCCGTCCCCATCAGGAACACGGCTTCCAGTACACCCGATTCGGCCGCCCGCTGCACCTCGCGGATTACTCCGGCGGCGATGTCGCGGGCTTGTTCCTCATCACGCGGAAATCCCATGCGGCCGGTGGAATGAACACGCGCGAGCCACATCGTGGCGAGCGGGCCGCCGACGGCAACGGCCTCCTCGAGCAATTCCCGGGCACGGTCGTTGTCCACCGAGCCGGCCACGCCGGTGTACCAGTCGACGGCCTCCAGCAGAACCGGATCGGGCTCCTCGGGGATTGCGACGCAGCCGGCGACGCAAGCGACGGCGAGGAGGATGAATAACGTCGGGAGGGTTCGCGAGCTGGGTGAGGTCATGGCTTCCAGAGGAGCTTGTTTTGATTTCGCACGAAAATCAGAATTGTCAGGTCGGGTTATTGCAGAAAACAGAATAACTGCGTCGCCGGGCGTCCACTTCCGACCGCGACGGTGTGTTATTATGTTTTCGTATCCAAAACAGAATAACAATATTCGCTATTTCGCTTCTCCGGAATAGCCGAAACCGGAAGCGAGGTCGCCAGCATGCACCGAGGACCGACCGGAAGATACGAAGTCACCGTGACCGGTGGCGAGCGAGTCAACGCATTCGTACCCCTGCCGTTGCCGCCGAGCCCCGGGCTGGCCCTGGGCGGGCCGTTGCGGTCAGCGCTGGAAGCGGCCGCGATCAGCCTTGGCCGCCTGGACGGAATGTCAATGCTGCTGTCCGACCGCGCGCTCTTCATGTACGTCTACATCCGAAAGGAGGCGGTGCTCTCTTCCCAGATCGAAGGTACACGGTCTTCCTTGTCCGACCTCCTCCTCTACGAGGTGGACGAAGTCCCGGGTGTTCCGGTTCACGATGTCATGGAGGCTTCGAACTACGTAGAGGCTATGGAGCATGGCCGACTTCGGCTTGTCGGGGACTTCCCCTTTTCGAACCGGCTTATTCGGGAAATCCACGGGGTACTCCTTGCGCGCGGGCGAGGGAGCCACATGGACCCTGGCGAGTTTCGCCGCTCGCAGAACTGGATCGGGGGTACGCGACCCGGCAACGCTGCCTTTGTGCCCCCGCCCCACACGGCGGTACAGGACTGCATGGGGGATCTGGAGCGTTTCCTTCACGCACGGAACGACGGCTTGCCGACGCTGATCCGGATCGGGCTGGCACATGCGCAGTTCGAGACCATCCACCCCTTCCTGGATGGTAACGGGAGGGTGGGAAGGCTTCTGATCACGCTCTTGCTGATCCACGCCGGCGTATTGCAGGAGCCCCTCCTGTACCTGAGCCTGTACCTCAAGCAACACAGGAGCACCTACTATGAACTCCTGGACCGCGTGCGCGAGACCGGCGATTGGGAGGCGTGGCTCGAGTTCTTTCTGGAAGGCGTGCAGGTCACGGCGGCGGGGGCGGTGAACACGACCAGAAGGCTATTGGAGCTTTTCGCGAACGACAGAAACGCAATCGAGAAGCTGGGACGCCGCGCGGGTTCCGCCCTTCGCGTCTACGCCGCGCTCCGGGAGCGGCCCATTCTGTCGATCACCGAGGCTTCGGAGCGAGCGAACCTCTCCTTTTCCGCGACATCTTCAGCGATGGATCTGCTGGTCGATCAGCGCATCGTCGGGGAGGTTACGGGCAGGCGCCGCGGCCGGCTGTTTGCGTACCGCCGGTACGTCGCGATTCTGAACGAGGGGACGGAACTGGACGAGAGTTGAGTTGAGCTTCGGCAGGCCCCCTCAAACCAGGTCGTCCCCCTCCAGCCCTAGCTGCGCCAGCACCTCGGGCGGCGGTCCGTCGAAGCTCGGCAGGGGCACGTTTCCGACGTACCCCAGGTCGCGCATGCCCTCTTCGGTGGTCCAGAATCCGGTCGACACCATGTCGCGAAACTGGTCGAAGAAGCGCGCCTGCGGCTTGAGGTCGGCCGGCGCGTCGGGTTCGAAGCAGATCTCGTCGCAGATCTCGTGCTTCTGCGCCAGGGTGAGGGCAGGGAAGTCCTCCGCGTCGAACCGTTCCCGGGCGGCGCGGTTCAGCCAGGCGAGACCGCCCCGGAGCGCGATCAGGTTGTCCTCGTGGCCTGGCGCCGAGACGAACTCGTTGACGTAGTCGGGCACGCCCAGGGCGCTGGCCGCCGGGGAGCGGTCGTCGGCGGGGATGATCACGTCGGCCAGTGCGGCGACGAGCCGCATCTCCTCGTCGGTGAGCACCATCTCCCAGGGCACGACGGGGGCAAGCATGTCCGGATCGGTCGGCGTGCCGGCGGCCATCGGGTTGCTTGGGGGCAGGGGATCGAAGCCTGACAGGGTCTCGTGGGCAGACTCGGCCGATTGGGCCGCCTCTTCCGGAGCGCACGAGCCGGCTGCGCCGAGGGCCGCCCCCGCGGCGATCACCTTGAGCGCGCCGCGTCGGGAGATCGCGCCCGGATCGGCCGGGCCCGTTGCTGCCGACCGGCTGGCAGCCGAAGCCGACTCGTTGGCAGGCGCGGCGCCGGATTCCGGCGGGCTGCCCTTCGGATCCTCGCTCACCCGATACTCCTCTGCCTGAGCTGCTCGACGATGTAGTCGCTGGCCCTCCACGCGATCGCCATGATCGACAGCGTCGGGTTCTTGTCCGCGTTGGACACGAAGGGCGCACCATCGGTGACGAACAGATTGGGCATGTCCCACGACTGGCAGAACTCGTTCAGCACCGAGGTGCGCCGGTCTTCACCCATTATCGCCCCGCCCACCTCGTGGATGATCTGCCCACCCTTCGAGATGGCCAGCTCGCCATCGGTATGAATCGGCGACAGCACCTGCCCCCCCATCTCGTCCACGATCTCCGCGAAGGTCTGCTGCATGTGCACGGCCTGGCGCAGTTCGTGATCGGCCCACTTCCAGTGGAACCTGAGCACCGGGATCCCGTAGCTGTCCACGCGGTCGGGGTCGATCTCGCAGTAGCAGTCCTCGTTGGGGATCATCTCGCCGCGGCCGTCAAAGGAGAGGAAGCTGCCGTAGTAGCGGCGGCAGTCATCCTTGAAGCGCTGGCCGTAGCTGCCGTTCGTGAGCGGCTCCAGTCCGGAAAAGGCTCCGAAGCCGGGCGCGCTTCGCCGCCCGCCGCCGAACTCGATGTGGTAGCCGCGCGGGAAGTCGAGGCGGCCGGCCAGCTGCTCGCCGTACAACCACCAGGGCATGTACATGTGCATCGCCGACGCGCCGTCCTCGTTGTGCGGAGGGAGGGACTGGAGCGCCGGGATGTGGGCCTGCACGCCCGCGCCCACGGTGTCCATGACGTACTTGCCGACCAGGCCCGACGAATTCGCCAGCCCGTCGGGGAAGAGGCTGCTCGTGGAGTTGAGCAGGATGCGCGCCGACTCGCAGGCACTCGCGGCGACCACGACCACGCGCGCCGAGGCGAATTCGTCGAGCAGCGTGGCCTTGTCGACGTAGTGGACACCGGTGGCACGTCCCTGCGAGTCCACGGTCACCTCGCGCACCATCGCGCCCGTGCGGATTTCAAGGTTGCCGGTGGCGAGCGCGGGCGGGAACAGGACGGTTGTGGACTGGAAGTTGGCGCGGATCGAGCAGCCGCGTCCGCACGGAGTCGCCCAGTAGCACGCGGCGCGTCCCCGCATGGAGTCGGCGGTCACGCGGCGGGCCAGGTCGTTGTCGGGGAAGATCTCGCCCGGCAGGCGGTCGGCGTCCTGGGTCTGCGTCATGATCGCCAGGTGCGCCGGAATGACCGGAATCCCCATGCGGCGGCAGGCCTTGCGGGTCAGCAATTCGTACGCCCGCGGCCTGGGAGGCGGCTGCAGCACCCCCGGAGACGAGTTGGGCGTGTTCTCGAGTCCCTCGTTCGAACCGTAGACCCCGATCAGCGCCTCGGTTCTGTCGTAGTAGGGAGCAAGATCCTCGTAGTCCATCGGCCAGTCGAAGCCCAGACCATCGCGCGAGCGAGGCTTGAAGTCGTACTCGCCCATGCGCAGGGAGATCCGTCCCCAGTGGTTGGTGCGCCCGCCCAGCATGCGCGAGCGCCACCACATGAACTCGGAGCCCTCGGCCACCGAATAGGGCTCGCCCGGCACCTGCCAGCCCCCGTCCACCGTCGCATCGTAGAAGCCGAAGGGTTTTTCGGACGTCCCCGCACCCCGCAGGGGAGCATCCTTCGGCAGCTGGAACATCGGGGTTTCGCGGATCGGGTCGTAATCCCGTCCTGCCTCCAGCATGAGCACGCGGAGCCCGGAGGTCGCCAGGATGAACGCCGCCATGCCGCCACCCGCCCCGGATCCGACCACTATTGCGTCATAGACGGGGCTTTGGCTCATGGCCTGTTCCCTTGTTGGTGCCGGGCGCCGGTCAGCCGTCGTCCGTCGGCCCGGGAGCGATCCGGTCGGCCCGGAAGGTGGGTATCTCGATGATGTAGGGGCTTGCCGGCGTGGAGACCCGGAAGTTGCCGTCGTCTTCCACGAGCGCGACGGCGGCAACCTCGTTCCCCGCCGCATCCATGGCCTGCACCAGTCGATCGGGCTCATCCGGCATCTCGGCATCCTGCGGGGCGAAGCCGCTCGCGCGCAACCCGGCCAGCTCCTGGAGAATGTTGCGGACGGTTGTCGCGTCGGCCTCCTCCCCGCCCGTCGTCCAGGCTGAATCCTGCCGCTCGTAAAGCACCGCCTGACCATCCCTCACGACGCGGATGCTCGCCACCGCGGCGGTGTCCGCCTCGAGCACGATCTTGTTGCGCCAATCGAAGAGCGACCGTGCCGCCGCGGAACGCAGGTCTCCCTCGATCAGGCTCACCACGTCGGCGTCAGGCAGGCGGGCGTACGACGTTCGGAAGCGATTGCCGGTCTTGCCCAGGAGCACCGTGCCGCCGCCGTCGGCGGTCAGGGCCCATGCGCTGTCGGCGGTGATCCCCAGACGCGCGTGATTCGCCGGATTCGTGGCGGCCACCCCCGACACTTCGACCTCGTCGATCGCTCGCAGAAGGCGGGCAACGGCGCTCGAGTCCGCCTCGAAGCCGTTGACGGTCCATGCATCGCCGTCCCTTTCGAGCCGCAGGGCGTCCGCGGGACCAGCGATCTCGACGACCGACAGGCCCTCCGTGTCGATCGCCCCGATAGCAGCCGCGAGGTCGGAATCCGTCGCCGGCGCGCCTCCGCCTCCGCCGCCCACCAGCCGGGCCACCAGATACAGCGCGACGACCGCACCGAAAAAGTACAGCGAGGCGCGCAGGGACTTCTCACTCATCGTCGGATCCCCCCTCCGCGGTCTCGTTCCAGCGGCGTTCGGCCCGCGTCGTCCGCCCGTTGACGCGCAGGAAGCCGAACAGCATGAACAGCACCGGCACCCCGATCAGGGACCCCCATTTCAGCGCGTTCTTCCCGGCCTCGGACTCGAACGCGAGGGTGGGTGGTGTCCGGTCCTTGGAGCGGATCCCGATCAGCGCCTCGTCCTGGGCGAGCCAGTCCACGGCGTTCGCCGCGAACACCAGGTTTTGCGAGTTGGACTGCACGAACCGGTCCTCCAGGAAATCCGCGTCGCCGACCGCGATAATCCTGCCGCCGGGAAAGGAGCCGGCGGACACGGCGCCGTCCGCTTCGTCACCGCCGTCCTCCGCCTGCTCCGCCGGATCCGCAACCCCTGCGGCTTCCTGGTCGTCCTCCGCATCCACCGCCGCCGCATCCACCGCCGCCGCATCCACCGCCGACGCGTCCACCGCAACCGCAAACGTGTGGATCCCCAGATCCTCCTCGGTCACGCCGAGGTCCATCCCCGGCGCGATGAGGCCTCCAGGCGGCCTGCGCGCCCCGCCCTCGGTGGTGTTCCAGAGCGCGGTCACCGCCGGGTCCCCCTCTTCCCAGGTAAAGGGCGCAGCCCAGCCGAAGCTGACGTTCTCGAGGTCGCGGTTGGTGGCGTGGTCGTCGCCCCGGAAAGCGACGGGCCATAGCGGATACGGCCGGATCACGTTGAAGATCCCCTGGCGCATCGAGACGCGCTCGGCCGACGCCAGGTCCACCACAAGGTCCCCGGAAGCCTCCACGCCGCGCGCCGCCAGCAGGTCTTCCAGCCCTGTGAGGATCGGAATCGATGTCGGTGCCTGCGGGTTCATCCCGTGACGCTCCATCAGAAGCAGCGCAGCGCCGCCGGCCTGCAGGTAGGCGTCGATCGCGTCCGCGACACCCGGTGAAACCGGCTGCGCCGGCGCGGCCACCACGAGCACGTCGATCGAATCGGGCGTAAGCGCGCCCGTGGAATCGTTCTGGATGTCGATGGTCGTGACGCCGTAGCGGTCGCCGATGCTCTCGCGGAAGCTCCGGTAATAGAACGGGTCCTTGGCCTCGAACCCGCTCATGAAGGCCAGTGTGGGGCGCTCGTCCATGGTCATGTTGGCGATCGCCGACACCAGCCGGAACTCCAGGTCGTCGGCCCGGTCGATGACGGGGATGGTTTCCTGCTCGTCGGCGTAGGTGACGGCCAGCCCGAAGTAGCCGCGCCTCACTTGCAGTTCGTCGTCCCTGAGCACGTTGAACTCGATCGGTGCGATACCGAGCGAACTCGCCTCGTCGGCCGCGTCCTCCCCGTCGTCGGGGTTGACCACCGAGACCGCGAGCATGTCGTTCGACGCGTTCTCCAGGTCGGCGATCAGGTCGCGCACATCGCGCTCCGTGAGCTGGATCTCCTGGGGCAGGTCGTCGCTCACGAAGAAGCTGAGGTTCACGACATCGTCCAGGTTGCCCAGGATCGCGCGGCTGCCCTCCGAAAGGGTGAAGAGGTCGCCCCGGGTCAGGTCCAGGCGCCCCCGGACGTGTCCGCCGAGGAGGTTGAGAACGAGGACTCCGAGCGCGATGACGCCTGTCCCCAACCGCAGCCGGCGGAAGGCATCGCTTTGGCGGCTCAAACGCTCGTGGCCGAGCGCCGCGACCGCGAGCAACAGGAAGAGCCCGCACGTGGACACGAAGTAGAGGAGATCGCGCAGGTCGATCACGCCCCGCGCCACGTTTTCGAAGTGGCTGAGCACCGACAGTTGGACCGCCCAGCCGCCGATCAGGCGCGGCAGGCCGATCTGGACGATCGGCGTCCCGATCAGCACCAGCATGAAGCAGGTGAATGCGCCGGCGATGAACGCCGTGATCTGGTTGCGCGTCATGGACGACGCCCAGATCCCCACGGACAGCATCTGCGCCGCGAGCAGGGACGCGCCCACATACTGCGCGACCATGATGCCCGGGTCGGCCTCCGATGCCAGGAGGACGCCGACCGCCATCGGCAGCGTTCCGGCGAAGGTGATCAGGATGAACAGCCAGCTTCCCAGGAACTTGCCCAGCACGATCTCCGTCTCCGTCAGCGGTTGCGCCAGGAGCCATTCCAGCGTTCTCCCCCGGCGTTCCTCGGCCAGGCTCTTCATCGCCACCGCGGGGACGAACACCACGAGCAGCCACGGAAGCAGGTCGAAGAACGGCCGGAGCGTCGCCGCCGAAACCGCATAGAGGGATCGAAACGCCATGTACAGCCCGAGGCCGAGGAAGGCCACCGCCAGGACATAGGCGATCGGCTGGTCGAAGAAGCTCCTAAGCTCCTTGCGGGCAACGAGCAGGATCTGCTTCATCATTCCTCGCCACCCTCCTCTCCGTGTTCCTGCTCCTCCCCGCTGGCTTCCGACTCATCTCCCGTGTCCATGGTCAACTCCCGGAATACCTGCTCCAGGGTGGCCCGTTCGCGGTGCAACTCCCAGAGCACCCAGCCGCGCTCGGTCGCCAACTTGAAGATCTCGGGGCGTAGCTCGTGGTCACCCGTCGTCTCAAGACCGACGCGCGTCCGACCATTCACGGCCTCGGCCGACTGGTCCGTCACCCCGGGCAGCTGCCCCAGCGCCTCGCCGACTCCTTCTCCCTCGGCCTCGACGGTGTAGCGGGAGATGCCACGCCCGGCGTCCATCAGCTCGGCGACGGTGCCGTCGGCCGTGATGGCGCCCTTCGAGATGATCAGCAACCGGTCGCACGTGGCCTCGACCTCCTGCATGACGTGCGTGCTGAGGATCACCGTGCGGTCGCCCCCGAGGGAGTTGACCAGATTCCGGATCTCGACGCGCTGGTTGGGATCGAGCCCCTCGGTGGGCTCGTCCAGAACGAGGATCTCGGGCTCGTGCAGAATCGCGCCCGCCATCCCCGTGCGCTGCCGGAAGCCCTTCGAGATCTCGCTGATGGGTCGGAAGAACACCTCTTCCAGGCCCGTCTCCTCCACCGCCCGTTCGATCCCGGCCCGGCCCGCCGCCTCGTCCATGCCGCGCAGCCGCGCGACGTATTCCAGGAATTCGCAGACGAGCATGTCGTCGTAGAGCGGATTCGCTTCGGGCAGGTATCCGACACGCGCCTTCGCGCCGGTCAGGTTGTCCGAGATCGGTCGGCCGTCGAACCGTATGGTGCCCTCGTCGGGCTGCAGCGTCCCCGTCAGCATGCGCATCGTGGTGGTCTTTCCTGCCCCGTTCGGTCCCAGAAATCCCACAACTTCCCCTCGCTCCACTTCGAAACTGGCGCGATCGACCGCCACGATGGAGCCGTAGCGCTTGGTGACCCCTTGCACGGATATCATCCATCCTCCTTTTTGTTGCCGGACGGATTCTATTCGCTTCCGCGATTCGTGTCCAGATTCTGCCTGCACCGTTCTGAAGAGCGACTCCGAGGCGGGATGCCGGGGTTGCCCGAAGCCCGTAGAGCGACGCGTCGCAGTCTTGTCACACGGACCCGCAAGCCGCACTTTGTGGAACAACCGGAGTTACGATTTCGTTACGGTCTCTGGACCCCTTCTGCTCCGGTGTCCGGGTATCATCCTCGGGCACGGAGGCAGGTGACCTGGGGACCGCCGAAGCCGACGGGACGCGGCGCGAGTGGCGTCGGTGCCGTCACCTCTAACTTGGGAGAGAAGGGAGACCCGAATGAAGCTACTTCGTTCAACATCATTCCCGCTGAGCCTGGCGCTTCCGCTGTTTCTGGCGGTTCCGCTTCAGGCCCAGCAGGCCGGCACGGTCACCGGTATGGTCACGTCAGACGGATCGGGCCTGGGCAGCGCTCAGGTGGTCCTGGTCCAGGACCAGACGGGCGCGCAGTACGGCGGCCTGACCAACGAAAGCGGAAGATTCAACGTGGTGGGGGTGCCCGCCGGCTCGTACACCATTTCGGTGGAGCTGATCGGATACACCGCCGCCAGCCAACTGCTCACGCTGGAGGCCGGTGCCACCGCGGTCGCCGACTTCGCGATGACGTCGTCGGCGCTGGCGCTGGGCGGCATCGAGGTTCTGGCCGAGCGGGCCGAGGAGCGGCGCACTCCCGTCGCTTTCTCGGACGTCTCGAAAGCCGAGATTCAGGCGCAGCTCGGGTCCAGGGATATCCCCCTCGTGCTGAACATCACGCCGTCGGTCTATTCCACAGCGCAGGGCGGGGGCGCGGGCGACGCGCGCGTCAACGTCCGCGGCTTCAACCAGCGCAACACCGCAGTGATGATCAACGGCGTTCCCGTCAACGACATGGAGAACGGCTGGGTCTACTGGTCGAACTGGGCCGGGGCGGGCGACGTCGCCACCAGCATCCAGCTTCAGCGTGGCCTCAGCGCAGTCAATCTGGCCACGCCGTCCATCGGTGGCACCCTGAACGTGCTCACCGACCCCGCGCCGGCGAATCCGGGGTACACGTTGAAGCAGGAATTCGGCAGCGGCGCCTTTCTGAAGACGACGCTGACCGCATCCACGGGGCCGGTCGGAAAGTTCTCAATGTCCGGTTCGGGAATCCGTACGACCGGGGACGGAATCATCGACGGGGTCTGGCAGGACGCATGGGCCTTCTACATCGCGTCGCAGTACCGGTTCAGCGACCGGAACCGGGTCGAGCTGTACGCCATGGGGGCGCCGCAGCGTCACGGCCAAAGGCTGTACAGGCTGAACATTGCCACGATCGACCGGGATTTCGCCCTCTCCCTCGACGACTACGATACCGCGGCTCTGGACCAGTTCTCGACCGAGGCCGGACGCTTCTGGAGCCCCAACGTCGCCGGCGTGGATCCGAGCTACAACGGACGCCAGTACAACAGCACCGGCCCGGGTGCGGGCGTGTCCAGCCGCTTCGACCGCAACTTCATCAACGAGCGGGAGAACTACTTCCACAAGCCGCAGGTCAACCTGAACTGGTACTCATACCTGGGCAACGGGCTCACCGCCAACACCGTGGCGTACTATTCTGGAGGCAACGGCGGCGGCACGGGCACCTACGGATCGCTGCGGTGGGACTATACCTACGGCCAGCGCTACCCCGACTGGAATGCGACGATCGCGCGCAACCGCGGCACCGACAGCGGCGGCTCCTTCGGCATCCTGCGCAACTCGGTCAATAACCAGGACACGTGGGGCGCCATCGCCAAGCTCCAGAAGGAGTTCGACAACGGGCTGGTTGCCAATTTCGGCATCGACTGGCGAACCGCAACGATTGAGCACTACCGGGAAGTGCGCGACCTGCTGGGCGGCGCGTTCTACAACGACTGCTTCCGCGGGTGTAGCTCCGACTTCTGGACCGAAGCGCAGGGCAACCGCGGCCTGGGCGACAAGATCCACTATCACAACGAGAACGACGTCAACTGGGTCGGTGTCCACCTGCAGGCCGAGAAGTCGTCCCTCGCCGGGTCGTACTACGGCATGGCGGGCGTCTCCCGTATCTCCTACGACTTCGAGGACTTCTTCACGAGGGGTCCGGGGGGCGGCAATCTCACGCTGAACAGCGGAGGACTGACCGGTTTCCAGATCAAGGGCGGGGCGCAGCGCAACCTGGACCCGGAATGGTCCGTCTATGGGAACGCCGGATTCGTCTCCAAGGTCCCGATCTTTGACGGCGTCATCGACGACGCCCGCGGGATCTTCAACCCCGATCCGACAAACGAGACCTTCACGTCGTTCGAGGCCGGCACGCGCTTCCGGTCCCTCAACCGGCAGGTCTCATTCGACGCCAACGTCTACTTCACGCAGTGGAACAACCGGACGCGCAACCTGTTCATCCGGAACCTGCTGGGCGACAACCAGGACGGTCTGGTGAACCTGCTGGGCGTCGACGCGCGCCACATGGGGATCGAGTTCGAAGCCGCCTTCCAGCCGACCGACTACATGCGCTTCGACGGTGCCCTGTCCTACGGGGACTGGAAGTACACCAACGATCCCACGGGCACCTACAAGCCCGACGACAGGCAAGCCGAGACGCGTGAGTACAACTTCTACCTGAACGGGCTGCTGGTCGGCGACGCACCCCAGTTCCAGGTGGCGTACGCGCTGTCGATCTTCCCGGGTGGGGGACTGTACGGCCGTGTCCTTGGCAGGACCTACGGGAAGCACTACGCCAACTTCGACCCCTTCGGGCGGACCAGCGATGTGGATGCGGGCATCCAGTCGTGGCGCCCGCCGGGGTATACGGTGTTCGACATCAACATGTCCTACAGACTACCTGCGGAGCTCTCGGCCGCTTTCGGCGGCAACGTGCGGCTGTTCATGCACGTATTCAATGCGTTCGACAGGGTCTACGTCCAGGACGCACTGGACAATTCGCGCTTCAACGGCTACCGGGACGCTGCCGAGCGCGAACGTGGCCAGCTGAGCCACAAGGCCGACGACGCCGAGGTCTTCCTGGGCTACCCGCGCTCCATCAACTTCGGGTTCCAGATCAATCACTGAGCAGGTGTTTGACTGAAGGGCGGCGATGACCTGGCGGCTGCCGGGTCGTCGCGAGAACTGCAGGGGCCCCCGCGCCGATGCCGGCGCGGGGGCCCTCGTCTTTGCGAAGCGATGACCACCGAGCGGGCAGGGGCAGGCTGATCACGCCATCCCGACCGCTCGTACGCTTTCTTGCCCGACCGAATGCGACACGGTCGCAGAAGTTGTCGCCCGGGCCCGAGGGTTGTAGGCGCGGTCAGCCCAGCCCCGCAGTCAGCAACCCCTGTAGCGCGTCCGGGTTCTCCGTATTGACCCAGTGCCCGCCCTCAACCTCGTGCAGGAAAACGCGCTCGGTTTCGGCGGTGGCCTCCTGGATCCGCGCCACCGCCGCCTCGTCGAGCACCCGAGACCCCAGCGCCCTGACGAAGTGAACATCCGTGCCCGTCGGCGGCCTCACCACAACCCCCCACGCGTCCGTGCGGAAGTAGTCCCGCAGGTAGGCCTCCATCTCGTCCGGATCAAGGCGCCACTCCAGCCCGTTGTCGGTCGGCACGGCGTTGGTGGCCATCCACTTGGCCACCAGCGTCGAGTACCCCTCGGACTCCACCGCGTCGACCGCCTCGGCGCGGCGGCCGAACGGGCCCGGATGCCGCCTGAGCACGCCCAGCATCCGCCAGGCGCTGCCGCCGGCCCGGCCGGCACCGGGTGAGGAGTCGACGACCCAGAGCTGGCGGAGGGGCCGCATCCCCGCGTACACCAGCGCGACCTTCCCCCCGAACGAGTGCCCCAGCACAGCGTCCGCGCGGCGCTCCAACCGCTCCTCCAGCAGCACCAGGTCGCGCGCGCAGGCTTCGACCGTATGCGGCGACAGCCGTGGCGACCGGCCGTGCGAGCGAAGGTCCACCAGCACCACGCTCCACTCGGGCCGCGCCCTCACGAGCCGCCGCGCCACGCTGCCCCAGTTCCTGCCGGCCCCGTAGATCCCGTGCAGCACGAGCAGTTGCCGGGTCGGCGCGGCGCCCGGCGCCACAACAGTTTCATGGTGGATATGGGTCATGACGTATGTTATCACAGGTGCGCGGGGCCACCTCCCCCGCGCCGACCCCCGACCCATGCGACGGTCAGCCACCAAGCGACAATGACTCGAAGCTCCCTCCTGACGGGCGCAGGCCTCGTCGCCTGCCTCGCGACGGCGGACGGCCTGAACGGCCAACTCCGCCCTCTACAACCCTCCCCAGACGCCCCCATCACGATTCCCCGCCTCTCGGGCGAGATCGTGCTGGACGGTGTCGTGGACGAGGCGGCGTGGGACGAACTCGCGCCATTCGAAATGACCATGTACCAGCCCAACTTCGGGGGGGCGCTCACGGAGCGGACGGAGGTGTGGGTGGCGCACGACGACAGCTACCTCTACGTCGCGGGACGCATGTGGGACTCCGACCCGGACGGAATCCGGACGGGGACGTTCTACCGTGACCAGTACAGCGGCGACGACATCCTGTCGGTGATCATCGACAGCTACAACGACTACGAGACGGCGGTCTGGTTCACCGTGAACCCGTCGGGTGTGCGCCAGGATCGCACGGTCTCGAACGACGCCGAGTTCACCAACGGCATGCCGATGAGCTGGGACTGGAACTCGTACTGGGACGTGGTCACCACGCAGACCGACGAGGGGTGGTTCGCGGAATTCAGGATTCCGTTTTCGACGCTGGGCTTTCAGGTCACCGGAAACGAGGTGGAGATGGGGCTCATCCTCTACCGCGCGGTGGCCCGCAAGAACGAGCGCCAGACGTTTCCGCCGATCGAGCCCAGGTGGGGCCGTCTGGGGTTCGCCAAGCCGTCGCGAGCGCAGCGCGTGGTGCTCCGAGACGTGCAGCAGTCCGCGCCGGTGTACCTGACCCCGTTCACGCTGGGCGGCTTCAAGCAGAATCCGGTGCTTGCCGAGCCGCCCGAGGTGCCCAGGGCCCAGTGGCGGACCGAGCGCGACCCCACCACCGAGCTGGGGCTCGACCTCAAGTACTCGCCCACCTCGAACCTCGCGCTCGACCTCACGCTCAACACCGATTTCGCGCAAGTCGAGGCGGACGATCAGCAGATCAACCTGACCCGCTTCGCGCTGTTCTTTCCCGAGAAGCGCCAGTTCTTCCAGGAGCGCGCCTCGACCTTCGACTTCAACACGGGCGGCATGTTCAACCGGCTCTTCCACAGCCGCCGGATCGGGCTGGACCAGGGCGAAATCGTGCGCATCTACGGGGGAGCGCGGGCGGTCGGGCGCTGGGCCGGCACGGACTTCGGCTTCCTGAGCATGCAGACCGCCCCGCACCACGGCGTGTCGTCCGAGAACGTCGGTGTGTTTCGGCTGCGCCAGCAGGTCATCGACGACTTTTCGAGCGTCGGCGCCATGCTGACCACGCGCCTCGGGTCGTCCGGGCGCAACAACACCGCCTACGGCCTCGACGCGGTCATACGCTGGTTGGGCTACGAGTACCTGATCGTCCAGTGGGCCCACACCTTCGACGAGGCGGCCGATCAGGCGGGCGGGCTGGAGTCGGGGCTGGGGAGGGTCCGGCTGGAACGCCGCCGCGACGAGGGCTTCTCCTACTACGCCGAGGGCATCCGGGCCGGCGAAGACTACCTGCCCGGCCTCGGCTTCCAACTGCGAAGGGACTTCACCTACGGCGGCGCCCAGCTGCGCTACCGGCAGCTGCGGGACGACTCATCGCCGCTGCTGGCGCGCGCGCTGCAGATCAGCACGGCCCAGTATTTCCGCAACGCGGACCAGAGCGCCGAGTCCCGCGAGATCAAGCCCGAGATCGAGTTCGATTTCCGGGACGGGTCGAACCTGACCGTGGGAACGCTGTCGAGCTTCGAGAGCGTGCGCGATGCGTTCCCGATTTCGGATGTGGTGATTCCGGCGGGCGAATACTGGTTCCACGAACTGACCTCCACGCTCAGGTTCCCGCGCAGCGACCTCCTCAGGGGCGATTTCGAGGCCTCGGCGGGGAGCTTCTACGACGGCACCCGGGTCAGGCTGTCGCTGAAGCCCGTGTGGGTCGTGTCGAAGTACCTGGAACTCGAGGCGGGCTACGAGGTCAACCGCCTGGACTTCGCTGACCGGGGGGTCGCAACCACCGCTCAGCTGGGCAGCCTGAGAGTCAAGACGGCGCTGAATCCCAAGGTGTCGATGAGCACCTTCGGCCAGTACAACGGCGCCACCGACCAGACGAGCCTGAACATCCGCTTCCGCTATCACTTCCGCGAGGGCACCGACCTCTGGATCGTCTACAACGAGGGCTTCAACAACGTCCGCGACGATGGGCTGGGCCCGCGGCGTCCGCTGTCGTCGGGGCGGGCGCTGCTTGTGAAGTACTCGCATGCGTTTGCGAGGTGAGGGCGCGTTCGGGGGCTGCCCTCGGGGGCCGCGCCCCGGAAGCCGATAGAGCCGAGTTTCCCGTTCGGGCAAATCCAGCATGGGTTCTCGCCTCGTCGCCGGTGGATTTTCCCGTTCGGGATAGTGTGTCCTTGATATACAAGCCCGAAGCCATTCAGTTTGCCGGCATCGGTTTTCCCGATCGGGAAGGAATGGGTAAGATGACGCCTGCGGAAATCGGACGCATCGTGCGGGCTGCCAGACGCGCACAGGGTCTCCGCCAGGACCAGTTGGCCGGCGCGGCGGGCGTCGGTATCCGCTTTCTTTCCGAGTTGGAGCGGGGGAAGAAGACGGTTCGGCTGGAGAAGGTGATTGCGGTGCTCGATGCGCTCGGATGCACGCTGCGAGTCGAGATGCCGCCGAGCGAGTCCGAGGCGTGTGAGGGAAGCGAGGCGCCAGGCGTCGACGCGGCGGTCACGGGGCCCAGGGCAAACTGGTCCTACGAATGATCCGGTCGCATCGCGGACCACTTCTGGTCGGCCTCCTCGTCTTCGTCTCCGCTCGGGCGTTTACCCCGGC
>VYAQ01000210.1 GCA_009844885.1 Gemmatimonadota bacterium
CTTCCCGCCCAGCACCCTCGACAGCGTCCTGGGTGAGGTGCTCGCCAAGGCGGGACGTACCCAACTCCGCATGGCCGAGACGGAGAAGTACCCGCACGTGACCTATTTTTTCAACGGCGGTATCGAAGAACCCTTCTCCGGTGAAGACCGTCATCTCATTTCTTCGCCTAAAGTTGCGACGTATGACTTAAAGCCCGAGATGAGTGCCTTCGAGCTCACGGAGGCGTTGCTCGCGCACATCGGCGAGCGGCGCCACGACTTCATCCTCGTCAACTACGCCAACGCGGACATGGTGGGTCATACAGGGAGCATCCCGGCGGCGGTCAAGGCGGTGGAGACGGTCGACGCCTGCGTGGGGCGGGTTCTCGAGGCCGTCGCGGAAGCCGGCGGAACCGCGCTGGTCACTGCCGATCACGGCAACGCCGAGAAGATGCTGGACGACGACGGGAAGCCCTTCACGGCACACACGACCTTTCCGGTGCGGCTGATCCTCGTCGCGGCCGCCGCCTCGGGGCCGTCGGACCCCGCGGAGGCGATGCGGGGGGTCTTATCGCTTGACGACGGCATACTCGCGGACGTGGCGCCAACCATCCTTGGTCTGCTTGGAATACCGGTACCGCACGAGATGACAGGCAGATCCCTCCTGGCAACGGTTTGACGGCCGGCTAGCCTCCTATCATCTGGCATCGTCAGGATCGAGTGGTCGGGCGGAATGCTCAACCCCGTGCTGCACCGGCTCGAACGCGATGGCTCGATCAGGGGTCGATGGCCCCGTGCATAGCACTCTCGAACTCCTGTGGGGGAAGGAAAATGCCTGATTCGACGGACAGAAGGATGGAAGAGCTGGTGTCCGCCTGGCGGCACCGGGCTTCGCGCACATCGCCTCTGCCGGCACATGAACTCGAAGAGCTTGAGGATCATCTGCGGGCGCGAGCCCTTCTGGAGATGGAGCTCGACACGGGGCTGACACCGCAACGAGCGGTGCAGCTGGCAGAGGAGGGACTCGGCGACTCCGAGACTCTGGCACGCGAGTTCATCAACGCGGGCAGACCACCCTGGCGGACCCTGATGGCGGTCGGATGGGGACTATGGGCGGTCGCCTGGGCGTTGCCAATGAGCACCTGGGGCGACAGAAGCCCGACCATGGCCGGACTGCTGGGCGGTGACGTTGTACGACTCGCAACGCAAGGATCCTTGACGTCACTGCTCGGACTGCTCACGGCGGCGCTGCTCAATATCCCGATGTTCCTGACACTGCGCAGATACCGGAGCGCGCGGCGGATCGGCCGCTTGCGGATGGCAACCTGGCTCCTGACCGCAAACGCCATCGGGGTACTCGTTATCGGTGGTGGATTTGTCGCCCGCTGGTGGAGTGCGGGAGCTCCTCTGTCGACGATTCCGGTTGCCGGTGGATGGTGGGTGTACACTGCCTCGCTGGCATGTGTCGCGACTGCGATGTGGATGCGTGTCAGTGACTTTGGGGCTCGAGGCTTGCTCACCCCGCCCGCCGCGTGATAGTCTGATCGCGACATGAGCGACAACCCCTACACCCGTGTCGTCGACCGGGTCACCACCGGCCTGGGAAGGTTCATCTCCTGGCTGGCGTTGGCGATGGTCCTGATCGGCGCATACAACGCCATCGTCCGCTACCTCGGGCGTTTCATCGGGATCAACCTCAGTTCCAATCTCTACCTGGAACTGCAGTGGTACCTCTTCTCGCTGATCTTCCTGCTCGGCGCGGGTTTTGCGCTCAAGGAGAACGCGCACGTTCGGGTCGACGTGCTGTACGGTCGACTGCAGACCCGGGCGCGGGCCTGGATCAACGTCGTCGGGGCGACCCTCATGCTGCTGCCGTTCTCCGTCTTCGTGCTGTGGGTCTCCTGGCCCTCCATTCAGGCCTCGTGGGCGGTGCGCGAAGCGTCCCCGGATCCCGGCGGACTGCCGCGCTACCCGCTCAAGGCGGTGATCATCGTCGCCTTCGTGCTGCTGATCGCACAGGGGGTCTCGGAGCTGATCAAGGATATCGCGGTCCTGAGGCGCGGCGAAGACGCCGGGGACGAGGACGGGGAAGGCGCTGAGGCACACGCCGGAGGAATCGGCCTCTAGATGGAAACGAACATCCTCGCTCCGTTGATGTTCGTGGTGGTCTTCCTGATCATTTTCAGCGGGTATCCGGTCGCATTCGCGCTGGGCGGGGCCTCGCTGATCTTCGCCTTCATCGGGGTGCAGCTCGGCTTCTTCGACTGGCAACTCCTGTTCGCCATGCCCGAGCGGATCTTCGGGGTGATGTCGAACTATGTGCTCCTCGCGGTCCCGTTTTTCATCTTCATGGGACTTGTG
This sequence comes from Gemmatimonadota bacterium, assembly GCA_009844885.1. Taxonomy (GTDB): domain Bacteria; phylum Gemmatimonadota; class Gemmatimonadetes; order Longimicrobiales; family Gaopeijiaceae; genus Bin94. The sequence goes on from VYAQ01000210.1 coordinate 2,341, forward strand.
CTGGAGAAGGCGAAGCTGGCGGAAGACCTGCTGACCACGATCGGCACACTATTTGGCCGGCATCACGGTGGCCTGGCGCTCGCGGTGGTCGTGGTCGGAGCGATGCTGGCCGCCGCGACGGGGGTTGTCGGCGCGTCCGTCGTCGCCATGGGCAGCATCTCGCTACCGGTCATGCTGCGCTACAAGTACTCGGCGCGACTGTCGTCCGGCGTCATTCTCGCCTCGGGGACGCTCGGGCAGATCATTCCGCCCAGCATCGTGCTGGTCGTCCTCGCGGATCAGCTCGGCATATCGGTCGGCGATCTGTTCATCGGGGGACTCATCCCGGGACTCATGCTGGCGGCAATGTACGCGATGTACGTGGGTGGGGTCGCCATCGTGAAGCCGGAAGCCGCACCCGCCCTGCCCCGCGAAATGACCGACATCGATTTCGGCACGCTGATGCGGAAAGTGGCGGTCGTAATGTTCCCGCCGCTCGCGCTCATCCTGATCGTGCTGGGGTCGATCTTCGCGGGAGTGGCGACACCTACGGAGGCGGGAGCGATCGGCTCGGTCGGCGCGATTCTGCTGGCGTCGGCTCGCCGCCGCATGTCGCTGAAGGTGCTGCGTGAGGCGTGCATCGGCGCGACCAAGCTGACGACGATGGTGATGTTCCTGCTGATCGGGTCGACGGCGTTTGCGCTGGTCTTCCGCGGCCTCTACGGCGACATCTGGATCGAGGACCTGCTGACCAACCTGCCCGGCGGGCACATCGGCCTGCTTCTCGTCGCCAACCTGGTGATCTTCATCCTCGGATTCTTCCTGGATTTCTTCGAGATCGCCTTCATCATCATCCCGCTGCTGGCCCCGGCGGCGGCCCTCCTGGGCATCGATCTCGTCTGGTTCGGCGTCATGATCGGGATGAACCTGCAGACCTCGTTCCTCACCCCGCCGTTCGGCTTCGCTCTATTCTATCTGAGGGGTGTGGCTCCCCCGGAGGTGAAGACGACAGACCTCTACCGTGCGGTGATTCCGTTCATCATCATCCAGCTCATCGGCCTGCTGCTGATCATCCAGTGGCCGGGGCTGGTGACCGGGCTGGTGAACTAGCAGTCGGGAACTAGACCGACGTCCCTTCCGGGAACGCGAAGCTCGCAAACCGCAGTTCAGCCGTGCCGAACCAGCGGTAGGACGCCTCCTTGAAGTTGCGCCAGTGGTCGTAGACCTGGCGATACTGCTGGTCGGCCCCGGCGTAGTCCTCCAGGATCTCGCCGATCGTTGTCCGGGCGACGCTCATGATGTCGTCCGAGAATGACCGCATCTGCGTGCCGCCGTCGATCAGGCGCTGCAGCGCGCCCGGGTTCATGGCGTCGTAGTAGGAGAGCATCCGCCGCGCGGTGGCTTTGGCCGCCACCTCGAAGACCGCCTGGTAGTCGCTCGGGAGCTGGTCCCACGCCTGCTGATTGACCTCGTAGGACACCGAAGCCGACGGCTCCCACCAGCCGGGGTAGTAGTAGTAGGGCGCGGCCTGGTGGAGACCGAGCTTCTCGTCGTCGTAGGGCCCGACCCACTCGGTGGCGTCGATGGCCCCGCGCTCGAGCGCCGGATAGATGTCGCCGCCGGCAAGCACCTGGACCGTCACGCCCATCCGGTCCATGACGTCGCCGCCCAGCCCGGGGATGCGCATCTTGAGGCCGCGCAGATCCTCGGCCGAATTCACTTCCCTGCGGAACCAGCCGCCCATCTGCCCGCCCGTGTTCCCGCCGGGGAACGAAATGATGTTGAAGTCGGCGAAGACGCTGCGGACCACCTCCAGCCCCCCACCCTCGTTCAGCCACGCGTCCTGCTGCCGCGCGGTCATTCCGAAGGGCACACCGGCGTCGAAGGCGAGCGCCTGGTTCTTGCCCGTGTAGTAGTAGCTGGTGCTCTGGCCGACCTGGACGGTGCCCTGCTGGACCGCGTCCATGACCTGCAGGCCCGGCACCAGTTCGCCCGCCGGATAGGCACGGATCTGAAAACGGCCGCCGGTCAATGCCGATGTGATTTCGCCGAGCATCTCGCCCGAGCCGTAGATCGCGTCCAGGCCGCGCGGAAAGCTCGAAGCCATCCGCCACATCACGCGCGGCTGGGTCTGCACCGCGGGCGCGCCCTCGATCGCGTCGCCGGCCTCGGCGCCACAGGCCGTGACGAGGCCCGCGCCGGCCACGCCGGCGGCCCGTCCGAGGAACTTGCGGCGGCCGAGTGACTCGTCGGCGGTGGTTGGGGAGGTCGCCGGAACGGCTTCGTCAACGGTCTTCTTGGACATCACAGTGTTTTCCATGAGAGGTCTGGTTGTTCGCCCGGGATGCTGGCCGGGCCCGAGTTGGCAGTCGTAAACAGTAGCACAAAAGCGGTAGGCCCGGCTAATGGCCGTTCCCGGGCAGGCCCGGACTGCCGTGCGTCGCGAAGTATGGAAGGAGCCCGGGTAAGCGCTTCCTGAGGCGACCCAGGGCCTGGCCCGCCGCCATCCTGGCCCTTTGACCTTGCGGATCTGTATACATATCCGTACACGTTAGACTCTGACGCTCTCGGTCCCAGCGACGGCGATCGGCCTGAATCGAGCAACGTGGGACGAGGACGTCCCGATGGCGCAGGGCATTCGTTGGAGTTGGCCATGGCAGGACCGGCCGTAGCAGGGCAATCCCTCCGACCTACCCTCGCGTGCCGGTGCCCGGTTCGGCAAACCCCCCTTGGACCCCTCTACGGGAGGAGTGTGCAATCATGAAGCGTCTACGAAAACTCCTATCCACTGGCTGCCTGGCTCTGGCAGGCGCCTCGCCAGTGGCCGTCGTAGCGCCGGAGGCCGCTCTGGCCGCGCCAATGCAGGAGACGGTCACGGGAATCGTCGTCTCCGCCCGCACCGGTCAGCCGCTCGCAGGCGCTCAGGTTGTCATCGAAGGGACCACGCAAGGGACCGTCACGAATTCCAGCGGCCGGTTCCTGTTCACCGAGGTCGAAGGAGAGACGATAACACTGCGGGTCGTCCTGATTGGCTATCGCGATCACACCGAGACCGTCGCGACCGGAAGCGCCCTACGCATCGACCTGGAGGAAACCGCGATCGACCTTGACGCGATCGTCGTGACGGGTACGGCCGGCGGATCACAGACACGCGCGATCGGCACCACAATCGCCCAGATCGACATGACCGAGGCCATGCGGGTCGGTCAGTCCGGTTCCATCCAGGAGTTGCTGAGCTCCAACGTCGCAGGCTTGAACATGGCTACCGGCCCTGGCAATGTCGGGACGGGCGGGGCCGTCAAGATCCGGGGCATCGGCAGCGTCAGCCTGGGAATCCTATATCGCGCCGTCCAGCTAGGTTCGGGGAAGTCCAGTAG
>VYAQ01000388.1:0-8398 GCA_009844885.1 Gemmatimonadota bacterium
TTCCTGGCCACGCGTGCCATGGTCGACCCCCACCCCGCGCTGGCGGCGGTCTCACCGCAGGCGAGCTGCGCCGACATGTTCATCGGCGACGACTTCCACCACAACGGCGCCTTCCGGTTCAGCTATGCGTACGAGGCGGCGGTGCGGTTCGAGATGCCTCCGGAACTGTGGCCCCCCGAGGGCCCCTGGGATAAGTACACGCGCTACCTGGAGATGGGCCCGCTGTCCCGCGTCACCGAGATGCTCAACGGCAATTCGCGCATGTGGAACGACTACGTGGCGCACCCCAATCTGGACGAGTACTGGGAGACGGAAATGTGCGGCGTCTTCCCCTACCTGCAGGGCATGACCGTGCCCGCGCTCCACGTCACCGGCTGGTGGGACGCCGAGGACTTCTACGGCCCCATCGAGGTCTACAAGCAGTTGGAGGAGGACGACGACGACAACGAGAACTTCCTCGTGCTCGGCCCCTGGCGGCACGGGGGCTGGACCTTCGAGGAAGCCGGCCGGCAGGTGCTCGACTTCGACCTGGAGAGCGAGACCGCCCGCTATTTCCGCGACGAGATCCACGCCCCCTGGTTCGCCTACTGGCTGAAGGACAAGGGCTCGCTGCCCGCCGCCGAGGCGATCACCTTCCAGACCGGCTCCAACGAGTGGAAGCAGTACGACAGCTGGCCCGCCGAGGGCATGGTGCCGAGGAACGTGTACCTGCGCGCCGACGGCGTCGTCTCGTTCGACCCGCCGCCGGCTTCGGAGGGCGACGACACCGCCTACGACGAGTACGTCTCCGACCCAGACAACCCGGTTCCGTTCCAGTACCGGCCGATCCACTACGACCGCTGGCACTACTGGCAGGCCGAGGACCAGCGCTTCGTCGACGGCCGGCCGGATGTGCTGACGTGGGAGTCCGAGCCGCTCGAGGAGGGATTCGCGATCACCGGGGACATCGTGGCCCACCTGTACGCCTCGACCAGCGGCGGCGGGGCCGACTGGATCGTGAAGCTGATCGATGTCTACCCCGACGATCACCCGAATCCGGCGTTGCGGGGCTACCAGTACATGGTCGCCGGCGAAGTCTTCCGCGCGCGCTTCCGCAACAGCTTCCGCGTGCCCGAGCCCGTCGTGCCGGATGAGGTCATCCCGTACACGATCAGCCTGCGGGACCGCGACCACCGCTTCCAGGCCGGTCATCGGATCATGGTGCAGGTCCAGAGTACGTGGTTCCCGGTGATCGATCGCAATCCGCAGACGTGGGTGCCGAATATTTTCGAGGCGGTGGAGGGGGATTTCGCGAAGGCGACGAAGCGGGTCTATCGGTCGGCGGAGCATCCGACGCACGTGACGGTGCTGGTGAATCCGGGGGGATAGGATCCCATCTCTGATTCTTGTGTATACAGGCGGATGAACGCGAGATCGCGGGTCTGGGGGTGGGTTGTCGCGACGGTCAGTGCGCTCGGGTGTGGTGGTGGCGATACACCGCCGGGGTCGCTGCCGGCTTCCCTCGAAGCGCCAAAGCGTCTGTTCGCCATCGACTCTTTGGGCAGCACAGACGGCGATGATTCGTTTGGGTTCATCGTTGACGTCGCGCTGAGTTCAGAGGGGGCCCTCGCAGTGTCCCAGTGGGGCTTGTTTGAGGTGTGGGTGTTTGACCCGAGGGGCAGGAAGCAGGTCTTGGGGCGCTTTGGTGACGGGCCCGGAGAATTCGCGTCTGTGCCAGACGTGGCGTGGCGGGGTGATACCCTTGTGGTCGTGCAGGGTCCGGAATCGCGCATTTCTCTCATGGCTGGCGACGGGCGCTACCTCCGAGGCCATGCCACCGTCCCCCGTTCAGCCTCCGCCAGGTACGGCTCCGTCGGATACCTGCGCTCGGGCCTCACGGTGGCAGCCCCGCGCACCTCTTCGAGTTCGACCCCTGAGCCCAATCCCATACTCCTCTTTAGCACTGAAGGCCAAATCCTGGACACGCTCGGAGAAGCTCGACACCGGCGAGTCTCAGCGGATGCGGCGCTGCCAAACGGAAGGGGATTCGTCTTCCTGAATCCTCTGGCGAACTACACGCGGACTGAACTTAGTCCCGACGGCCGCTACTTCGGGACCGCGGACGAGCTGGAGGGGCCTGACGGCTCGGAACTCCAGTTCGTCTTGTACGACGACACCGGGAACGAGCTGGGTCGCACTGCCGTGGGCGTCGAAACAGATCCCGGGTCGGACGATGATGTGCTTGAACGAACTGGCGACATAGTCGAGAGCCTCTCGACGCGCCACGGCCTTCCGGTTGCCAGCGTTCGCAAGTCCATCCTGGAGGCAGTTCAGGCACCCGATCGCCTGCCCGCCCTGTCGCGTTTTCTCGTCGACAATGCCGGCAACCTCTGGGTCGGGAGCATCGTCAAAGGCGGCAGAGTCTTTTGGAGGGCCTGGAACATCGAGGGCGATCTCGTGCGAACGTGGATCGCGGACCCCGACTTGGAGTTGAAGCAGATCCATGACGGGGGCGCTGTCGCCGTGCGGCGGGATGACGTCAGGGGTTGGCGCGTGGTCTTCGTGAGGCCCAATGCCGAGGAGAACAGCCACTAGATGATCATTCGCGTTGTCGCAGTCTCGATCCTCGTGGGCGTCGCCACCTTGGGCTTGCCCCAGCAGGCCGCCGGCCAAGCGTCCCTGTTCACGGAAGGGCAAGGTTCACGCAGGGGTCCCATTCCAGCGTGGGACACGGCATGGGTGTTCGTTGGCGACGATGCCCATCTGGCCTCTGCAACGCAGTTGCTGCCAGATGCCCAGGGTGGAGTCTTCTTCATTGATCAGTTGCTCCTTGAGGTCCACCACCTGGATCCACAGGGTCGCCTCGACTGGACCTGGGGACGCGAAGGGAGTGGTCCTGGCGAGATACGTGCCCTCCGGGCGATGGCGTTGGACGGGAACGGGAACGTCGTGCTTGTCGACTATGGGAATCGGCGGATCGTGACCCTGAGCCCGGAAGGCCGACTGTTGCGTGAAGTCCCGCTTGCCATCGATGCCGGCTATGTCTCGGGAGTAGCGGTCCTCGAGTCCGGCGACTACGTAGTGGCCACGGAGCGCGCGGTTCCATGGGTCCTGGTGGACCAGACGGGAAGACGAGTGCAGGAAGTCGACACCCCGCAGGCAATGGCGGAGCTGTCCTTTCTGCAACGGACCGGGTTGACGAGCAAGTGGAAACAGGATCGATGGGTGTTCGGATTCCAGTTCGGCAACGGGTGGTTCACTTTCCGTGAGGGCGAGGTGGAGTTGGCGTCTCCGTATGTTGAACACACGGAATTCCCGCCGCGCGACGCGACCCGCCTGCCCCTTGATGAGACAGTGCCTTCTGCCGCTTCGCTCTCAGTGCGCGACGACACCCTCACCGTACTATTCGCCGGCAGCGGTCGCGGACAGTTGCATTGGCTGGATCACTATGACTTGCAAACCGGAGAGTACCTGAACTCGTGGTTTCTCCCACAACCGGCCAAGTACGCCGTCGTTGGAACCGGTGGAAATGTGTTCATGGTTACCTACGACCTCATCCCGACGGTGATGGCCCTTCGCCCGCGACCCCGCTCATCTCGCGGAGAGGCCAATCGACCCTGACGGGACTATGAAGGCACGGAATCCGCACTGCGACGCCGGCGCAGCAGCACGTAGAATGCCCCGTGGCCCCCGTGTCTGCGCTGAGCGGGCACGCACGCCAGCACGAGCGGGCGGGTTGCGGGCTCGTTCAACCACCGTTCGAGTCCCCCGCGCAGGACGCCCTTGGCCTCGGCCAGCGGATCGCGCCTTCCCTGCCCGGTGATGACGAGCACGCACCGGAGGCCGCGCCGCGCGGACCGGACCAGGAAGGCCGCTACCTTGCCGCCAGCCTCCTTGCGCGAGAAGCCATGCAGGTCCAACTGAGCGTCGATCTCGATGTTGCCGGCCCGCAACGCGTCAGCTTGACGCCGGTTCAGCCCGGCGACCGAGCCGATCTCGATGCGGGAGCCTGACCGTGCCGAACCTGCTGCCCCTGCCCGTTTTTCCCCAGGCGGGCGCTCGCGCACCGCCGCGCCTTGACGCGCCCGCACGACCGTTTCCTCGACCAGGCGGCCGTGTCCCGGAAGACGCGATACGCCAGTCATCTGCTGCTCGAAATCGTCCTGTCCGGTCTCGTCTTGGTCGTCCGTCCGAGTTTGAGGCGCGCGGCTTGGCATGGGGCTCCTGACATCCTCGTCATGACTGGTTCGCGGTGCCATTCAAGGTAACAACGAGGGAGTGAAGCTATGCCGGCCAGCCTTGCTGGCTCACCCGCTCGTAAACGAGATTTCCGGTAGCGGCCTCCCGTGTCTCCTCGGGCTCCGCCAAGGCTCTTGAAATCAATCGTTATCGGCCGGCACAGAGGGACATGACAGCTTCCCGCAGGACTCCACCACCAATCCCCGAAGCGGCACGGTACAGTGGAATGGGGCTAGCCAGACCGGCGATCACGTGGTTTGCGGGTCTGTGTGCGGTGTACGCCGCGTATGTGTGCGGGGCCTTCATGGCCCTGCCGGACAGCTACGCCGTGGCCGAGAGACTCCTCATGGTAGCAGGGCAAGCGACGGTAGCCATGTCGCTCCTCATACCGCCGGCGGCTTTCGCCGCGTCTCTGGACCATTTCGATCTGTTCGGCGAGGCAAAGGCCGGGACAAGGGCTCGCCATTGGGCCCAGTTGGTGGGTCTGGCATTGGCCGCCTGCCTGTTGTCGGCGGTGGGGCCAACGCTCGCCGAGGCGTTGGCCGTCCGCGTCACCGGTGTACCCCTGGACGCGGTGCCCGCAGCTCCAGAGCGCGTGCTCGAGGCCGGCCGCAGCTTGGCCCCGGTGAGCTTTGGGCTCTTCGCCGTTGTCTCGGGCGTCGCGGGTGGACTGGTCGGGCGACTGACCAGGAGGTCGAGTTGGGCGCACGTCATGGCGTTCAGATGGCTTGCCTGCCTGGCGCTGCTCGCCTCCTTCTGGGTCCCGTTCCTGGTCACCGCCAACCTGATCTTGCAGCGTGGTGCTTCACCGGTCTGGATCGTCTGTCTGCCGTTGGCGCTACCCTCAATGTTGACGGGAGCAATGGTATGGTGCTTGTGGCGACGCGACAGACTGGTACCGCGTACCGCTGGCCGGGGAAGGATGGCGAGGTCGGCCGAAGCCGAGTTCATCGATCAGGTGCTCTCCGAAGTGATCGCCGACGATGACACAGGCGGCTTGAGGGCCATCGCGTCCACGGGGACGGAGGTGGAAGCGGAAGCAGCTCGTGTCGCGGCCAGCATTCGCCGCGTGGTTGCGCCCGACGCTGGCGTATCGGATAGACGTGTACAGGGGATTGTCAAAGCGATGCTTGAGGCACCGCCATCCACGGCGCCTCGACCGCCGACCGCCGACAGCCCGCGTGGAAACCGTGCGATCGTGGGCGACTTCTGTTCCTCATGGATTGCCTTGGCGGCCGGCCTCGTAATGGTAAGCCCGCTTGGTGGCCTGCCACCCAGCTTCGCTGCGGCGGCGGTCGCTGGCTTCCTCGGCTCGATGGCGATCCTTGTCCTTGGCAGACGCACCGGCAGGACACGCGTGGCGGTGGCGAGCTGACGCCCAAAGCTCCTCCGGTGCTCGCGCTGCTTGCGGGCAACACGCTGCGTAGACGCATCCAAGCCGCGCTCGCTGTAGGGAAGGCAGCTCCCTTGACCGGAAGCCTCCTCTTTGCGTCCAGTTTGCGCGAGCTGGCCGATCTGATTTCGCAGCATCCGGGCTCGCCAGCTTTCGTGGACCCAGGCCTTGGAGCAAATAACGGCTCTGTGCTGGGTCGCGGTGGTCTCGCCGGATTCGATTGGGGCACTGTCCCGCTGATCTGGTGCGGCCGCTCCGTTTCGGCCGAACAAGATGTCCCCGGCCGACTTGGCTTTCCGTTTACGACCCGCCTAAAGCCGGACATCGACGACGATATCGACGGCATCGGCTCGGCGATTCTGAGAAGCGTTCACGCCCCAGTTACTCATCGGCTGCTGGCTCGAATGCGGGAGAGCGTTGACCCCGGTGCCCAAGCCATATTCGAGCGTGCACTGCATTTGGCCGTCGCGCCCTGCACCGTGCCGCAACTCGCGGCCAGCATGGGGATCATCGAAAGGACTCTCCAGCGGAGATGCATCGCCCTCGGCATCCCATCTCCCAAGACCCTGATTTCCCTGGCTCGCATCTTCACCGTTGAGCGATTGATCGATTGGAGCCGGCAGCCGACTGACGTGGTGACCCTCGCGCTCGGCATGTCGGACCGTTCCAACTACCGCAGACTGGTGCTCCGCGTCCTTGGAAAATCACCTGCCGTGATTCGCGCGGACGGGGGATCGGACCGATTCGCCGAGTTGGTTGTCAGTGCCTTCCGCCGGTGACCGAAGTTCCAGGCTACTCCTCACCACAGGTGTCATGTCCTCGGCAATTCCAAGTCAGTACGCAGCAGCCATCACAGCAGTAGGGTTCCCCGACCGCCGTTTCCTGGCAGCAGGGGAAAAAGAAGCGTCCGCTACCCGTCGCGGCCGCTTCCCTTGGAGGCGCCAGCACTAGTGGTAGCAGGCAGATGTTGATCAGAAGCGCGACCAGTGTCCAGGTTCTTTTCTTCACGACTTGATTCTCCTTGGCTTCGAGCTACGGGAAGCCACTAAGGGGGAGAGGCGCAGGCTAGCCGACGATTTCCGGCAGCAGCGCGAGTTGCTCCAGTTCACTTCCGTGCGCCTGGAGCCGAAGCACACCGCGGGCGTCGAACACGACCAGCCACGGTGTTCTGGAGGTCAGGGAGCGTGCCTGGCCAGCGTGATCCGGGTGCGCCAGGCTCAGTAGCTCGACCTGCCAGCCAAAACGAGCGGCGTATTGGGCGGCCGCGGCCGGGGCGTCGCTTGTGACGGCGATTCGTCGAACGTTGGGATCGCCCAGTCCGTTGGCGAAGTGAGCTTGCCAGGCCAGCGCCACCCGATCACTGTGGGCGCAGTCCGGGTGGAAGACGTACAGCACCGTTGCGACGCGAAGACCGTCGATGAGCGGAATCGTCTTCCGAACGCCCGTCGCGTCGTAGCCCACCAACGCCGGGACAGTGTCTCCGACCTGGACTGCCGCACCGGGGGTCGGCGAGTTGGCCGTGAAGTAGGGCCGACCCGCCACGATCAATAGCTGTGCCAGGATGCCCAGCACCAGCACTGACAACATGGTGTTCCAACTCATGAGGCTCGCGCGACGTTTCATGTGGCTCCGGCCTTCCGGTGGCCGTTCGGAGAAGCTCTTGGCCGACAACGACAAAGCCCAGTTGCGGCCCTACACTTCCCTTAATGCCCAGACGCGCGAAGAACGGGCAGTCATTTTCCGACACTTGCCCTGGGAGTCGCAAGGCGGACCGGTCTCAAGGCATGATCTTGTCCATTACGTCGAACATGCTCAGCAATCGGTGAATCGCGCGGCGCTGAATGGCTCGAACTGACCGGACGCTGACACCGGTTTCGGCGGCCGCTTCCGCGGTGCTCCTGCCCTCAATGAAGCGGAGCACCACGATGTCCCGTTCGCGATCCGGCAACCGTGCCAGCGCAGAGTTCAGCAGTTCGCGTTGCTCGTTGAAAAGCAATTCCTCTTCGGGATTCGGACCACGGTCCAGGACCTCCTCGACACTATCCGGTGCCGCACGCTGCTCCGCGGTACGCTCGCGCCTGCGCCGCGCCGTCCGCGCGACGTTCTCGGCGACCGCGATGGCCCACGCCGGGAAGGAACCGTTCTGCTTGAAGTTGTCCAACTGGTCCATCACCCTGAGCCAGGAGTCCTGCAGCAGATCGTCCGCGTCATCATTGTCGCGCGCGTAGGGTCGAATGGCCTCCAGCATTCGCGGGCTGATCTGTCGGACGAGTTGCTTGAGCAACGCCTCATCGCGCGCGCGCAGTCGATCGATGTCGATGGGCTCAGAAATCGAACAGGTCCCTTCCCCAGGAATGCTCCAGCGATCCTCGTCAGCCTCACCCTGCCTCCCGTCCTCTGGAGAGGGCGCCGTCTACATCCTCAGGGGGGTCACCCCACCAAACGCCGACCACTCCCCTCCGCCCCTGCGGTCTCGACCGTAAAGATAGCCCCATCGTCTCGGGTGTCGGAAAATGACTGCCCCATTTCAGCGTCTTCCGGCATTAAGGGAGTAGAAAGCCCAACGAACGCGCGGGATCGCCATCCACCTGAAACGAGGAGAGAACTACAGTGAGCCCTGACGACCACAATGGGTCGGGAGCCTTACCCTTCCCGGATGTCATCGACCCCTTCATCCGGGTGTGTCCCGGCCCGGCGTTGGCCGTGCGGGCGCTACGTCTGGTGGCGTACCAACCAGTCGAGGGGATCGCCGGGCTGGAACCTGATTCAAACGGTGACGGTCCAGGC
>VYAQ01000388.1:8408-23771 GCA_009844885.1 Gemmatimonadota bacterium
ACCAGTCGAGGGGATCGCCGGGCTGGAACCTGATTCAAACGGTGACGGTCCAGGCAACACCGGGAACGGCCGGAAGCCAACCCACCTCCACCGCCTTGGCGATGTGGCCGGGAAGAGGGAGCGAGCCGGACGCAGATTGCGCGCCGGCTGGGATTCGCGGACGCTTCCTGGAGCAGGTTCGTTAGGAATCTGACCGGGAAGACGCCCACTCAGCTCCCGCACCTACCGTTGAGCGACTGGGTTCTCGAGGCCCGGCGGCGGGTGTTTCTGGATACCATCCAGTTGATCTGGCGTGCTGAAATGGCGGTTCCGACGCCCGAAAGCCGGAAAAAGTCTAGGATTGGTCGGGTTGGAACATGGCGGAGTGGGGTGCTCTTTCGTTCGTTAGTACGCACATGATCACATCGGCCACGGCGAGCGGTGCCTTCACTCCGCTCACCGGGCCGCCCAAGTGAGGAGGAGTCGAGATGGCGAAGATTACCGAGAACTCGAAGAGGGGAACCAAGAGCGTGCTTCTGTTTTCCGCGTCGTTGCTGGCTGGCGCGGTGATCGGGGGGTGGTTTGGGGGTGGTCCGGAGCCGCTGGCCGCCATTCCTCACTGCGACGAGTCTGAATGTGAGCACAATCATAGGTGGTGGTGGTTTGACAGTGACGAATGTGTCGACAACAGCGGCCAGAACACGGTCTGCGCGCCTCCACTCGATTCTGATCACGACTGCTCAACCCGAGCCTGCAGTGACTACCATAAGCCCCACACCGGTACCGGGGATGATACATGCGTCGACGATCTCACCACTCCGTGGGACGAGTGCATCTGAGGGAAGCAACCATGTTGCGACCGGGCTCTCCGTCGGGCAAACAGGATTGGGACATGAAGACACCGGGTAGGGTGAAGTCCCAGCTACCTCAACCGCGGTTTGTTCTGGCGGCTCTAGTTGCATTTTCCGCGTGCGAGCGGGGCCCGGATGCTCACGAGATCGTGCACCCCACGGCAGAGAATGCACCTCCGGCCGATGCCGCTCGGATTGTCCGGGATGGTTCGCCACAGGATCTAACCTCGGAAGCGCTTGCAAGCTGGCGGAGCGTGCGGGATTCGCTGCTCACCGCTCGCACGACCCTGAGGATTGGGCGTGCGAGCGGTGACAATGATCCGGCGGTATTCGGGCGGATCTCGGATGCGCTGGTAGCTCCATGGGGCGACATCTTCGTCTTGGACGACCAGGCCCAAGAGGTTCGTATCTTTGATTCGACCGGGCGAGCCGTCCAAGTAATCGGACGCATCGGTGATGGCCCCGCAGAGTTTAGGTCCGCAAATGGGATCGAGATCCTCGGCGACGGCAGACTTCTTGTGTCGACCCGCTCTCGTGGTCTTAGAGCATTCGTAGAGACGAGCGACGGCTGGAAGCTGGATGAGGTGATAGACATCCCCGTTGTGCCGGAGGACATGTGTGCTGTGGGCGATCGAGCTTTTCTTTCCGGCTGGGGGCAGGCGCGAAACACAGTTGTCCACGAGGTCGTGGCGACCACCGATGGGCCCCATCGACCGTTTGGGTCTGGGTACAAGGCCGCTCATTGGTTGCTCCGAAGTCAGATGGCTGACGGAGTAGTCGGATGTTTCCAAGAGGCGTCCCGCGTGGTGTTTGCTTTCGAACTGTTACCGGTTGTTCGCTCTTTCGATCCCGGTAGCCGGACCAACACCTGGACCGCCCGAATTGAGGGGTTTGCTCCCGCGGAAGTGGTCGAAGGCTTTGACGCCCGGGGAGCCTACGTAACGCGCCGCCGAACAGACACTGAAGACCTCGTGGGCGGGCTACATGGCTTGGGGCCCGATCACCTCCTGCTGCAAACAGCACGCCTCAACTCCCGAGCACGCACCATCACCGTCAACAGCTTTCTGGTTGACGCGAGAACGGGGAACGGTGCTTCGCTCGGCGACGGCCTACCGGTCATCTTCGATCCGACGCTGGAGCGATACATAGCGATGTTCGAAGACCCCTTTCCCCGAATCGAACTACGGACCCTCAATGGTGACAGATGAGACTTGGGGATTCTCCCATGACGAGTAACGGGGTAACGCCGGGGAGGGGAACGCAATCGGGCGGCCCACGGAGAGCACGGTTGGTATGGTTGCCTATTCTCTTGGGTCTAGCCATAGGAATTGGTGCGCGTGCAAACGGGCTGATTCCCGTGCCAGAGATTGACATTGAGTGGAGTCTCCCCGCGACCGTGGCCACATCCTACCGTCCTGACGGAACCCTTGCTTCAGGTGGAGAAACCGCGCTAATATACGTCGGATCGTCGCAATGTGTTTGGTCCAATGCGCCCGAGTTGGTAACGTTAGTCGGCAATCTCAAACTCGAACTTCAGGCTCGCGCACGTGCCGAGCAGCGCGGGTTTGTAGCCGTTGGCATCGCTCGTGATATGGTTGCGGCCAACGGGCTGGCACACCTACGTAAGTTCGGGGCCTTCGACGAAGTTACGTCAGGTCGCAGCTGGGCCAACATCGGCTTGCTCAAGTACATCTATGGTGATATGCCGGGCCGAGCGGCGACACCGCAGGTCCTCGTGGTTTCTCGGACCGTCCACGCTGAAGGGGGCCACTATGGCTTTCGGGATGAACGTGTGCTTGTACGCGTGATAGGACTCGAAGCCATAAAGGCGTGGATCTTGGCTGGGTCACCGCTCGATATGAACGCTTCTTTCCTGGATTCATGACAGCGGCCGCGCTACTGGTGGCCGCCGTCCAGCAGGCCACCCTCTTCGGCGTCGTCCGGGACAGCATCGACCTTGAGCCGGTGGCATTCGCGCGGGTCACCGTTTCGGTCGCTGCCGCACGCTCGTCCGCGACGGCATCAGCAGATTCCGACCGCTTCGGCGCTTTCGTGGTCGCGGGCGCGCCTACAGGTCAGGTTCGGGTGCAGGTCGAGGCCTATGGGTACGAAGCCTGGGTACGATCATACACCGAGGTTCCACCTGACGAACTACTCGTGCTCTTACGGCGCGCCCCGGTGCCGATCGATTCGATCGTGGTCAACGTCCGCGGGCAGACGGGCAACCCGATCTCGCTCTCCAGAGACGCATTCGTCGTAGATACCGCCGTGATGCGCCTGCTGCCGACCATTCTTGAAACAGACGCACTGCGGGCGGTCTCGATGTCGCCTTCGGCATCGGCCCCTTCGGACTGGGTCGCGATTCCGTTCGTGCGGGGCGGTGTCAGCGCCGGGACCCCCGTGATGCTCGACGGTGTCCGCCTATTCAACCCCCACCACCTCGGCGGCTTTCTTTCGGCAGTCAACGCAGAGGCGGTGGAGCGGGTGACGCTTCTGCCGGGCTCGGGCGGAGACGCACAACCGTTCGGGTCGCTCTCGGGTGCGATCGACATTCAGACCCGCGACGGGGCACGGGACCGCAGGCGCGTGACCGGCTCCTTAGGTCTCGCGTCGTCGCGGGTCGCGGTGGAGGGCCCTGTCGGTGAGAGCGCGTCTTTCATTGTCGACGGCCGCCGGACCTACATCGATCTCATCTTCTCGGGGCTTAGGGGCCTCGGCGCAACAGAGGCTGTCATCCCGTATGCGTTCGATGACTTACACGCCAAGTTCACCAAGGACCTGGGGGGCGTTCGGCGCCTCTCAGTCACCGCCTATACCAACTCCGAAGCGTTCGACAACCTCGCCCAGGAGTACAACGAGACCGCCACCCTCGACTGGGGGAACACCGCGGTGGCCATTCACTACCGTCATCCCCTCGGTCCGGCCACGCTGGTCGACGCGACCTTGGGTCACAGCCGTTTCTCCAGCCATTTCCTTGGACTTGGCGGCGGTAGCAGCGTTGCCGAGCGATTTGGTGGCGACTATGTGCCACCCGAAGATACTGTGATCCTGGGCAGCGGTTTCATGAGTGAGCAACGGGCGGATGTCCGTTTGACTCGATACACCGAACACACGACCGTGACGGCCGGCCTACAGGCCACCGACTTCACCGCCGACCACGGCTACGCGGTCGACGATGATCACAGAGACCTGCAGCAGATCATCCTGTCGTCGCTGAACCTGAGAGCCTCTCAATGGCGGCTTGCCGCGTACTCCAGGGTTGAAACCCGCTTCGGCGGGAGTTGGGCTTCCAGGGCAGGGCTACGGCTGGACCATTTCTCAGGGCTCGCAACCATGCTGGCGCCCTTTGCGGAGTTGAGCTATTCGGGCTCGTGGTGGCGGACCCGCATCGTGGCCGCCAGATCTCATCAGGCGTTGGCGTCCATGCGGGACGAAGAGTCGGTTGGGGCCAGTTTCATCGCGTACGACCTTCTGGCCCCGGTCGTGGACGGACCCGTGCCGCGCAATAGCGAATTCTCGGCAGGGTGGGAGGCGACGCTGGGAGCACTCCACCTGCGGCTGGACGCGTATTTGAGGGAGCTGGACAACATTCGGGTGCCCGAGCTGGGGACCAATCCACTCGGCGCAAGCACGCTTGACGATCCAGCCCGCCGAAAGGTGGCCACCGGCGCAGCGCGGGGCGTTGAGGTCTTCTGGAGCTGGGGCTGGCGGTCCGCTACCGCCGTGGGGAGCTATCGCTGGGGCAAGGCATCACGAACCGTGGGCCCCGACACCTTTACCCCCCGGTTTCACCGCGATCACGAGTTCGAACTCGGGGTAGCCCTGGAGCGGGGCAACTCTTCATGGTCGGCCAGGGCGTCGGCACGATCGGGCCAGCCTACGACACCAATGCTGGCTGTGGTGCCTTTCGTCAACTACAACTCGTCCGAAAACCTGGAGCAGCATCCTCTGTTCCGTTACATGGTGGCCATCGGAGGTACTCACAACTCCGCAAGACTCCCACCCTATGCCCGCCTCGACGTTGGCTGGCGGCATACGCGCGAAACCTCCTGGTTTGGCGGCGGTTCGCTCACCCCTTTCGTTTCGATAGCCAATCTCTTCAGCTTGCCGAATGTGGTTGCCACGGTCGCGGAGCCCAATTTCGATCGTGACGTGCGCAGCGACCGCGTTGGGATCATCGACCAGGTGTACATGCCGCAAATGCCAATGATTCCGTTCTTCGGCGTGGAGTTCCGGTTTTGAGGCGGCGATCGGCACCAGGGATGGCGATCGTGCTGATTGCGCTGACGTTTGCCGGTTGCATTCGTTCGGCGGACCAGGTCGTTCCGGAATCAGACGTCCTGGCCATCGCGGTGGTTCTCGTGGCCGGGCGGAGCGACGTGAGCCTGCTGGCCATGCACCCTCACCGTTCCCAGTCTGGTTCCCCTCCCGCAATCGAGCTGCGTCTGGTGGGTCCCGGATGGGAGGCCGCTTTCTCCGAGGAAGTGGATCCGGCCGATTGCCGGATGACGGACCTGGAGACGTGGCCCGGGACGTCGATCTGCCTCCGAGCGCGGCTGCCAGAAGCGATTCGCGAGCGCACCATGTACAGGATTTCGGGCAGCGGGCCGGAAGGCCCCATCAGCGGGGCGACCGTGGTGCCCTCCGCGCCCGTCATCCTCGAGCCGGTGGACGGCCAAGTGTTTCCTCCCATACACACAGATGAAGATGACTTCGTCGTGCCGATCCGGTTCGATGTCCCTTCCGATGTCGCGACGCTGCACTCGGAGGTAGTCGACGCCGTCGAGATTCAGTCCGATGGCCTTCAGGAGCCCGTGGGACCCATGTCCTGTCAGCCGATGGTGCTGGACGTGCAGGCAGGCTGGGCTGACCTACGCCTGAGCCGCGCCAGCCCCTCGCTGTACAAGAGGCTGTACCTCGGCCAGCCCGTGCAGCTGTCCGTTCGGTTGCTCGGATTGGGACGGCACTACGCCAACTTCTTCGACGTGTCGGGGAAGTACCCGGTACGGCAGCCATGGCCCTCCTTCGGGCTGGAAGGCGCCTACGGGTACTTTGCGGGTGCTGCGCCGTCCACACCCGTGCGGATCAGCGTCCGGCCCACTAACACGGTCGACGCAGCTTTCTGAGGGGGGTACGAGCCGGTAGTCACTTCAACCTCTGAGATCCTCCCACAGACCTCTAGGCGAGACAATTCGGATCGGCACCGCCTGCTCGATCTCCATGAGGTCTCGATCTCCGGTCACGAGCACGGCTGCGTGGCCGGCGACCGCCTGTTCCAGCGCGGCCACATCGCAGGGATCCCGAATCTCGATCCCCAGCGACGGCCCCCGGTCTACCAATGTCCCGTGCCGACGAAGGAACGCCTCCACAGCCTCCACCGACACCGATCCTGGCGGCCGCTTCCGCAGTGCTCCTGCCCTCAATGAAGCGGAGCACCACGATGTCCCGTTCGCGATCCGGCAACCGTGCCAGCGCAGAGTTCAGCAGTTCGCGTTGCTCGTTGAAAAGCAATTCCTCTTCGGGATTCGGACCACGGTCCAGGACCTCCTCGACACTATCCGGTGCCGCACGCTGCTCCGCGGTACGCTCGCGCCTGCGCCGCGCCGTCCGCGCGACGTTCTCGGCGACCGCGATGGCCCACGCCGGGAAGGAACCGTTCTGCTTGAAGTTGTCCAACTGGTCCATCACCCTGAGCCAGGAGTCCTGCAGCAGATCGTCCGCGTCATCATTGTCGCGCGCGTAGGGTCGAATGGCCTCCAGCATTCGCGGGCTGATCTGTCGGACGAGTTGCTTGAGCAACGCCTCATCGCGCGCGCGCAGTCGATCGATGTCGATGGGCTCAGAAATCGAACAGGTCCCTTCCCCAGGAATGCTCCAGCGATCCTCGTCAGCCTCACCCTGCCTCCCGTCCTCTGGAGAGGGCGCCGTCTACATCCTCAGGGGGGTCACCCCACCAAACGCCGACCACTCCCCTCCGCCCCTGCGGTCTCGACCGTAAAGATAGCCCCATCGTCTCGGGTGTCGGAAAATGACTGCCCCATTTCAGCGTCTTCCGGCATTAAGGGAGTAGAAAGCCCAACGAACGCGCGGGATCGCCATCCACCTGAAACGAGGAGAGAACTACAGTGAGCCCTGACGACCACAATGGGTCGGGAGCCTTACCCTTCCCGGATGTCATCGACCCCTTCATCCGGGTGTGTCCCGGCCCGGCGTTGGCCGTGCGGGCGCTACGTCTGGTGGCGTACCAACCAGTCGAGGGGATCGCCGGGCTGGAACCTGATTCAAACGGTGACGGTCCAGGCGGAAGCGGGAACGGCAGGAAGCCAGCCCACTTTCATCGCCTTGGCGATGTGGCCAACGCCGTATCCTGCACCGCCGACCACCTGTCCAGGGTGGCCAGACGCTACGGGTTCTCCATCGCGGTCGCGATCCGGTGGACCACGGTCCTGCAGGGATTGGCCCTTCGGGAAGAGGGAGCGAGTCAGACGGAGATTGCGCGCCGGCTGGGATTTGCGGACGCTTCCTCCTGGAGCAGGTTCGTTAGGAATCTGACTGGGAAGACGCCCACTCAGCTTCCTAGGCTGACCCTCAGCGACTGGGTTCTAGAGGCGCGGAGGCGGGTGTTTCTCGAGCCCAGCGGTGCTCGGGCGGCCCGAGACGGTGACCCCGATGCCTGAAAGCCGGATAACGCCTAGGATTGGTCGGGTTGACACGTTGTGACCCGCCAACTCACAGCGTACGATTGAGTTACAGTTACTGCGGGGAACGCGGACCAGCATGAGGCTTGTCCGGCCCCGTCTACATCAAGGAGTGTGACGTGAAGAGAGTCTTCCTTGGGCTGAGTGCCGCGTTCTTACTTGCCGGGTTCTCGCCCTACTCGGTCGAAGCACAGGTTGGTCCCTGCGACGACTGCAATACCAGCGGGCCGTGGGCAGTTTGCGTGATAGGCGGTGACGGAAACTACGAAGGCTGCCACACTACCGACCCCATGGGGTGCAAGCGAACCGGCTTCTGCTGGGCATTTCAGGAGCAGCAGGCCGTTGATCTGACGGGTACTGCCGTTGATCCAAACAAGGACTACACAGCCATTCTGACGGCTGGCCCGCGCAAGAGGCCATGCGACTCTGCGATAACGGCGTGGGCGCTATCAAGACTGGAGGCCACGCAACATCGTCGCAAGCTTCGAACCCTTGTTGTCTAGCGGATTCCTCAGGCCTTCGCCCGTTCCGTCTATCGATCCCCCCGTTTGACCAACCAGAATCGAAATGCAATGGTAATGCGCTTGTTACGAGTTGTGTGGTGGCGTCTCATCACCGTCTTGGCATTGGTCCCCGGCTCCCTCGAAGCCCAAGAACGGTTGTTCGCTATCGATTCTGTGGGCAGCACCGAGGGCGATGATTCGTTCGGCTTCATCGTTGACGTCGCGGTCCATCCGGAAGGCACCCTCGCAGTAGCTCAGTACGGCTTGAGTGAGGTGTGGGTATTTGACGCAGATGGCAAATTGCAGGTCGCCGGGCGCCGTGGCGAAGGACCAGGGGAGTTCGGGTTTGTGTCAGACGTGGCGTGGCGTGGTGATACCCTCGTGGTCGTAGAGGGCGGACGATCGCGCGTGTCTCTTTTGACCGGCGATGGGCGCTACCTCCGAGATCAAACTACTATCCCTAGGTTGGCCGCCGTGAGGTACGGTTCTGCAGGATACCTGCGCTCAGGCCTCACGGTGGCAGCCCCCCTGACCTTAGGGAGTTCGACCGCTGCGGCCAAGCCGATACTCCTCGTGGGCACTGACGGCCAAGTCCTGGACACGCTCGGAGAAGCTCGGCACCGGCGAGTCTCAGCGGATGCGACACTGCCAGACGGAACGGGGTTCGTCTTCCAGAATCCTCTGCCGAACTACACGCGAACTGCACTCAGTCCCGATGGCCGCTACTTCGGGACCGCGGACGAGCTGGAGGGGCCTGACGGCTCGGAACTCCGATTCGCCTTGTACGACGACACCGGGAACGAGGTGGGTCGAACCACCGTGACCCTCAAAACCGATCCCGCGTCGGACGAGGATGTGCTCGTGCGACGCGGCGACATGATCGAACGCATCGCCAAGACCGACGACCTTCCGGTCGCCAGCGTTCGCAAAGCCATTGTAGAAGCAGTTCAACTACCCGACCGCGTGCCCGCTTTGTCGAATTTTCTGCTCGATAATGACGGGAAGCTCTGGGTCGGCAGTATCGGCAAGGATGGCATGGTCACTTGGCGGGCCTGGAGCGTCGAGGGCGATCTCTTGCGAACGTGGATCGCCGACCGCGATTTGGAGTTGAGACAGCTCCATGACGGGGGAGCTGTCGCCATTCGGCAGGATGATGTCAGGGGTTGGCGCGTGGTCTTCTTGATGGGATTATAGCGTTGGGTTGACACGGGACGGCCCTGCCGACACCTTCCCTGCGTGACAGACCGGCCCCTGAAGCTGTATCTTGGAACGCATGGAAACCGCTACTGATTCCCGCCTTGGTTCTTTCGTCGCAGATCGCGATTCTCCACCGTCAACTGACGATTTGCTTGACGCTGAAGACGAAGCCTTTTTTCGCACTTGCGAAGAGACTCGGAAAGAGTCTGCTCGTTTGTCCCGTGAGCTTTCGCGACTTCATGAGCAGTTGCGAGTTGGCCTTCGAGACGTGCGACTCGGGCTTCGAGAACAGCGTTCCGGTCTTGATAGGCTGATAGCTCGTCGTCGCGAGAAAGGGAGTCGTTAGGGTCGCTCGACATCGTTTTGTCTCCTTGATGGTGTCGAGATACAGCGGGCGTCCCGGATGTCGGCCGGGGCGCCCGCGCTTTGCTTCAGGTGTCTTTCGACTTGGCCGGTGGACGCCGGGGCTTCACGCCCTCGCGGACCCCCGAACGGCGGTGGCGCAGGAACGCCTTGGCCACGTCCTCCGGGGTCGCGTCGCCGTAGTCGGCTGGCAGTGCCTTCTTGCGGGGCTTCTTCTTGCGGTTCGAGGCCATTCGGGGCTCTCCCGGTCAGATTTGTAGGCTCGTCTGGCTACGCCGGAACCGCCTGACCTCCTGCATGGTCGGCGGGCAGTCGACCTTGGCTCCGTCGATGATCTCGTGGGCCGTGACGATCTGGAGTCTGGCGTATTCCTTCGGCGGCAGGTCCTCGCGCTGTTGGTAGCTGAACCCCCCCGCCTTGTCCGCAGCCGCCTCCATCGCCGGTGTCGGATCGCCGTCGAGAATCAGAACGCCGATCTGTGCCTTCTCGTTCTGCATGGTGCCGCGCAGTTCGCGGACGTGCGCCGGATGCTTCTGTTTCCCGGTCTTCACCGAGAACACGAGCCGCCCCCATTTGTCGCGCCCGTTCTTCGTGCCCATGTGGAACTTCATGTCGCCATCCACACCCTCGTCGCCTGACTTCCGGGGATTCGGAAAACCGCCCACGCGCCGGATTAGCCAATCCTGTTTCTCGAATGGGTTGAGGCGCTGGTATTCGGCCATCGTGTCGGGGCTGCCTTCGAGCACCTCGTAGTGGCGTGCCTCGTAGATGCCGCGTTCCTCCATCCGCAGCTTGATCTCGTCCACCGCGTCGCCGCTGATGTCCACGCCGATCCACCGGCGCCCCAACCGCTCGGCGGCTTCGATCGTGGTGCCGCACCCGCAGAACGGATCGAGGACGAGATCGCCGGGGTTGCTGGACGCCCGGATGATCCGGTCCAACAGCTTCAGGGGCTTCTGCGTCTTGTAGCCCCGTCGCTCGTTCGCGTGCGCTGCGATCGGCATGATATCGTGGAACAGGTCGCTGGCGTAACGGCCCCTGAGTGTTGAGAGGTACTTCTTGTAGCGCGGCTTGCCACCATCCCGCGAAGGCCAGTAGATCAGTCCCGCCTCATCTAGCGCGTGGCACTTTTCGAGCGCGTCCAGCATCTCGTAATCGTCCGGTAGCCGTTCTTGCAATGCTGGTGGAAACTTCTCCCGAACGGGTGGTGCCCATGCGCGTCCGGCCGCTGGCTCCACGCCCTTGAACGGCTTGTATGCTGCTGGCCCACCGGCCTTTCCGCCCGTCAGGTCCGCCTTGTCCCACGGCCCGTGCTCATCCGAATCCCAACCCTCCCCGTACCCCGGCTCAAACGGCTGAAACTGCTGGTTCCATGTGTGGCGGCCTCCTGCCGTGTAGAACAGAAGCCTGTCGCAGTTTTGCAGGTATCGCCGAGGGTTCAGTCCCTTCCCGCGCGTTCTGTGCCATGTAATCTCGTTCTGGAAGTTCCTCCGCCCGAACACTCCGTCCATCACGACCTTGAGGTAGTGGCTCGCCGTTGCATCGCAGTGCAGGTAGATTGACCCGGTGGGGTGGAGGATGTTGCGGCATCGGACGAGGCGCTGAGTCATGTACATCAGGTAGTTGAGCAGTTTCCGGTCGTCGGACGTTCCGCCCTCCAAGATGCGAATCCACACCCGCATGAACTCCTTGAAGGCTTCTGACAGGTCCCACATCTCCAACTCGTCCCGGAAGTCGAGCACGAGCTGCCGGGTGCTGTCGGTGTAGTCCCACATGTCGTCGAACGCCCTGGTCTGCGCGGTGACGCCACGGTAGTTGAAGATCATCGAGTAGGTGCGGTTCGAGTTGAACGGCGGGTCGAGGTAGATCAGGTCCACGAGGACGCCTTCTTTCCGCAACCGATCAAGCACGATCTTGCAGTCCGAACGGTACAGCCGGTTCCCCAGATGTAACGCGGCCTGGTCCATGTGCCGCGGCCCCGTCCTCATTTGCGTCCGCCTTCGTCTCGCCCTTTCTCGTCGTCGGGCAGGAACGGCGGGCAGTCGGAGATGTCGACTTCGAGCACCTTGCGCTCCGCCTTGGCCTGTTCCTCGGCCCGCTGGAACGCGATGCCGAGCACGACGATCAGGACGAGCGCGCCAAGCTGGAGGACTGCCGAGACGATGTTCATGACGCCGCCGCCGACCGACCGTTGTCCGCGATCAGATCCCGGTACATGAGCCGCCGGCCGACCATCCCGGCGACGACGTGCTCCATCTGCCGGATCGTGTCGAGGTCCCTGATGTTGTGGCGTCCGCAGAACTCCGCGATGTAGCGGTGCAGGTGCTTCGGGCTCAGCCGGTGGAACGTCCCCTTGTGAGCCCGCTTGAGCATCGACCAGAAGGACTCCACGCCGTTCGTGTGGATCGTCTCCCCCTCCAAGTACCGGACGTATTCGGCGGCGCTGTGCTTGACGGTCTCGTGCTCCCGGCCACTGCCCCGGTACGCCGTCGCGTCGTCGGTGTAGAGTGCGGCGTCCGGGCTGGCGTGATCGTCCACGAAGCCCTGCAAGGTGGCCCGGTCGGTCGCCTCGATCACCCGTGCCGCCACCTGCCTGGTCTCCCTGTCCTTCGCGGCGACCACGGCGGTCTTGCCGACCGGACCCCGGCCCGTGCCTTCGAGTTCCTTCCGCTTCGCCGTGCTCATGTTCTTCCTCTTCCCGCCGAAGTAGCTCTCGTCCACTTCCACGGGGCCGGACATGCCGACCGGACCCTCGGCCCGGAATGCCTCCCGGATGCGCTGCTGCATGAACCACGCGGTCTTGTAGGCCACCTTGATGTCCCGGTGCAGCTTCATGGCGGCAACGCCTTTGAGGCTCGTCACGTCCAGGTAGATCGCGTATGCCCACTTCCGGACCGGAACCTTCGACCGCTCCATGACCGTGCCCGTCCGCACCGAGAAGTAGGACCGGCAATCGGAGCACCAGTACGGCATCTTGGCGTGGCTGGCCTCGACCGTGCGCAGCGAGCCGCAATGCCCGCACGCCCGCTCAGTGGGCCACATGACGCGCTCGAACCACTTCACAGCGGCTTTCTCGTCGGGGAACATATCGGCCAGCTCCAAGAGCGAAATGCCCTTGCGGTGACTCTTGCCGGGTGCCGTGTGGGCCATGGTGCCTCCTCGAAATCGGGGGTTCTGTCAGCACCCCCAAGTTAAGGCAATCACGACCCTTCTGTCAACCCAACGCTATAATCCCCCTTCTTGAGGCCTCGAGGGGCTGAGTGAAAGCCACCCTCGGTTTTCTCCTTTTTCTCGCCGTGACCCTGGCGCCGCTTGGCGGTCAGGTCGCGCTTGAGGAAGTGCGCTCGGCCGTTCTACCTTTCGGCTTTCGCCCGGTGGGTATGGCCGTCGGGCAAGAGAGCATCTTCGTGTGGGGGGCCGAGGAAGGTAGCTTCCTCGTGGTCGATGAGCAGTGGCATGTGACTGAACATCGGCTGGAAGCCGGTCGCATCAGGGCGGTAGAATGGGATGGACAGTATTGGCAGATTATGCTCGACACGGGCGGAGCTCTAACCCTGTCCGCTGCCCTTGAGGTCCTCGGTGGCGAGCGAACTGATCAAGAGACTGAGTCGCCGCCGCAGGCGAGCGCCATGTGGCGGGAAGGCGGGTGGCACGTTCTTCGCGTTGGGTCTGACGGGATTCTCCGAATTGACGGAATTCCCGTTGTCGGATCGGCAGGCTTGGGTCCGTTGCTTAGTCCAGCCGACCACATTTGGGTGCGTCGTACCGGGAAGCAATGGGTTGTGGCCAAGTTGTTTCCACCGTTCTGGGCCGCCACAGTGGATCCCGAGCACAATCGGGTACGCACTGTGTTCGAGACAATACCGCCCGAATACTCCGTGACAGATGGTAGACCGCCTCGATGGGTGGCGATGCCGGTGATCCCCTTGGGATCGCATGGTTTCTTGCAGGTCGTCTCAGACCTGCGGAGCAGCGACAGGATGCTGTTCAGGTTCTCTGCCGACGGGGCCATCGTGGGAAGGACAGTGCTCGCTTCCCCCGTGGCGTTCGTGGCGTCCGAGGAGAGCGGGCACCGACTGTGGGGCGTCCGAAGCCTCGATCGCATGGAGCTCGTGGAGTACAATTGGCGCGGTGGGGCTAGCCGGTTCTAGGCAATCCATCGGCGGCTCCTGGTCGCTCACAGGCGGGCCGAGTACACCGGGCATCTCACCCACAGCGGTACGTGAACCAGTGCTGCGCGCCAGAAGATCCGTTGAATCCGGGGAGGTAGGATCCCATCCGTGACATTTGTGTATACAAGCGGATGAGCGCGAGATCGTGGGTCCCGGGGTGGGTTGTCGCTGCGGTTGCGGCCGTGGCGCTCGGGTGTGGTGGTGCCGATACGCCGCCGGGGCCGCTGGCCGACTCTGTCGATGCCCCGGAACGGCTTTTCGCTGTCGACTCTTTGGGTAGCACCGAGGGGGATGATTCGTTTGGGGGCATCGTCGACGTCGCGCTGAGTCCGGAGGGCGTCCTGGCAGTGTCTCAGTTCGGCCTGGGTGAGGTGTGGGTGTTTGACGCGATGGGCAGGAGGCAGGTCGTGGGGCGCAGTGGCCAGGGGCCGGGAGAATTCGGATCCGTGCCGCATGTGGCGTGGTGGGGTGATACCCTCTTGGTCGTGGACGGCGGACGATCGCGTGTGTCTCTGATGGCGGGTGACGGGCGCTACCTCCGCGGCCATGCCACCGGCCCCCGTTCGGCCGCCGCCAGGTACGGTCCCGTCGGATACCTGCGCTCGGGCCTCACGGTGGCGGCCCCTCGGACCACCTCGAGCTCGACCCCAGAGCCCAACCCCATACTCCTCGTCGGCACTGACGGTCAGATTCTGGACTCGCTCGGAGAAGCTCGGCACCGGCGAGTCTCAGCGTATGCGGCGCTACCGAACGAAAGGGGGTTCGTCTTCCTGAATCCTCTGGCGAACTACACGCGAACCGAACTTAGTCCCGATGGCCGCTACTTCGGGACCGCGGACGAACTGGAGGGGCCTGACGGCTCGGAACTCCGGTTCGTTCTGTACGACGACACCGGGAACCAGCTGGGTCGCACCGCCGTGGGCGTCGAAACAGATCCCGCGTCGGACGATGATGTGCTTGAACGAACTGGCGACATAGTCGAGAGCCTCTCGACGCGCCACGGCCTTCCGGTTGCCAGCGTTCGCAAGTCCATCCTGGAGGCAGTTCAGGCACCCGATCGCCTGCCCGCCCTGTCGCGTTTTCTCGTCGACAATGCAGGCAACCTCTGGGTCGGGAGCATCGTCAAAGGCGGCAGAGTCGTTTGGAGGGCCTGGAACATCGAGGGCGATCTCGTGCGAATGTGGATCGCAGACCCCGACCTGGAGCTCAAACAGATCCATGACGGGGGCGCTGTCGCCGTTCGGCGGGACGACGTCAGGGGTTGGCGCGTGGTCTTCGTGAGGCCTCGAGGGGCAGGGTGATTGACCGCATGGGCGCGAAACGCTGGACCCGGTGCTGGTGGATCGTCGCCACGACCGGTGCGCTCGGGTGTGATGGTGCCGATACGCCATCAGGATCCCTCGACATTGACGGCACCTGGACCACCGTGCCGGTCTACGAGATCGGGAGCATGCACGGTGATCGTGCCGGGTTCCAGAGGATTTCGGACATACGGCTGGGGGACGACGGGAAGCGGGTTTATGTCGTTGATCCAGCGGACTGGGAACAGCCAGAATCCCGACAGGAAATCTTCTAACTACATACAGGACTGCACGATCTG
>VYAQ01000113.1 GCA_009844885.1 Gemmatimonadota bacterium
CCCCCTCCGCAGTCTCCATCGCCTCACCACCCCCATCCTCGATGGGCGCCTGCTGGGCTTGCACGCCGGTTGGGGAAAGAAGGACCACACCCGCCACGACCCAAGGCATCCATGCTCGCATTTGGCACCGCCCTCTGGAGGTCCCGGGAGACACCGCGAGCGGGTCCCCGGGTTGTCGAGGCCGGGCTGCGCGCGCCCGCTCATCGGATGCGGCTACCGACCTCACCCGTACTACCTAATCTCGGAGAAATCCGCCGAGTGTCTACACGGGGCGTGTCAAGCGGTTCCACTCTGGGCGCGACGGGACGGGCCCGCGGGGACTTTGGCGGCCGCAAACAACGGCGCTCGGCTAGCTCCCGAAGAGCGCGTTCTTCCCCACCTCCGAGAGCCACATCGAGCGGTTGGAGTGACCCACGCCCGGAACGACCATCTGCTTGTGGGCATGGCCCTCGTACAGGGCCTCCATGAAGCGCACGAGGGTCAGGCCGCGCCGATAGCGGTTCGGGCCCTGCAGGTTGGCTCCGCAACTGACGTCGAGCGATGCGCTTAGCGTATCGGCGTCACCGACCAGGATGCGCACGTCGCGGCGGGTCAGCAGCGCGCGAATCGTGTCGGCCTCGAGGCGCTCGGCGTAGGTGTTGCGGTCCAGCAGCCCGTAGTGCCATTCGTCGTAGTCTTCGCAGGCGCCGCCGGGTACGGTGAACTCGCCGTTGGCGTCCAGCCGGTGGGGTCCCAGATAGAGGTAGGTCGACGGATTCGCCACCACGTACCGAAATGAAACGCCTTCGCGCGCGCCGTCCTCCACCCGGCTCGACGCGGCGAAGCGGTGGAGCACCTGCCCCCCGGCCGAGTGACCCGTCACGATCACCTCCTGCACCGCCGGGAACCGGTTCGCGTCCAGCAGCTGTTCGACGACCGTCTCGAGCGCCGCATACGAACTCACCCGCGGCGACGGGCCCTCGGGCCGCGACAGGTGTCCGCGCTTCCATCCCGCGCTGGACCAGAACGGCTCGTCCGACTCCGGACCATCGTCATCGGTTTGATAGTGCGGCGCGACCACCACGGTCGTGGGCCCGAAACCGGCCTCGGCGGCCGCCATGAAGCCGCTCTCAAAGTAGGTATCCGCGTTGCGATTGTTGCCGTGCACGACGACGAGTGCGCGCGTCACGCCCGGATGTCCCTCGGACATGAGATGCGTGCTGAATACCGGGAGGAAGAGACCGCTTGCGATCTCGACGCGCTCGGCGCAGGTCGCATTCGCGAACGTGCACGGTACGGGGCGGGCGGGAGGATCGACGGGTGTGGGCGAGTCGGTCGGCGTGGTCATGACGTCGCCGCCGCCGCCGCAGGCCCATAGCAGGCCCAGGCCGGCGAGGGCGCCCGCGAGTCCCGGCCCGTGGTGGGCAAACCGGGTCAACGCACCCTCCGGTACCGTCCCATGAATCCCATGTCCATCTGTGCGACGCCCCCGTCGGGACCGATCGTGAAGGTCACGAACGAGCTACCGTAGGCCTGGCCGTCCCCGCCATCGTAGTGGAGCTGGAATACGTCGTGGTGCCAGTGCTCCATATCGCCCGAGAATGAGCCCGGGACTCCGAAGTGCACCCGCAGGCTGCCGTCGTCGCCGTGGATTACGTGCGCGGTCGCGGCACCGTATTCGCCCAGGTAGCGTCCCGCGTAGCCGGCGAGGGGAAGCGATGGCCGCGTCCCGTCGATGCGGCCTGACGCTCGCGCGTTCAGCGCGGCCTCCACCTGGGCGTGGATCGCTTCGGTTCGGGCCATGACCTCGCCGTGCCAGTCCCGTCGCTCTGCCCCAAGCAAACGCCCGAAAACCCAGGCCGCGATCTCCTGGTGGGGGTAGTACGGGGTCCACATGCTGCCGTTGGCCAGCACGACGACGCCCGCCTGCAGCTCGGGCAGCATCGCCGCGTACGCCGGAAAGCCGAAGATGCCCCCGCCGTGGGAGATGTACGTGTGCCCGAGGAAGCTCGCGCGCGCCCATCCCAGCCCGTAGCTGCCGGTGCCGGGATCGGCGAAGACGAATGACGACGGCGTGCGGACCAGCGGCGCGTGCATTTCGGACACGGTCGCGGAATCCAGGACGGCGACGCCGTTGAATCGGCCGTGGTCGAGCTGCATCCGGAGCCAGTTTGCCATGTCGACGACGTTGGACACGACGCTGCCGGCCGCCCGCATGTTGTCGTAGGACTGCCAGGACAGGACCCGTCGATTGCCGTCGCGGTCGACGCCGTGGGGCATGGCTACGTTGCGGCCGGGCGCGTCGTCGACGCCGGGGACGCCGGTGGGTGCGCTGCCGAGGAAGGTCGGAGCGACGTACGCGGAGTCCCAAACGTCGTATGGACTGGTTCCGGTGTTGGGCATGTCGAGCGGCGCCAGCAGTTGCTCGCGGACCCACGCGTCCCAGCTCGTGCCCGCGGCCGCCTCCACGACGAGTCCGGCCACGCCGTAGGCCTGATTGCTATACCGGTAGTCCTGCCGGAGCGGGCCCTGGTTGTCGAGCAGGCGAAGGCCCTCGGCGGTCTCGCGTGCGTCCACGACGGCCAGCACCGGATAGGCGGCGCCGGGCATGCCGGATTGATGCGACAGCAGGTCGCGCAGGGTGATCTGGCGGGTGATCCACGGGTCCTTTACGCGGAACCAGGGGAGGTGGGTGACTACGGGGTCGTCCCAGGCGGCCAGGCCCTCGTCGACGAGGGCGCCGATGGCGGCGGCGCCGAAGGACTTGGTCACGGAGCCGATCTGGAAGAGGGTATGCGCGTCGATTGGATCGTTGCGGCCGACCTGCTTGCCGCCGAAGCCCTGGGCGAAGACGACCTGGCCCTGGTGGACGACGGCGACGGCGAGGCCGGGGATGTTCCAGTCGGGCAGGGATTGGGTGATGTAGGTGGCGAGGTCGGAGAGGGGGGCGGGGGGTTGGGTTTGGCTCAGCGCGGGTGGCTGCGCGTCTTGTGCGTTCGCGGTTCCGGCGGCGGTTGCGCTTCCTGTGACGGTCACGCAGCAAAGGGCCAGTATGCTGACCGTGGCGGGCCACCCGCCCGCCGTCCAGTTCTTTTCCGCTAACCCTGACGTAACGTTAGGGTTTGATGGTTGGCCGTTCAATACGAAGCTCCTCCAGGATTCTCACTTGTGGTCCCCGGACTCGGTGGCATGGGGATTGACCTCGACCCAGCGTGTCGCCGAGATCGTTAGCTCGCTACCGACAAAGAAACGTCGGACGATTCGGAAGCGCCAATTCTTCCTCGGCGAGTGGGGCGGGCCTTGCGCCGGGAAGACGGGATAAATACAAATTAGTGGTCATTATAAGTACAGATTACGGTGATCCGACAAGACGAGCGACAGTGTGGGCGGGTCGCCAAGTCTCGGTGGCTCGTGTTGGGACCGGGACAACAGGCCCTGGAGGCTGCAGAGTGTACGAGAACATGATCGTGATCGATCGGCAGGCCCGCGAGAGCCTGCAGAAGCAGATACGGCGCCAGCTGGCGATCGGCATCGTCAACCGCCAATTCCCCTTACGCGAGCCGCTGCCGTCGATCCGCCGCCTGGCGTCGGACCTGAAGGTCAGCGTGACGACCGTTGCGCTGGCGTACAAGGCGCTGAAGGCGGACGGATTCGTGGTGTCGAGGGACCGCTCGGGATTCTTCGTAAACCCGGCTGTGCTTGCGGATCCGGGTCATCGGTCGGCGGCCGGCCGACAGCCGACCGAGACGACACGGCCGCCCAGGGTCGACTACGCCAGACTGTTCCGGGGCCGAAGCTTCGATCGCGAGCGGGTGGTCAAGCCGGCCGACAGCCTCGTCCGCTACCGCTACCCCTTCGTGTGCGGCCTGATCGACCCGTCGCTCTTCCCGCTCCCACAGTGGCGCGAGTGCGTGCGCGATGCGGTGAGTGTCGTGGGGGTCGGCAACGGCGCCACCGACTTTTCCGAGACCGACGACCAGATGCTGATCGAGCAGTTGATCCAGCGCGTGCTGGCCCGGCGCGGCATCCTCGCCCGGCCCGACGAGGTGCTCGTGACGGTGGGCGGCCAGCAGGCCCTCTACATCGCCATCCGGCTCCTGCTGGCGCCGGGCGAGACGATCGGCGTCGAGGATCCCGGCTACCCGGACGTGGTCAACATGGCCAGGATCGAGGGGATCAACGTCGAGCGGCTACCCGTGGACGACGAGGGGTTGATCCTCTCCGAGCGCCTCGGCCGGTGCAAGTGCCTCTACGTGACGCCGAGCCACCAGTTCCCGACGACCGTCACGATGCCGCTGGCGCGCAAGTCCAGGCTGCTGGAACTCACAGAGCAGCACGGCCAGTTCGTAATCGAGGACGACTACGAAGCGGAGATCAGCTTCAACAAGACGCCTCCGAGGGCTCTGAAGAGCCTGGACCGTTGGGGGAATGTCATCTACGTGGGCAGCCTGTCGAAGTCGCTGTTGCAGGGACTGCGGGTGGGCTACCTGGTCGCGGACCGCGAGTTCATTCGGGAGGCGCGGGCGCTGCGCCACTACATGCTTAGGCACCCGCCGGTCAACAACCAGCGGAGCGTGGCCCTGTTCCTTCAGCGGGGCTACTTCGATCGGTTCGTCGCCAAGCTGACCCGCATCTACCGCAGGCGCTGCGACGTGATGCACGAATCGCTCGAGCGACACTTCCCCGGAGCCGCAGTCAAGCCGGAGTACGGCGGTGCCATCATCTGGCTGAGGCTGCCCGAGGACGTGGATGCGAGCGTGCTGCACGAGCTGGTCGAGCCCGAGGGCGTGTTCTTCGAGACGGGCGGCTTCACATTCTCCGACGAGCGGAGCAACCGGAACCACATCCGCCTGGGATACTCGGTCATCGACGAGGCGCTCATCCCGGAAGGTATCGACAGGATCGCCCGGGCCGTCCCGGAGGCGAGCAGCGACGATCCCGCGCCGGCGGACCCGTAAGCGGACGACGGAGCAGGGCCACCCGGGTTCTCGGGATTCGCCAGGTTGTGGCAGCGATCCGCTCTATCTGTATGGATAATAATATCATTCTGTATCTAATTTCCTTCGGCCAACTGCTGTATCTTGACGGCCATATCCGGAATGGCAGCGTGTCAGCCGTCGAGGAGGTCAGCTTCACCATGCCCGAGACGACCGATGGCGGCCGGAGTGCCGGTTTGAGATTCCTGGAAAGTCCGGGCTCGTGTGGCGTTCCCGCCGCCACAACGGTGCTTTGCGTACTGCTTGCCTGCGAGACCCCTCAGCCACCCGGAATCTGTAGCGCCATCCCCCAACAGACGATCACGGTCGCCGAGTCGGTCACGGTAAGCGCGTGCTTCGACGATCCCAACGAGGACATGCTGAGCTACAAGGCATGGAGTTCGGACATCGGGATTGCCACGGTCATGGGTTCGGGTGGCACGGTGACCGTGACGGCGGTGAGCCCGGGCAGCGCGCTGGTGACGATCCTCGCCGAGGACCCGGGCGGCCTCAAGGCCCAGCAGAGCTTCGCGGTTCTGGTCCCCAACCGGCCACCGGTGGCCGTCGGCGAGATCGTGAACCGGGAGGTCGCGGTCGGCGACTCCATCGCGATCGACGCCGCCGCCTACTTCCGGGAGCCCGACGGCCAGTCGCTCGCTTTTGAAGCGATGTCCGACACCGCCGTGGCCGAGACCCGCGTGGCGGATGCCGCCGTGACGGTTGTCGCGGTGGCGAAGGGGAGGACCATCGTTACCGTCACCGCCACCGACCCGGGCGGGGAATCCGCGACGCAGAGCTTTTCGGTCACCGTGCCCAACCGGGCTCCAGTGGTGGAGGGAACGATATCCGCGCAGACCGTCGAAGTGGGAGACTCGGCCGCCATGGACGTCGCGCCGTTCTTCAGCGACCCGGACGGGGACGCGCTCACCTATTCGGCCGCCGCCAGCGACACCACGATCGTCGTGGCCATGGCGACCGGAAGCATGATCACGGTGGCCGCGGTGGCCAAGGGCGAGACGACGGTAACGGTGATTGCCGCCGACACTGAGGGGCTGACCGCGACGCAGAGTTTCGGCGTGACAGTGCCCAACCGGGCCCCGGTGGTCGCGGACACGATTCCGGACCAGACGGTGGCGGTAGGCGACCGAGTCACCCTGGAAATGACCCCGTTCTTCGCCGATCCAGATGCGGACGGGCTCACCTTCACGGCTGTGACGGTTGACCCCAGTGTGGCGGTTGCGTCGGTGGACGCGAGCGCCGTGACGGTGACCGCGCTCGCCAAAGGAACGACCACCGTCGCCGTGACGGCGACCGACACCGAGGGGCTCACCGCCTCCCAGGACTTCACGGCGATTGTGCCCAACCGGGCGCCGGTGCCCGTGGGATCGATCCGCTCGCAGACGCTGCAGGTTGGTGCCACGACCGCCCTGGACGTGACCCACTGGTTCAGCGACCCTGACGGAGACACGCTGGTCTACGCCGCGCTGAGTTCCACCGAGGGCGTGGCCAACGTTGCAGTGGACGGCTCCACCATCACCGTTACGGCGGTCGCCAAGGGTGAGGCGACGGTGACCGTGACCGCAACCGACACCGAAGGGCTCGCGGCGACCCAGAGTTTCGCGGTCAAGGTCCCCAACCGGGGGCCCGTGGTTGTCAGGCAGATCCGCGCGCAGGAGGTCGAGCAGACCAGGACCAGAACCATCAGCCTCGCCACCTACTTCGGCGATCCGGACGGAGACGAACTGGACTTTGAGGCCGTGAGTTCGGTTCCGCGCATCGCGACCGCCGACGTGTCCGGCAGTGAGCTCACGCTCTCGGGGCAAAGACGGGGCACGGCGCAGATCACGGTTGTCGCCACGGATCCCGAGGGACTCAGCGCCGAACAGCAGTTCAGGGTGACCGTGACGCGTCCACCACGTCCCAACCGGCCGCCAACGGTGACCCGGAGCATACCGTCGCGAACCCTCGTCCCCGGGCAGAGCTTCTCCGTCGACCTTGGCGACCACTTCGACGACCCGAACAGGGATCCGCTGCGCTTCGAGGCGTCGAGCGACAATGAGGCCGTCGCCGCCGTGACGGTCTCGGGCAGCAACATGACGGTAAGAGCCGGAGTCTCGGGCGAGACCACGGTTACGGTCACCGCCTCGGACCCGGGGAACCGCCAGGCCACGCTGTCCTTCCGGGTAACCGTGAGCACGGAAGTCGGCAACCGGCGCCCCACTGTAACCCGCGAGGTCGCGGCCCGGCAGCTCGATGCGGACGAGACCTTCGAAGCCGACCTCGACGATCACTTCAGCGACCCGGACAACGAGGAGCTTTCCTACGAGGCCACGAGCTCCAACACGGGAGCAGCCACGGCCACCGTCTCGGGCACCGGGCTCACCGTCACCGCGGTGGCCAACGGCAGAACCACGATTACGGTGACCGCCCGGGATCCGGGTGGCTTGACGGCGTCGCTGGATTTCAGGGTGACGGTCGGGCCTCCTCAACCCAACCGGGCACCTGTGGTGATCCGACAGCCACCCGATGAGTTCTTCGTGAGGTCGAAATCGCTTCCGGTGCAAGGGTGGCGTTTTTTCGAGGACCCGGACGACGACGCCCTGGTGCTGCGCGCGACGACCTCGAAGTCGGCCGTGGCGTCGATCCAGGATGACGACGCCAGCGACTTCTTCCTCCAGGTCCGAGCCAGGTCAAACGGCACCACGACCATTGCGCTGACCGCACAGGATCCGGGCGGCCTGACGGCCGAGGTGTCGTTCGTCTTCGAAGTCGGAAACAATGCGCCTCGGGTAAACGACCAGGCGCCCGCGCTCACCTCCTCGCCGGGCCAGAAGGACACGGTGACCATGAACAGCGCTTTCCGCGATGACGACGGAGGAGACGAACTCACGTATTCCACATCTTCGTCGAACAACAGCGCAGCCACCAGCACACTGGCCTTCGACGCGGTATTGGGTTACTTCGCCCATGTCCAGGGCGTTGCCGTCGGAACGGCGACCGTAACGATGACCGCGCGTGACCTAGGCGGCCTGTCGGTGTCGCAGACGTTCGAGGTGACGGTTACGGCCAACCGTCCACCTCGAATCAAGCAGCAGTTCCCCAGTTTCGTGCTGACATCCGTCGGAGCAACCGTAGAATACGCCCTATCCGAGTATTTCGAGGATCCCGACAACGACGATCTGAGCTACTCGGCCCAGTCCGGGGTCCACGTGTCAACCGAGATTTCAGATGGGAAACTCACGATCACCGGCGTGAGCGCCGGGAACACTCCGGTTCGGGTTACCGCGTCCGATCCAGCCGGAAGATCAGTCGACCAGACTTTGATCGTGTCCGTGAGCGATTCCGGCTCCT
This sequence comes from Gemmatimonadota bacterium, assembly GCA_009844885.1. Lineage (GTDB taxonomy): Bacteria > Gemmatimonadota > Gemmatimonadetes > Longimicrobiales > Gaopeijiaceae > Bin94. Next base: position 8,307 of record VYAQ01000113.1, read on the forward strand.
CGGCATCTCACTGATCCGCCGCTCATCAGGCAGGATGTTCAGGCTGCGGCGCAGGGGCGCTGCTCCTGGCCGGTGACGGGTCGCTGGCCAGACGGGTTGGGCGGCAGGGAGACGGCCCGGGCGAGTTCATGGAGGTTACCTCGTTGGTCAAGACGCTCACCTACTCGGTGAGTGACGGCGTGTCCTTCCGCAACGAATTGGCGTTTGGTCGCGACGCGGTCGCGTTCGGCCTCGCGGACCGGGCCATCATCGGCGACACCGACTCGCTCGACCTCTCGGTCCATCTTGCCGATAGGCGTGTGACGCGGCGGATCCGGGGCAACGCCGGCGAGCGCAGCGCCAGTGCCGATGAAATGCGTGCATGAAGGGTAGAGAGTTGGCCGAGCTGGGACCGGACCCGCCGGAGCCGTTCGTCAGGGCCATCGAGACGTTTAAGAGACTGGAGAGGGTTTCTGCGTCTGCTCACTGGCGGGATCGTTCCGGCGCAAGTCAAACCGGAGGTGTATGACCGACTGACGTTGTTCACACGAGAGGGTGAGGGCAGCTGAGCACTGGAAGACCAAATGAATCGTGGTCAGTGCGATAGCCGAATGAGTGGAGGTCTGAGTCGGGCCGGTTCGCGGGATCAGGAGGCTCGCTCCAAGGACGCGTGCGTGCGCGCGGGCGGATGCGGCAGCCATGACCCCGACGACCTGGGGTTGATTCGCGAAGCCAACAACGGCTCAGATGACGCCCGGAGTCCCGTCATTGATTGCCATCTGGTCGCTGTTTCGGCCCGGCGGGATCAGATGCGGTCCAACGGTAGGAAAACGCAGATCGTGCAGTCGCACTTGACTTTGGACGATGACCCTAACGTTACGTCAGGGTGATCCCTGCCTCGGCGGTGGCCGTACCGTCGCTGGCCGACCACCAGCCGCTAATAGCTGTAGACCTGGACATCCTCCACGTCGAGGGCGTCGCGCTGCTGCACGGCGAAGCGCTGGACATCGACGGCCAGGACGATTGCCTCTGCGGGCAGCTGGATTCTGCCCTGCAACTGTCCATCCGGTCCCACGATCAGCCACGTCTTCTCTGTGTCACCCCAGCGACTCTGCAGGCCGACCCATACCATTTCATCCGGACCCAGCAACGCGGTGGCGAAGGCAGGGTAGGTTTCCGTGTGGATCCCCTCGATGGCCATGACGAGCGGCTCCGGCGGGTCCGGTCCCAGTTCGGCCAGCTGTGCATCCTTCCATGCACGCATTTCGTCTGCGCTGACCCTGCGCTCGCCGGCGCCGCCCCGGATCCGCCGCGTCACACGACCATCGGCAAGACGGACCGAGAGGTCGAGCGAGTCTGTGTCGCCGAGGCGGGGAGGAGCGCCAGAGTGTCGGGCGCGGCGTCGCTGTCCCGGAATAACAGCAGCGGCGTAATGTCCCTCCTGACCTCGTTGCGGTTGGAGAAGAGGCGCAATTCGCCCAGGATCGCCAGAATCTCTCCGTCGGTCGATTGCGCCAGCGGTTTCAGGTCTGCAACACGGCTCTCGCTGGACAACGTCCCGGAGGTGACGAAGTCCCCGGCTTCGGTGAATTCGTTGATGCGTCCAAGCCGGGCGTCGTACACCAGAAAGCCGGCGGGCGTCTTGATCAGGGAGGTAACCGCCATGAACTCGCCCGGGCCTTCACCCTGCCCCCCAACCCGTCTGGCCAACGACCCGTCACCGGCCAAGAGCAGCACTTCCGTTGACCCGGCGTTGGCCACCGCCAGGCCGCCGCCATCGAGGAAGAGAGCCATCGTGGCGTTGAACAGCTCGATGCCCTGCTCCCGCGTGGACGCCACGAGTTCCGGGGTGATCCGGTTAGCCGACAGGTCGTCGAGGTTCCCCAGGTTGACCGTCCTGACACTTCCCGTGTCCGTGACCTGCAGCACGGTCTGGGCCGCTTCCCGACCGGCGTCGCCCGGGTCGCAAGCGGGTGTGAGGAGGACCAGAGAGGCGCAGATTGGTCCCGCGAGTGTCGGCAGGGTGCGAGAGCGGCTGTTCGTCCGGTCGTTGGTCATGGAGTGGTCCCGTTTCACGTTAGAGACAGGGTCATTCGCGCTCATGGTTGCTCCGCCAAGTCTGGCCCATGCGCTTGGGCAATTGCGCTTCGAGTTCATCCCGGTGCACCACCGCCGTGCCTGCCTTCCCAACGACAATACCCGCGGCCACGTTCGCCAGCCACGCAGCCTCGGCGTAGGAGAGACCGCCGACGGCCGCAGCCGCAAAAGCGGCAATGACGGTATCGCCGGCTCCGGTCACGTCGAAAACATCGCGGGCGTGGGCCGACAGGTGCTGCGGGTCTTCCGCCGGCTGAAACAGGCTCATGCCGGCTTCGCCACGTGTCACCAGGAGAGCTTGCGCTTCGGTTTGCCGCAGCAGCCATTCGGCGGCGCTGGGCAACGATGACTCGGGTTCCGGGCCATTGCGCATCGCGTGCCGGACCTCGGCCAGGTTGGGCGTCAGCACGTTGGCGCCGCGATACCGGGCGAAGTCCCGCGCCTTGGGATCGACAAAGACCGGCAGGCCGGCGGCCCGGGCCCTGTGAAAGAGTGGTTGCAGCAGGCCAGGCGTGCACACGCCCTTGTCGTAGTCGGAGCAGATGAGGCCATCTACTTCGGGGAGGACGGAATCCGTCGCCGCCAGCGCTTGAGCAACCAGTTCGGCCGGCAACGGCTTGCGGCTTTCCTGATCCAGGCGGACAAGCTGTCGATGGCGGGCCATGATGCGCGTCTTCTCGGTGGTTGGACGCCCGGCGTCCACCACAACCGTGCTGGCGATGCCCGGAGCCCGCAGCTGCTCCCGTACGTGCCGGCCGGCACCATCGTCTCCCACGACGCCGACCAGGTGAACCTCGCAGTCCAGAGCACGCAGGTTGGCCGCCACGTTCGCCGCGCCACCCAGGCAACGCCGCTCTTCGATGCCCGTCAAAACGGGTACGGGAGCCTCGGGAGACACGCCGGCGACCTGCCCGAACACGTATGTGTCGCACATGATGTCGCCGACCACGAGGAACCTCATCGGGTTCCGGGGCCAGCTTCCGCATCGCGACAGCTCGGGCCTGGACCTAGGACCGCCCAAAGGTCCCCAGGCCCTCCACCTCGAGCACGCCCACGACCCCGGCCGGCCCCACGGTGAAGGTGAAGAACATCTCGCCGTTGGCCGGGTTGTCCGGGATCGCGCGGAACACGTCGTAGTGCCAGTGCTCCAGGCGGCCCGTGGTCTTGCCGCCAAAACTGAAGCTGAGCGCGCCGTCCGCGTGGGTGATGTCGATGGCTCCGTAGTACTGGTGGCCGAAGGTGCCGGCGTATTCGGTCAGTGGCCGTGAGGGTTCGGTGGCGACGGCCCGGTCGGCTGCCCGGCGGTTGCGCGCGTCGGCCTGCGCCGCGGAGGATTCGCGATATTCCGCAAGCATCAATGCGCTCCAATCAGCCATTGCGTCGCCCGGGCCGCTGAAAACGCCACCGCCGCCCTCTTCCCCCGACAAATGGTGATCGAACACGCGGTACATGAGGGCCACGATCAGGTTGTTGGGACGCGCATTGGATAGCGCCACCATGCCCAGGCCCTCCTCGGGCATGAACGCGACGTGGGCGCGCATGCCGTCGATGCCGCCGCCGTGGTCGACCACCTTGCGGCCGCGGTAGTCGAGGACCCACCAGGCCAGCCCGTAGGCGTTGAAGTTCATGGGGGCGTCGCGCGGGTGAAGGCTGTTCTCGGGCGCGTCGGCCTGAATGAGCATCTGCGGGCGGTGCATTTCGGCCATGACGCTGTCGCTGAAGAGCCGCTCGCCGGCATGGACGCCGCCCGTGAGGTGCAGGCTCACCCACCGGGCCATCTGCGACACGCTGGAGTAGATCGAGCCCGCCGGGCCCACGTTGTCGATGTTCTTGTGCGCGACCGGCGTGGCGACGTCGGCGACGTGCACGTGGGGAGTCGCGACGTTGTCGAGGCGGTCGAGTTCGGTGACCGACGTGACGCTGCGGTCCATGCCCAGGGGCGTGAAGATGCGGTCGTCCACGAAGTCGTCCCAGGTCTGCCCGGAAGCGGCCCGCACGACCTCGCCGGCGGTGAGGAACATCAGGTTCTGGTATTGCCACGCGCCCCGGAAGCTGCGCGTGGGCTCGAGGAAGCGGATGCGGCGGATGATTTCGTGGCGGTCGTGCGGCCAGCGGGACCACACCGCGTCGCCGCGCGCGAGGCCGCTGCGGTGCGTGAGGAGATCGCGGACCGTGAGCTCGCGGGTGGCGTAGGCGTCGTACATCGCGAACCACGGGATGTGGTCGATGACGCGGTCGTCCCAGCTGACGCGGCCTTCGTCGACCAGCAGGCCCAGCGCGGCCGACGTGAACGCCTTCGACGTCGATCCCACCGCGAAGAGCGTGTGCTCGTCGACGGGCGCGCCGGTCCTGACGTCGCGAACGCCATAGCCGCGGGCGTGCACGACCTCGCCGTCTGCGATCACCGCCAGCGCCAGGCCCGGGACGTTCCAGGCCTCCATTGCGGTGGTGACGTAGTCGTCCAGGCCCTGGAGGGGGGCGGGCTGGGCGGCGGCCGGGCGCGGGGCGAGGAGCGCGAGGGCCGCGAGGAGCGCGGGCGGGAACGCGAGCCGGCCCAAGGCGCAGGCCGCCCGGCCCCTACCCACGGTTGAACACGAAGTAGTCGTGCACCGCCCGCGCGATCTGCGCGATCACGGGCTCACGGTCGGCCACGCTCTCGACCTCCGACTCCTTGATGTACACGACGGTCACCACGTGGCCCGCGCCGCCCGGCAGATCGATGATTCCCACGTCGTTCGTCGTCTGGCCGATCGTGCCCGTCTTGTGCGCGACCTCGGTGCCCGGCGGCAGCGAACCCTTGAGGCGCGCCTCACCGGTCTGGCAGCGATACATGATGTCGATCAGCAGCGCCGAGCTCTCCTCCGACAGGATCTCCCGGTTCCAGATCTTCTGTAGCAGCGAGGACATGGCGGCGGGGGTCGACGTGTCGCGCGGGTCGGCGTTGAAGGCGTCGTTGAGGGCCGCAATCGACGCGTCGGTGCGCTCCGACTCCAGCAGCCTGCGGTAGTCGTCCGGTGCCGGCTGGTTGTCCTCGGCGATGTCCGCGTCACCGAGCCAGTTGGCGATCAGGGCCCAGGTCGGCCGGTCGACCCGGATGCCGTCGGTCCCGACCGCGGCCATGCGCTCGGTCACGGCAGCGGCGCCGCCCGCCTCCCGCATGAGCAGGTCGGTGGCGATGTTGTCGCTGATCTGCAGCATCATCTCGAGCAGGTTGTGGACCGAGATCTGGAGACCGGGGTCGTCGATGAGGTCGCTGATGGCGCTGGCGGTCAGGTAGACGTCCTTCTGGTCGACTTCGACGAGGTCGCGAAGCGATAGTTCGCCGTTGTCGACCATGGTGAGGATCTGCACCGCGATGGGGACCTTGTAGGTGCTGGCCATCGGGAAGCTCTCGTCGCCGTTCAGCGTGATCCCGCGTCCCGTCTCGAGGTGGTAGGCCGCGACGCCCACCGTGCCTTCCGCGTGTTCGGCCAGCCGTGCGACCTCCTCGGCGAGGTGGGCGAGGCCGGGGTCGTCGCCGAATGTGGTGGTGGTCTGGGCGCAGGCGGGGGCCGCGAGGACGAGCAGGGCGGAGAGGGCGGCGGCAATCGACCGGGGCCGAGGCCGGGTGAGGGCGAAAGAGGCTGCGATCGGCATGGGGCGCTCCTTGGGGGGGCCATGGGAGGTACGACGGGCAATCGGGAGCAGGTTAGACGATCCGCAGGCCGTGGGCAAACCGGCACCAGGCGTGACGCGGCGGCCCACAACGGCCCAGTTTACGGGGACGTCAGACCAACCCGCATTCCCGGCCGTTCAGAAAGGTCATGCCTCCGATGTCCGCGACGTCCGTCCTCCGCCTCGCCGTGCTCTCCCTCGCCCTCGGCCCCGCGAACATCATGGCCCAGCAGGAACCGCCCGCCGACCCTCCTCCCGGCTGGGAACCGACGGCCATCGACTACTCCAACGTCCCGTATCCGCATCCCGTCCACTACATGAACGTGCGGCTGATGGGGCTGGACCACCGGATGGCCTACATGGACGTCGCGCCCACGGGGGAAGCGAACGGGCGCACGGTGGTCCTATTTCACGGGATGAACTTCTTCGCAGCCGCCTTCGCCCCGACCATCAGCGCGCTGGCAGACGCCGGCTTTCGGGTGATCGCGGTTGACCGCCTCGGCTACGGCCGCTCTTCCAAACCCCTGATCCACTACAACCTGCATATGCCGGCGAGGAACACGAAGGCTCTGCTCGACGAGCTCGGTCTCGAGCGGGCGGCCATCGTCGGGCACTCCATGGGCGGAATGGTGGCGACCCGCTTCGCGTCGACCTATCCGGACGTCACGTCGCACGTGGTCATGGTGAATCAGATCGGCCTGACCGATACACGGCCGGGAAGGCAGTGGGCCGACCCGGAGGACGGCTACCGTTCGGTGCTGGAGGGCACCACCTACCGTTCGGTCCTGGCCGGGCACCGGCGCTACTACCCCAACGGCTGGCGGGACGAGTACCTGCCCTGGGTCATGTACCAGTACGGACTCACCCTGAGCGGCGACTGGCCGCGCATGGCCCGGGTGCGGGCTTCCCAGCGGCGGATCCTGTTCGAGGACCCGGTCGTGCACGAGTGGCAGTACATCGGAACCAAGGCGCTGGTGATCGGTGGCTCCGAAGACCGCCTGGTGCGCAACTACCCCGCCGCTGCGCGCAACGTCGCCGAGCAGTTGCAGAACGCCGAACTGGTGCTCTTCCCGGGCGCGGGCCACTCGCCCCATTTCGAGATTCCGGACGAGTTCCACGCGGAGCTGATCCGGTTCCTGCGCTCGGATCCGGACGAGCCGGCGGATCAGGGGTGGCGGTGAAGCGCGACCCGGCGGATCGGCGCTGGCGGTCGCCTGAAATGAGCCGGCTGGGGATCGAACCCAGGACCTACGGATTAAAAGTCCGTTGCTCTACCAACTGAGCTACCGGCTCGCCGAAAAACTAACGCACGCCGGGGGCGGCGGGACACCTCGCCGGTCAGTCGCGGGCCAGATCGGCGAACGGCAACTCCAGCTGTAGCAGTCCGAAGGTCGTGCGGTGGTGCGGCGTGAGTCCCGACTCCCGCAGGGCCGATCTGTGGCGGCGGGTGGCGTAGCCCATGTTGCGCTCCCATCCGTAATCGGGATAGCGGGCGGCCAGCAGGGTCATGAGGCGGTCGCGGCAGACCTTGGCCACGATCGACGCACACGCGATCGAGTGGACCCGCGCGTCACCCCCGACCACCGCGTCGTGTTCCCATCCCAGGTCCCGCACCGGCAAGCCGTCCACCACCACGTGGTCCGGCGTGACCGGAAGGCGCGCCAGCGCGCGGGTCATTGCCTGAGTGGTGGCGCGCAGGATGTTCAAGCGGTCGATCTCGCGCACCGACGCGGCGCCAAGTGCAATCGCTGCGGCGCGCGCCTCGATTTCCGTGGCGATCTCCGTGCGGCGCTCCGGCGTCAGCGCCTTCGAGTCCGTCGCGCCATCGATCGCGACACCTTCGGCAAGGATGACCGCAGCCGCCACGACCGGTCCGGCCAGCGGTCCGCGTCCGACCTCATCGACTCCGGCAACCCGCGCAACGCCGCGCGCCCACAGGTCCCGCTCGTAGTCAAGAATGTCGGAGCGGGATTCCACGACCCCGGCGCACTAATTGGGCCGGTGAGTACGTCTCTCCTTGATCCGGGCGGCTTTCCCACGCAGACCGCGCAGGTAGTAGAGCTTCGCCCGGCGCACGCGTCCACGCCGAACGACCTCGACGCCACCCACCGTCGGCGCGTGGACGGGGAACACGCGTTCGACACCGATTCCGCCGGACAGTTTGCGGACGGTGAAGGTCTCGCCCATGCCGGAACCCCGGCGTACCAGGCAGACGCCTTCGAAGACCTGGATGCGCTCCTTCTGCCCTTCGCGCACCCGGTAGAGGACCTTGATCGTGTCACCGGGCGCGAAGTCGGGCAGGTCGGTCCTCGTATGTTCCGTATCGAGTTGGTGGAGGATGTCCGCCATGGCCGGCCTCCTGACTGTAACGTTGCCGTTGTGCACCGCTCCGAATGGTAGCCCTGAAAGGTAGAAACAGCCGCGATCTTTTGGAACCCCGGCAAGCGGGGGGCGACGCAATGGCTCGACGGGGCAACGCGCTCCCCCAAGCCGACGCCGCCATCCCCCCGGCAACCCTCGGGAGCGTTACCCGTGTCTCAAGCCCACTGACACACGATCACCGCAGGGGAGGAGAGGACAATGGGCAAGCCGGGTACCGATTTGATGGCGACAGGAGTGATCGTGGGGAGCACGGCACTGGCCGTGGCCGCGACGCTCGCGTTTACGCGCGCGAACCCGATGGAGACGCAGGAGTCGATGATAGGTTGCACACCGCACGACGCTCACTGGTCGGTGATGTATGCGGTGACCGTAGACGACGCCGCGGCGACCAGCGCGCCCGCCAAATGGCGTTTGCACACGGGGTTTCGGGTGCCAAGAGCCGACCACGGCACCGCCCACGGTTGCAGGCGCCTGACCGTCGTCACACCGCAGGCGACGGTGACCGCGAATCGACCGACTAACGAGTTGCGGCTGCGCCTGCAGGCAATCAGGGAACTCGCCAAGCAGAGGCGGGAGTTGCGGGAAGCGGTGGCGAAGAAGATCGAAGCGGACCGGGCCCGGGAACGCTGAACCGCCGCGTCGGGGCGGCGTGGCCTGCCCCAGCGGCAGCTACGACCGCTTGCGCGTAAGCCTCTCCGACTCGGCCGCGCGCCACTCCTCAATGCGCCGATGGTCCCCGCTGCGCAGGACTTCCGGCACCTTCATGCCCCGATAGTCGGCCGGCCTGGTGTATGAGGGGGCGGATATCGCGTCGCCGTCATAGAACGAATCGGAGGATGCCGACTCGTGGTCGCCAAGCGCACCGGGCAGCAGGCGTACAACCGCGTCGATCATGGCCAGCGCCGCCACCTCGCCCCCTGAAACGACGAAGTCGCCCAACGACAGCTGTTCCGTCGCCAGGTGGTCGGCAACGCGCTGGTCGACGTCCTTGTAGTGCCCGCACAGGAAGGTGACCTCGGGCTCAAGCGACAGTCGGACGGCGTCGTCGTGGCGGAACCGCCGCCCGCGAGCGGACAGCAACACGATGGGGCCGGCCGGAGCGAGATCGTCGACCGCCTCGAAGAACGGCTCAGGCTTCATGACCATGCCCGCACCGCCCCCGTAGGGCTGGTCGTCGACCGTACGGTGCACGTCGTGGGTGTAGTCCCTCAGATCGACAACATGGTAGGAAACCAGCCCGGACGCTGCCGCCCGGCCGGGAATGCTGGTCTGAAGAGGCGTTGTGAACAGGCCGGGAAAGATGGTCACCACGTTGACGCGCATCAGGAGAGCAGTCCTTCGGGCGGATCCACCACGACCCGGCCTTCCTCCCTGTCGAACTCGACCACCATCTCGGGAATCAGCGGCAGCATGATGTTGCCGTCGGGACCCGCCACCTCGATCAGATCGGCGGGCTTCAGCGCATACACCTCCCTGACGCTGCCGAGCACGGACCCGTCGCGCGTCACGACCGTGGACCCCAGAAGCTCATGATAGAAGATCTCGTCCTCGGCCAGCTCGTCCATCGCTTCGAACGGCCGGAGCAGATACCGGCCCCGCAGCTGTTCCGCGGCCGTCCGATCGTAGACTCCCCGGAATCGGGCGAGGTAGCCCTTCCGGTAGGGCCGAACGGTCTCGATGGTGAGCGGCTCGAGGTCGGGCGACGGTGTTTGTCCCTCGTCGCCCCCCGGGAAGTGAACCACTCCGGGAGCGAAATGCGTTTCCGGATAGTCCGTCAGCGGCCAGACGAACAGCTCGCCCTGGGTGCCGTGGGGCTTGTTGAGGTGGCCCACGACCAGAAAGGGAGGGTTGTCGCCGCTGGCCACGGCCGACTACGCGGTTTCGCCCTCCGCGGGCTCGGCGGCGGCAGGTACGGAAGCGTCGCCGGCCTCGGCCTCGTCATCGGCGGTGGACTCGGAAGCGGCCTCGGGCTCGGAAGCAGCCTCGGGCTCGGATTCCGCTTCGGCCTCTGCGGTAGCGGCGGGCTCCGCGGGTGCGTCTGCTTCGTCGGACCCGGCATCGGCTTCGGGCTCCGCTTCGGTTTCGGTGGCGGCAGCCTCGGGGGCCGCGTCCGCTTCGGCCTCGGGCGCCGCGTCCGCTTCGGGCGTCGCTTCCGCCTCGGGGGCCTGGCCGTTCTCGACGGCAACGGCACCGGCGGCCCGGTCTCCCAGAGCCACGCTGTCGTCCCCGCCAGCCCTGGCCTTCGTGACCAGGTTTCCGACCGTCCGGGTCAGAATGGCGCCCTGACCGAGCCAATAGTCGACCCGGTCGAGGTCGACAACCAGACGGGCCGGGTCCGGGATCGGGTTGTAGTACCCCAGGTTCTCGACGAACCGGCCGTCCCTGGGGGAACGGCTGTCGGCGACAACGATGCGGTAGTGAGGCTGCTTCTTTTTTCCCATCCGCCTGAGGCGAATCTTTACTGACATTTTCTCCTGCCGGGTTTTCCGGGATTACAGCTGGGGCATCAGCCCCTTCATTCTCTTCATCATCTCTTCCATCTCGGCGAACCGCTTCATGAGCCGGTTCACCTCCGACACGGGCCGGCCGCTACCGCGGGCGATCCGCTTTCTGCGCGACCCGTTGAGGATCTCAGGACGGCGGCGCTCTTCGGGCGTCATCGACAGGATGATCGCCTCGATGTGCTTCATCTTCTTCGGGTCCACGTCGTTCGTCGAGAGCGAGCGGGGAACCCCCGGAACCAGCTTCAGCAACTGGTCCAGCGGCCCCATCTTCTGCACCTGCCGCATCGCGACGAGGAAGTCTTCCAGGGTGAAGCGCCCGTTCCCGAGCACCCGGTCCTGAAGGGCCTCGGCCTCGCCGGCATCGACAACCGCCTGCGCCCTTTCGACCAGCCCGACGACGTCCCCCCGCTGGAGGATGCGACCGGCGATCCGCTGCGGGTCCACCGCGTCGAGCGCGTCCATACCTTCGCCGGTGCCGACGAACTTGAGCGGCTTGCCGGTCACGCTCCGGATCGACAGGGCCGCTCCGCCGCGCGCATCTCCGTCCATCTTGGCCAGGACGAAGCCGGTCAGATCGAGCACCCGGTCGAAGCCCTCGGCGATTCGCACCGCTTCCTGACCGGTCATCGCGTCGGCGACCAGAAGGATCTCACGCGGGTTCAGCACGTCCTTCAGTCGAGCCAGTTCGTCCATCAGGGGCTCGTCAATCTGCAACCGTCCCGCCGTATCGACGATCAGGACGTCCGCCTTGGCGCGACGCGCGCGCTCGTGGCCGTCCCTCGCCACGGCGACCGGATCGGTGGCGCCTTCCTGGAAGTGCACCGGCACTCTCACCTGCCTGCCAAGCACTCTCAGTTGATCGACCGCGGCGGGCCGGTACAGGTCGCACGCCGCAAGCAGCGGTGACCGTCCCTGCCGGGCGAGTCTCCTTGCAAGCTTCGCCGCCGTGGAGGTCTTTCCGGAGCCCTGGAGCCCCACCAGCATGATGACGGTGGGAGGGGCGGGCGACCACGTGAGCATGGTCTCGCCCTCGCTGCCGATCAGCGCGGCCAGTTCGTCGTTTACGATCTTGACGATCTGCTGCCCGGGCGAGACGGATTTGAGCACCCGTTCGCCCAGCGCCCTTTCCTGGACCCGCTTCAGGAAATCTCGTGTGACCCTGAAGTTGACATCGGCTTCGAGGAGGGCTAGCCGCACCTCCCGGAGGCCGTCGCGGATCATGGGTTCGGTGAGCACTCCGCGCTGGCGAAGACGCCCCAGAACCCCGTCCAGTTTCCTGCTCAGGTCTTCAAACATCTAGAGTCCGCTGTGGGAAGCGGTACAGCCTTTAAAGATAGCTGGACGATTCACTGCCGACAAATCACCTGGCTTCGGCGGGTCCCGACCGACACCATCACGACGGGCGTTTCCACCAGCTCCTCGATACGTCGCAGGTAGGCGCGCGCGTTGGCGGGAAGGTCGCTCATCGTGCGGGCGCCGGTCGTCGGGGTCTGCCAGCCCGGCAGCGTCTCGTACACGGGTTCGGCGCCTTCCAGCTCCCGCACCCCGGCCGGGAAGAGCGACTGCTCCACGCCTTCGATGCGGTAGCCGGTCGCGATCTTCAACTCGGGCAGCGTGTCCAGGACGTCCAGCTTCGTGACCGCGATTCCGGTCAGCCCGTTCACGCGCGCCGAGTAGGAGGCCAGTACCGCGTCGAACCAGCCGCAACGGCGCGGCCGGCCCGTCGTCGCGCCGAACTCGGCGCCCAGCTCGCGCACGACCCTGTCCATCTCGTCGTCGAAGGACGTCGGCAGCGGGCCGTTCCCGACACGGGTCGTGTAGGCCTTGACCACGCCGACCACCGAGTCGATCGCCGTCGGGCCGATCCCCGTGCCCACGGCGGCGGCCCCGGCCGTCGTGTTGGACGACGTCACGTACGGGTAGCTGCCGTGATCCACGTCCAGCGCCGTGCCCTGCGCGCCCTCGAGGAGGACGCGCTTGCCTTCCTTCAGTGCGCGCGCGATCTCGTCCCCCACGTCCGTGGCCACAGCGGGCAGGCGATGCGAAAGGTCGAGCGCCGCCTCCACGGTGCCGGCGAGATCGGGATTCGCGCCGAGTTCGCGCAGCCGCGCCCTCGCCCACTCCACCCCGCGAATCACCTTGTCGATTACGCTCCCGCGCTCGAGCAGGTCGGCGACCCGCAACCCGCGGCGACCGGTCTTGGCCTCGTAGGCGGGACCGATTCCGCGCCCGGTGGTCCCGATCTTGTCGCGCGCGGCGTCCTCCGCCGCCAGATCGAGCGCCTTGTGATAGGGGAAGACGATGTGGGCGCGGGTGCTGATCCCGATGCGCCCACCCGGATCGATCCCGCGTTCGGCAAGGTCGTCGAGTTCGCCGAAGAACTGGGCCACGTCCAGCACGACACCGTTGCCCAGCAGGCACCGCTTCTCGGGGTGGAGCACGCCCGAGGGGACCTGGTGCAACACAACGTGCTGGTCGCCTACGTGCACCGTGTGGCCGGCGTTGGCCCCACCCTGGTAACGCGCGATGACATCGACGTCTCCCGCGAGCACGTCGACGATCTTCCCCTTGCCCTCGTCGCCCCACTGGCAGCCCACAACGACGGTGCAGGACCCGTTGAGCGCGCTCCCATTCACTGAAGCCATTGAAGCCACTGAAGCCGCCGGTCAGGAAGTCGCGCCGACGGTCAGCACGCCGGCCTGGTCCAGGTGGTCGATCACCGCGCTCCGGCGACCGTGGGCCAGCGGCTTGAGGGGCGCCCGCGGTGCGCCGCCGTGGTAGCCCAGCACGTCGAGTCCGTACTTGACCCCAGCGACGCCCATGCCCGCGACCACCGCGTTGTGAAGCGGCCCGACGCGCTCCTGGAGGGCACCGGCGCCCGCCCGGTCACCGTTCACGAACAGGGTATGGATGTCCGCGCTTTCGGCTGGCGCGAGGTTGGCCACGCCCAGGATGCCGCCGACCGCGCCGATCTCGAGCGACGCGTAGAGGAGGCTTCCGCTGCCGACAAGCACCTGGAACCCATGGTCGGTCTGCGTCACCAGCTCGCCCACCTTTTCCAGGGATCCGCGCGAATCCTTGATCCCGACGATGTTCTCGTGCTCGGAGAGCTCGGCGATCAGGCCGGTGGGGAAATCCAGCGTGCTGAACCGCGTCGGCACCTGGTACACGATGACCGGGACCTCGGCCGCGTCCGCCACGGCCACGTAGTGGTCCCGGACCACCTCGTCGCTCATCGCCCCCTTGTAGAAGGCCGGCGGCTGGACGAGCACCGCATTGAATCCCCGGGCCACGGCCATCGCGGTCAGGCGCAGGGTCGTGCGCAAAGATTCGGCACCCGTTCCCGCGACCAGCGTCATGTCGTCGGGCACCGCATCGCTGGCAACGCCCCAGCACCGGTCGCGCTCCTGCTCGTCGAGGAAGACGGCTTCGCCCGTGGAGCCTCCCACCACGAGTCCGCTGACCCCGGTCGGCGCCCACTTTTCAATGTTCGCCCTCAGGCCCGCCAAGTCGACCTCGCCCGTGACCGGGTGGAAAGGCGTGGTCGTCGGGATCATTACTCCGCTGATGTCTATGGTACCGCTCCTTGTGGTTGGAATACGCCGAGCTTCTCCCTCGCGAGCGCCAGCGTCTCCCCTGCCATGGCACGCGCCTTCCCCGCCATCTGCATGATCCGTCCGTCGAGATCGGTCTCGCGCCGCAGGATGTCGGCCCGGCGCTCGCGCATCTCGGTGGTAAGCGCGACCAGGGCATCGGCCGTCCGCCCCTTCAGGTCAACGTAACGCAAGGTACCCGCGAAGTAGTCCGCACGCATCTGCTCCGCCTCGTCGGCGTGGCCGCACGCCGTCAACATGGTCAGAAGGTTTTCGATCCCCGGGCTGGCCTGCCGGTCGCCGCCGTGTTCTCCGCTCCCACCTGCCGCGCCGCCCGCCGCCGGCATCCCGGAGTCGGTCACGGCCGACCGGATCTTCTTGCGAATCGAGTCCTCCTCCTCGAAGAGCCCGATGTAGTGCCGGGGCCCCAGGCTCTTGCTCATCTTGCGGGTTGGGTCGGCGGTCGAGAGGACCTTGGTGACCGGCGTGTGCAGGGTCTCCGGTTCGGGGAAGAGATACCCGAAGCGCGAGTTGAATCTACGGGCGATCCCGCGGCTGAGTTCCAGGTGCTGCGACTGGTCCTGTCCAACCGGGACGCAGTCGGATCGATACGCAAGGATGTCGGCCGCCTGGAGCACCGGGTAGAAGAGCAGTCCCGCTGAAACGAAGGTTCCCGAATCCTCGGCCAGCTCGCCCTTGAGGAGGCCTGACTTCTCCTTGAACTGGGTCATGCGCGACAGGTCGCCGAGGGACGTGAGCGTGGCCAGCATCCAGCAAAGCTCCGTCTGCTCCGGAACGGTCGATTGGATGTAGACGGTCGTCCGCTCGGGGTCGATGCCGGCGGCCAGGAGACTCACGAACATCTCGCGCGACGCGCGCCGCAATCCCTCCGGGTCGTAGCTGCCCGTCATGGCGTGAAGGTCCACTACGCAGTAGACGCAGTCGCACTCGTCCTGCAGCCTCACCCAGTTCTGCACGGCCCCGAAGTAGTTGCCGATGGTCATGACCGCAGTCGGCTGGATGCCGGAGTAGACGCGTTTGCGAGGGGGC
>VYAQ01000379.1 GCA_009844885.1 Gemmatimonadota bacterium
TGTCGGTTGATGGTCGTTGTAGCGTCAGCGTCCGCGCCGGACGAGACACCAGCCTACTACCCCCGGATCCGACCACTACACCGACGTCATGAAGACGGTGGCATTGCGCCAGGCCCTCGACGACGAGCGCTACGACATGGTCTTCGTCGGCGCCCGCCGCGACGAGGAGAAGTCACGCGCCAAGGAACGCGTCTTTTCGCTGCGCGGCACCAGTCACCAGTGGGACCCCAAGGCCCAGCGGCCCGAGTTGTGGACCCTCTACAACACCCGTCTGCAAGCCGGCGAATCGCTCCGCGTCTCCCCGTTGTCCAACTGGAGCGAACCCGACATCTGGCGCTTCATCGCCGCCGAGGCGATCCCCATTGTCCCGCTCTACTACGCCGCCGAGCGCCCGGTGGTCGAGCGCGACGGCCAGTGGATCATGGTGGACGACGCCCGCATGCCGTTGCTTCCCGGCGAGCGCCCGCAACTGCGCCGCGTACGCTTCCGCACTCTCGGCTGCTACCCGCTCACCGCCGCGATCGAGAGCAGCGCAGACACCCTCGACGCGATCATCGCCGAAACCCTCGCCGCCGAACACTCGGAGCGCCGAGGCCGGCTGATCGACCACGACGGCGAGGCCGCCATGGAGTGCAAGAAGCGGGAGGGCTACTTCTGATTCGTCGCCCCGGTTGCGCTACCGGAGATAGATGAGCAAGACTCCGGCGGCCCCGCGGGTGCCGTAGAGGACACCGGCCTCGATCGGCGTGATGAACTGAATCCTGCGCACGTCCCGCGGATTCATGTGTTGGAGGAACACCTGGGGGTTCGCGATGGGCGCGTCGTTGACCAGGACATGGACCATGTTGCAGCTGGCGGGATCGCCGCTGCGCCAACTCCGACTCATCTCGATACACAGGATCTCCTCGTCCCCCGACATGACTTGCTTGATCGACAATCCCGGCATGCGGGCTTCTCGCGCAATCCCGGCAAAGTCCACCACCCGGTGCGCGATCGAATCCACCTGCGCTTCCGTCACCCCCGAAAAACGAGTTCCCGGCGTGGTGAACACCGGCTCCCTTCTCCGGCCGACGACCACCAGCGGCTCCAGGGCGATGGCTTCGGTGGCAAGCTCAATCTCGAGTCCGAGAGCCTCGTTGCTGAATACCGTCAGGGAATCGACGCGCGGGGCGTAGCCCAGCAGGCTGGTTTCGATGATCTGTTTGCCTGGCGGCACATCGGTGAAACCGAACACTCCGTCCGCATCCGTCAGTTGGGAATGGTCGGATCCGACCAGTTGAACATGGGCTCCCCGGATGGGCGCTCTCGTAGCGTAGTCCAGCACCGAGCCGGTGATGGTTACGGGGTCCGAGATGTCGATTGCGAAGTCCAGAATATGTGAACCCGGGGCCGCGATCTGCACGGGCGTCCCGTCGCTGTTTCCGAACGCAACCGTGACCATGAGTGGCTCTGAAGCGTCCAGATTGCAGAGCCGGAACTCGCCCGAAGCCTCCGTCCTGACTTTGCGCACCACGCGCCGCCTCTGCAGGATGCCCGTGCGGCTGCCGAGAGCCCGGACCGTTGCGCGCGGCAGCGGCACACCGGTCAAGGCGTCGGTCACGATGCCCCCGGCGGAAATCGGGCCTCCCTCTGGCTCCGCTGAACACCAGGCTGACAGGAGGGTGGACCGAGAGGGAACCGTGAGGGTCACACGCGAGACGGATTCACCGTCCACAAGCACCTGGACCGGGGTCGTTCCAAGCCCCAGCGTTGCCAGGCGCTGGTGAAAATACACCACACTGTGTTCTCCCACCGGTACGCCATCGAGCCTGAACCGGCCCTGCTCGTTCGACTCGGCGACCAGGCTCGTCCCGAAGACGGTCACTCGGGCATTCGCCAGCGGAGCGGAGGTCGTGCTGTCGAAGATGGAACCGAGGATGTTGCCCGTCGTGCGCACTGTATCCTGGCCCGCTGCCGAACTCCCGGCCGCACCGACGGAAGCGACCGCAAGAAGGATGCTCATGGCGAGACATCGAGCGTTGTCGCTGACCGAAGTGCTACTCGACGCGGACATTCTCAGGGCGTTCGGTACGTGTCATGTGGACCCGAACCTACGCCTTGTTGACGGATGGCGTAAGGGCGGGGGCCCGGACCGGAAGCGGGGTCGAGAGCGTTGCGCCACCCCGAGTCCATAACTAATATTCTAGTTGTCACCGTTCCTCGGCTCTCCGCCTTCATTCATTCCAGGAAAGTCCGGTATGACCGCACCCCGCCTGGCAGTCCGTGGCCAAAATCGCTCTCGGTGCGCGGGCGACTTTGTCCACGGACTGCTGACCCGCGCCACATTCCTGGCCCTTGTCGCCCTGAGTTACAACCTCACGGCGGTTCCACGAATTGCTGCTCAGACGACCGTGGAGAGCGATTCCCCTCGCGAGGCGGACCTCGTGCTCTCCAACGAGCCGCTGTTGCGGATCGGCATGCTCGACGGCCCCGAGGAGTACCTTTTCGGCAACATTTCGGGCGCCGTCCGGCTCGGCGACGGGAGCGTCGTCGTGGCGGACGAGCAGGGCCGCCACGTCCGAATGTTCGACGCGGGCGGGGAGCACGTGTGGACCAGTGGACGCGAAGGAGAGGGACCGGGTGAGTATCGGGGACTCTGGTTACTGCGAGGGTGCCCGGGAGCTGCGGTCACGGTCTACGACTGGCGAATCAAGCGAATCACCGAACTCGATTCGGACGGCAGCGTGGTTGACACTCGGGGGCTCCGCGGGACCGATGGACCTGGGCCTTATGGGGCGCCTGCATGCTCCCCGGGCGGCGATCTGGTCTTCACCGATTGGCCGGAGGCGGAGGAGGACCTGGCCGTGGGCGAGTTCCGCTGGGAAATGTCGCTGAGCCGGGAGCGAGACGACGCCGTGGCCACTCTGCGCTCAGGAATCCCGGGAACGGACCTCTACCACCATGGCGGCGGGATCTCCGGACCGGTGACGTGGGGGAAGGAC
This sequence comes from Gemmatimonadota bacterium, assembly GCA_009844885.1. Taxonomy (GTDB): domain Bacteria; phylum Gemmatimonadota; class Gemmatimonadetes; order Longimicrobiales; family Gaopeijiaceae; genus Bin94. Next base: position 2,982 of record VYAQ01000379.1, read on the forward strand.
ATGGCCTTCGCGGTCACGGCCACCGGCGTGTGGTACGGATCGGCGGATGACTACCAACTCGAACACGTCGACTGGACCGGCCGCGTCACGCGCGTCGCGCGGTGGAACGGACCGGATCTCGAGGTCACGCGCGAGCACCTGGACCGCTACCTCGACTCGCAGATGGCCCGTTTTGAGACGGCCGAGGAGCGCCGAAGCTTCGAGACGGAGAGATGGCCCGGGATTCGGGACGGCCTGCCGGAGCGCTTTCCCGCCTTCGCGGCGAAGGGGCTCCTGCCGCTGTCGGATGGCAGCGTGTGGGTAGTGCCACACTCCTCGCGAGCCCTTGGTGACGCCGAGTTCCACCTGCTGGGCGCGGATGGCACGTGGCTCCACCGCCTCACCATCCCGGCCGGCCGCACCCTCCTCGACGCGGGTCCGGGCTGGGTGCTGGTGCTGGAGGAAGGCGAGCTCGACGAACAGAGCGTGGCCGTCTACGAGCTGGTCGACGGCTCTTGAGCTTGTCCCTGAGGTCCGGTACGGTTTTGTAGCTCCTGTCGGACCGAAGTACCACAAGAGAGAGGGCTGCTTCTGATGGATCCGCCGCTGCGTTTCGTCCTCTGCGGCAGCGTGGACGACGGAAAGAGCACGCTCATCGGACGGATCCTCCATGACTGCGGCCAGGTGTTCAGGGACCAGATGGAAGGGGTTGCAGAGGATTCCCGCCGGTACGGCACCCAGGGCGACGCCACCGACCTGGCTCTCCTCATGGACGGCCTGCAGGACGAGCGCGAACAGGGCATCACCATCGATGTCGCCTACCGCGGATTCGAGACGGCCCGGCGCCGCTTCATCGTCGCGGACGCGCCCGGCCACGAGCAGTACACGCGCAACATGGCGACGGGTGCATCCACCGCGCAGCTCGGCGTGGTTCTGGCGGATGTCCGCAAGGGGGTCCTGCCCCAAACCGCCCGCCACACCCGGATTGCGGCGATGTTCGGGGTGCGCCACATCGTGCTGGCGGTCAACAAGATGGACCTGGTGCGGTGGGACCGTGACGCGTTCGAGAGCATCGCTTCGGCCTACCGCGTGCTTGCCGCTGAGATCGGCATCGCCCAGGTGGCTGCCATTCCCGTATGCGCGCTCACCGGCGAAAACCTTACTCGGCCTTCCGAACGCACTCAGTGGTACGCCGGCCCCACGCTGCTTGCACACCTGGAGACGGTGCAGGTCGAGCCGCGGACCGCCGGGCAGCCCTTCCGCATACCGGTGCAGTACGTCAATCGGCCCAATGCGGATTTTCGCGGGTATTGCGGCCGGGTAGTGTCCGGCGCGGTCAAGCCTGGCGACCGGGTCCGCATCTCGCCCGCGGGAACCCCTGCCACGGTGGAATCGATCGTGGCATGGCAGGGCACCCGCGAACGCGCCAAACGGGGCGATTCCCTCACGCTCACCCTCCAGCCCGAGGTCGACGTTACCCGCGGCGACGTGATCGAGGCCGCGGACCGCCCCCTCGAAGTGGCGGACCAGTTCCAGGCCAGGATCCTATGGATGGGCGACGAACCGTTGACCGTGGGCCGTCAATACCGGCTGAAGCTGCACACCCGCGAAGTGGGGGCCACCGTCACCCGCATCCGCCACCGGATCGACGTGTCCGACAGCAGCCAGCTCGCCGCGCCCCACCTCTACCTCAACGACCTGGGAATCGTCAATCTCGCGACCAGCCGCCCCGTACCCTTTGCGCCGTTCGACGAGTGCGCCGCACTCGGCGGCTTCATGCTGATCGACCGCGCGACCAACGCGACCGTGGGCGCCGGCACGCTGACCTTCGCGCTCATGCGGGCCGCGAACCTCGAGTGGCACGACTTCGACGTCGACGGCGAAGTGCGCGCCGAACTCAAGCGGCAGCGCCCCCGGTGCCTGTGGCTGACCGGCCTGTCGGCCTCGGGGAAATCCACAATCGCCAACCTGCTCGAAAGGCACCTCGTCACCGAGGGCCGCCACACCTACCTGCTGGACGGCGACAACGTGCGCCACGGCCTCAACCGCGACCTGGGCTTCACCGAGGCCGACCGCGTGGAGAACATTCGCCGGGTGGCAGAGGTGGCCCGCCTGATGGTCGACGCCGGCCTGATCGTGATCGTGTCCTTCATCAGTCCCTTTCAATCGGAACGCGATTTCGCCCGCAGCCTCTTCGAGCCGGACGACTTCATGGAGATCTTCGTGGACGCCTCGGTGGAAGCGTGTGCGGCCCGCGACCCGAAGGGCCTCTACGCCAAGGCGAAGCGGGGCGAGATCAGGAACTTCACGGGCATCGACAGCCCGTATGAACGTCCCGAGCGGCCGGATGTGCACCTGAACACGGAGAAGCTCTCGCCGGAAGAGTGCGTCGAGGTGGTCATGCGGCGTCTGGCTTGAGCGAGCCGCCTCGGGTTACAATGGCGACCCCTGACCACGCGGGGCGGACTCCAACCCCTGGCGACGAGGCGGGCGCAATGCCGGAGACACGCAGGTCGTTCCTGAAGCAGTCGGTGGCGACGGTGGCCGCGGTCTCCGCAACGAGTTGCGCGCCCGACGGAGACGGCGATCCCGGCCCAGCCAGTCCAGGCGCCGCACAAACGTCAGGGT
>VYAQ01000110.1 GCA_009844885.1 Gemmatimonadota bacterium
GGCACCTGCTCATGGCGTCGCTCCTGTTCAATACTCCCCCCTCCGGCCCGTGCGCGCTGGCCCCACCCCTACGCCCGCACCACCAACCCGTCGTGGAGGGCCGTGCGGTAGGCCTTGAGCGCGGGTACAAAGCCAATCAGGAACCCGGCCACCACCACCGCACCCAGAAAGAGCAGCTCGATGGAGCCGGGCGGGCGGATCGGGATGAAGAGCCCCACTTGTGCCTCGACGATGGGCTGACCGGCCGAAAGCAGCACGTACACCAGCACCAGCCCGCCGATCGCGCCCGCCGCAGCGAGGCACACCGATTCCAGCACCAGGAGCGTGACGATCCTTTTCGGCCCTGCCCCGACCGCGCGCAGGATTGCCATCTCGCGCCGGCGTTCGTTGAGAGACGTGTAGAGCGAGACCAGCATGCCGAGCAACCCCACCAGCACGACGAAGATCGTCACCAGCCGCAACCCGGTTTCGGCGTAGCCGATCCCCCGCCACATCTCGTTGAGCGCCACACCGGGGATGACCGCCATCATCGGCTCGGCTTCATATTCGTTGATATCGCGCTGCAGCCGGAGCACGTCCCTCCGGTTGGTCGCACCAAGGAAGAACGAAGTCACCTGGGTGATCTCGATCTCGTCCATCGCGAGCACCTCGTCGCGCGTGCGCTCTTCGCCGGGCATGGGCGGCGCACCGTCCTCCCACCCGAAGTGGATGGCCTCGATTCCCTCGAGGGTGACGTAGACTGCGCGGTCGACCGGCGTGAACGTCTTGTCGAGGATGCCCACCACCGTAAAGGGCATCTCGTCATGATTCAGAAAGCCCACCTCGCCGATCCCGTGCGTGACCGCGACCTGGTCGCCCAGCCCGTAACCCAGCTCGGCAGCCACATCCGCGCCGAGCGTGACGTCGAAGACATTCGAGCCGGCGCGGCCTTCGGCCAGCGCGATCTCCTGCCCCCCGCGATACCGATAATACCGATAGAAGTCCTCGTTCGTGCCGATGACGCGGAATCCGCGATGGCTGTCCCCGAGCCCGTACGGAATGGTCCAATCGATCGCGGGGTGCTCCGCCCATTCGCGGTAGGTGTCCCAGGACAGATTGTTCGTGGGAGATCCCATGCCAAAGACCGAGTAGAGCAGCAGCTGGATGGTGCCTCCCTTGGCGCCCACGACCAGGTCGGTCTGGCTGATCGTGTTGGAGAAGCTCTCGCGCATGCCCACGCGCACGTTCTCGACACCGATCAGAAGCGCGACGCTGAGCGCAATGGAACCGACCGTTAGCGACGTGCTGAAAGCGCGGTTGCGCAGCGACTTGAGGGCGAGGTCGAGGCTGAACATCAGAGTGCTGCCCTGTTGATGTCGGGGAGCGAGATCTTTCGGGAAAACATCCCCTCCAGTGTGCGGTCGTGGCTGACGAACATAAGCGTGGCACCGGCACGCTCGCATTCGGCAAACAACAGCTCGAGAAAGGCCTCCCGTCGGTCGAAGTCCAGGGACGAAGTCGGTTCGTCGGCCACGATGAGTTCGGGTGCCCCGATCAACGCCCGGCATGCCGCCACCCGCTGCTGCTGACCCACCGAGAGCTCCGTCACCCGCTTTTTCAGCAGATCACCGATGTGAAGGTGGTCGGCAAGCAGTGCGGCGGTCTCCTTCACGCCCGCGCCGTCCAGTCGGGCCCGCCGTGCGGCGTTCATTCGCACCGGCAGCGCAATGTTGTCCAGCACCGAGAGGTAGGGGATGAGGTTGAACATCTGGAAGACGTAGCCGATGTGTTCCGCCCGAAAAGCATCCCGCTGCGCGCCCGAGAGGGAGGCGAGGTCTCGGTCGAGAACTCTGATCTCGCCTTCATCAGGCTTCAGTACACCCGCCAACACACCGAGCAGTGTGGTCTTGCCGCTCCCGCTGGGACCGAACAGAAACGCGCGCGTCCCTCGTCCAAGGGTCAGTTCGGGAATGTCGAGCACCCAGGGGCCGCTGTCGTATCGGAAACGCAGGCGACGGATGTCGATGGCGAGGCTCATTTGCGGCAGCCCGACAACAGCTCCCGCGCCGTCTTCGAGCGGCGGCTCACCGCGCTAGGACTCGTACGGATAGACCCGCTGGCCGGTAATGGTGAAGCCAACGTACCCGTACACGCTCTCCGTCATCTCGATACTGAGCACGCCCTCGACCCATACCGGGTTCCAGCCGTCCATCTTCGCGCGCTTCCCTTCATCCATCTTGATGTAGACGAGCTGGTTGGGCGGAGGCGGCGGCGTGTGGATGCAGGCGCCAACGTAAGGCACAAGGAGGAATTCCGTCGCGGAAGACGCAAAGTCCTCGAGCGGCACAGTGAAGCCCGGAACCTTGACGAGCTTCCCCTCGAGGGCGGCCAGCTCCTCGGACTTCTCGCCAGTCCGGTAATTGAGCTTGGCAAGGAGCCGCCAGCCGACCTCGGTGGGTTCGTCCGGCGACACGAACGGAGACGGGTCAACCGGGGATCGCGGATCAGCCGGGGATCCGACGACACCCTCAGAGTGGCTGCCGGCCCCGGAAAGGGTGGCTGCCAGCAACACGCTGGCTGCCGCTGAGAAGCGTCTGTGGCTGGCTGCTTTCATCAGAAACCTCCGATTGTCAGAATCCTCAGCGCGATCCGTAGTCATCCTGGGAAATCGGTCGCGAGAGCGTGGGATACTTGATCCCCAACTGTTCCAGGTACGTTTCGAAACGGGTCTCGTCGTAGTAGTACTGCTCCAGTAGTGGACGGAACGCATCCATGATCTCTCTGTTGAGATCGATGGGTGGCGGATCGTCGGGCCCGATAAAGGGAATATACTCGACACCCGCGCTCTGGTCTTCCCGGAAATAGGTCCACGCCTGATCCACCAATTCCGGTTGCGCGAAGAGTTGAAGCGCGGTGCGAGCCATCACCCGGGCGCCGGCAACCGCTCCCTTGTGCGCGATGGGCGTGGCCATCGCCATGGCGCTCGACCAGTGGTGGCCCGGCAGCCCTGGCACATTCGACGGGAAGCGCAGCGTCACCGTGGGCACGTTCCACGAGATGTCGCCGATATCGTCCGATCCGCCGCTCCGGCGCGGTCCGGGCGTGCCGAGTTGCGACAGCGCGGTCGGCATCCCCGACGGCACGCTACCCACCGATTGCTGCACCGCGCTCGCAAAGTCGTGGTCGTCGTCGGTCCACTCCGGGAGCCCGACATCCTGGATGTGCTCATACATGGTCTCGGCCACGACCTTGTTGAAGTGCCTCGGCCAGGCGGCTCCAATGATCCGGTACGACATCTCCGTATCGGTCATCATGGCCGCGCCCTCGGCGATGCGCACGGCGGTATCGAAGTTGCGCTTGATGTCCTCGTAGTCCATCTCGCGGATGAAATACCATACCGAAGCGCTCGGCGGCACGACGTTTGGCTGATCACCGCCATCGCTGATCACGTAGTGCGAGCGCTGGTCGGGCCGCAGATGCTCGCGCCGGAAGTTCCAGGCCACGTTCATCAGCTCGACCGCGTCCAGAGCGCTACGGCCCCGCCAGGGAGCGCCCGCACCATGCGCCGCCTCGCCTGCGAAGGTGAACTCCACGGAGACGAGCCCGGTCCCGCCACCCTGGCCCCAGTTCACCGACAGGTTGCTGCTGACATGGGTGAAGATCGTGATGTCGACGTCCTCCATGTAGCCGTCGCGCACGTACCACGCCTTCGACGCCAGCTGCTCCTCGGCGACGCCCGGCCAGAGCACCAGCGTGCCCTGGATCCCTTCGGCCTCCATGACTTCCTTCAGCGCGATCGCCGCCACCACGTTCACGGCCTGCCCCGAGTTGTGCCCCTCGCCATGACCGGGCGCACCCGGAATCAGGGGATCGTGATAGGCCACGCCGGGCTTCTGGTTGGCCTTCGGGATTCCGTCGATGTCCGACCCGAAGGAGATGACCGGCCTGCCGTTGCCCCAACGCGCAAACCAGCCCGTCGGGATGCCCGCGGGCTCACGCTCGATGGTGAAACCGTTCTCCTCCAGGATGCCCGTGATGTACGCCGAGGTCTCGATCTCCTGCTGCCCGAGTTCGGAAAAGGAGAAGATCTTGTCGACCATCACCTGGGCCAGCTTTGCGCGCTCCAGAACACCCGCTTCCACGCGGTCCACGAGAGGCGCCAGCTCCTCGTCGGAGAGGCTCTGCGCGACCGAGAGAGCGGGCGTGACGAGCATGGCAACCAGCGCCGCCGCGATCGTTCGATTGGCCATTACGCACCTGTATTGGCAAGGCGAGAAGTCAAGGACCCTTGAAGATAGGGGCTGGCCACCCGAATCCGAAAGCTGGAGCCCCCTCAACCCCGCCGGTATGCGAACGGCCATACGTGAAAGTAGTCCTTCACGTTCCCCCACAACTTGGACAGTCCCTTGGGCTCGAATACGAGGAAGAGGATGATCACGATGCCGAAAACCGCCTGCTGCGCGTACGGCAGCAGGTTGGCGACCACCGGCGCCGTGTCCTGAAGCGCGCGTCCCGCGTTGGTGATCAGCGCCGGCAGCAGCGTGATCAGCGCGGCGCCGAAGAACGACCCGCGGATCGAACCCAGGCCCCCTACGATGATCATGGCCAGATAGACGATGCTCGTCTCCAGCGTGAAGCGCTCCCAGGTGATGATGGTGCGGTAGTACGCGACCATCGCCCCTGCCAGCCCCACGAAAAACGACGACGTGGCGAACGCCAGCAGCTTGGTCCGAAAGAGGTTGACGCCGATCACGCTGGCCGCGATGTCCTGGTCGCGCACCGCAACGAACGCGCGTCCCATGCGCGTGCGGAAGAGGTTGGCCGCGAAGAGCGCCGTGCACGCCGCCATCAGCACCCCGAACCAGTAGAAGGCGAAGGTGGTGTTCAGGCGCACGCCGAAAAGGCTCGGCGCGGGCAGCACGATCGCCTCGGTGCCCCCGGTCAACGCGGTCCAGTGCGTCATGCCCCACTCCACGATCTCCTGGGCGGCGAGCGTCGCGATCGCGAGGTACAGGCCCTTCAGCCGCAGCGAGGGCAGCCCGAAGAAAGTGCCCGCCAGTGACGTCAGGACGCACGCCAGAGCGATGCTCACGCCCCATGGCAGACCGATGTTGAGGGTCAGAAGGCCGGCCGTGTAGGCCCCGATGGCCATGAACGCGCCCTGCCCCAGCGAAATCTGCCCCGTGTAGCCCACCAGAATGTTCAGTCCGATCGCCCCGACCGTCGCGATCGCGATCTGGTTGGCCAGATCGAGCCAGTACGGACCGGCCACGAACGGAAACACGAGCACGAAGGCCGCGAAGAACCCCAGCCTGATCCGCTGCAGGGGCCGAGGCCGCAGCCCCATGTCCGACTCGTAGCGGGTGTGAAAGACGCCGCACTCGAGGCTCATGACTCGCTCATACCCGTTCGATGATCTCCTTCCCAAACAGCCCGTAGGGACGAACCATCAGTACCAGGACGAGCACCACGTAGGGCACCACGAGACTGAGTCCACGCCCGACGTACCCGCCGGTGTACACCTCCAGCAGACCAATGATCGCCCCCCCGATCACCGCCCCCCGGATCGAGTCGAGTCCCCCCAGGAT
>VYAQ01000192.1 GCA_009844885.1 Gemmatimonadota bacterium
GTGCGATGGGACCCCACGAGATGAGGAACGCGCCAAGTGCCAGGCCCAGCCCCAGCGAACCCGCCCACTTGTAGCGCTCGACCAGCCCGCGCGGCGTCTTGCGGACGACCTTGAGGTAGTCGTCCAGGAAGCCGATCGATCCCATCCACAGCATCACCACGAGCGCAATGATCGTGTACGGGTTGGTCAGTTCGGCCCAGAGCAGCGTGGAGACGGCAACGACCGCAACGATCAGCACCCCGCCCATGTTCACCTTCGGGCCCTGCCCGCGGTCGAGTCCGTTGCGCGGTACGTTGACAATCCCGCGCGCGTGCATGAATGCGATGAAGCGCCGGCCCAGGATCAGGATCAGGATCAGCGAGGTGGCCATGGCGCCGGCGGACCGGACGGTGAGGTAGTTGAAGAGGTTGAAGACGATGTGCACGTCTTCCAGCCGGGGCAGCAGGTGGTACAGCATCAGGCGCGCGCTCCCCCGAAGCCGGACTCGAGGCCCGGGATGACGCGCTCCAGCCGCACGCCGCGGGACGCCTTGAGGAGCACCGTGTCGCCCCGGCGGACCAGCCGGGGCAGGCGCTCGGCGAGATCGTCCACGCGCGCGACGGCGACGATGCGGTCGTCCGGGACGTCGCTGGCGGCCCGGGCGAAGGCTCCGGTCAGCACGCACCGGTCAATCTGCGAGCCCAGGACCCTGTCCAGAGTCTCGCGGTGAATCGCGTCGGAACGGGCTCCCAGTTCGAGCATGCTGCCCAGCACCGCCACCCGGCGTCCCCGCGTGTCCATGCCCGCCAGCGTGGTGACCGCCGCCTCGACTCCCGCCGCGTTGGCGTTGTAGCAGTCGACCAGAAGCGTGAGGCCGCCCACGGTCCGCACCTCGCCGCGCATGGCGCGGGGCGCGACGGCCGAGACACCGGCGACGGCGTGGGTCGGTGCCACATTCAGCGAGCGCGCCACGGCGAGCGCCAGCAGCGCGTTGTAGACGTTGTGCGCACCGGGGATCCGCATGGAAACGGGCTCCCCCATCCAGGTGAACGAGTACGTGCCGTCGGCCCGCAGGCGCGCGTCGAAGGGGCGCAGATCGTCATCCGCCCGGTCCGACCAGCCGCTCACTGCGACGTCGGGGCGGATCCTGCGGGCCTCGCGCGCCAGCTCCGGCGGCTCGTCGCCCACCAGCAGGGTCCCTGCCGTGTCGACCGCGCGGAGCAGGTCGAGCTTTTCCGTGAGCACCCCGGAAAAGTCACCGAGCCGCTCGACGTGTGTCTCGGAGACGGTCGTGACCACCCCGACCGTGGGACGCGCCACCCGCGCCAGTTCGGCGATCTCCCCGGGCTCGTTTGTGCCCATTTCCAGGACCAGCGAGGTCGCGCGGTCAGGCATCGACAGGATGGTCAGGGGCGTGCCCACGCGGTTGTTGTCGTTGGCGGACGTCCCGTGCGGACGCGGCGTCGACGAGAGCGCGCCCAGCGTGAGGTCCTTGACCGTCGTCTTGCCCGACGATCCCGTGATCCCGACGACAGGGATGCGCGCGTGGCTGCGCCGGTGCAGGGCCAGGTCCCCTAGCGCGGTAAGCGTGTCCGCAACCCGGTAGACGGACACGGGCAGGTCGCCGGGGTCACGGCTGGCGACGATGGCCCCGCACCCCGCCGCGACGGCCTCGGCCGCGAACTCATGTCCGTCGAAACGCGGGCCTTCGAGCGCGACGAACACGTCGCCGCGCTGCAGCGTGCGCGTGTCGGTGGAGACGCCCCGGTAACGGCACTGCGGATCTCCGCCGGGGAGACCCAGCGCCCGCCGCACGGAGGCGTCGCTCCAGCCGAAGGCCGCGCCCGTCATGCGCCGCCGTCCAGGTGGTCGAGGACGATCTGGCGCTCGTCGAACGGCCGTGCCTCGGTGCCCGCGATCTGGTACGCCTCGTGGCCCTTGCCTGCGAGGAGCACGGCGTCGCCCGGCCCGGCCTGGTCGAGCGCCCAGCCGATGGCCTCGCGCCGGTCCACGATCTCCGCGGCGTCGACCGCCGAGACGCCGCGCGACACCTGCGCGGCGATCTCCGCCGGATCCTCGGTGCGCGGGTTGTCCGAGGTCACGACGACCAGGTCCGCGTGGCGCGAAGCCGCCGCCCCCATCTCGGGACGCTTGGTCGGATCCCGGTCCCCGCCGGCGCCGAACACGACTATGAGGCGCCCGGGGACCAGCGGCCGGAGCGCCTTCAGCACCTGGTCCAGCGCGTCCGGCGTGTGCGCAAAGTCGACGAATACATCGAACGGCTCTCGCACGATGCGCTCCAGGCGACCGGGCACGGGCGAAGCTTCGCCCAGTCCCGCGGCCACGCCGTCCGGTTCGTGGCCCAGGGCCAGGGCGCACGCGGCGGCGCACAGCGCGTTGGAGATGTTGAAGCCGCCCGGGAGCGGCAGTTCGACCGGATACCGGCTGCCCTGCCAGACAAGTTCGAAGCTGGAGCCGCGGGACGAGAGACGGAATCCGGCCGCACGAAGGTCCGCGGATGCGCGAATGCCGTAGGTCACGACCGGACCCCCGGGGCGCAACGCCCGCCACGCCTCGTCGTCGGCGTTGATCACGGCGGTGGCACCCGGCTTCCCCAGGTGCAGCAGGCGTGCCTTCGCGGCCAGGTAGCGGTCACGGCTGCCGTGGTAGTCCAGGTGATCCCGGGTCAGGTTGGTGAAGGCGGTGACATCGAAGCGCACGCCATCGAGGCGGAACTGGTCGAGCGCGTGGGAGGAGCTCTCGACGACGACGCCGGCAACGCCGGCACGAGCGAGCGCGGCAAGCCACTCCGCCAGCCGGACGGGTCCGGGCGTCGTGAGCCCCACCGTGCCGTCCTCGATGCGCCCCTCGGGGCCGACCACGCCCAGCGTGCCGATCGCCGCGCACCGCGCCTCCCTCCCCAACAGGCCACGCAGCAACAGTGTCGTGGTCGTCTTGCCGTTCGTACCGGTTACGCCCACCGTGCGCAGCTTTTGCCAGGGCGTCCCGGCCACGAAGCCGGAGGCCACGGCAGCCGCCAGGCGCGCGTTGTCTACCTGGATCTGCGGGATCGGCACGCCGGGGACCGGCCGCTCCACAATTGCCGCCGCCGCCCCCGCCGCCACGGCACCGCGCAGGTATTCGTGGGCGTCATGGGACGCGCCCGCCCAGGCGACGAAGAGGTCGCCCGGCCGCACGGCGCGCGAGTCCTGCTGTACCCCCGAGACCTCCACGCGCCTCAGTTCGCCGCGCGGCGGCGCCATCTGCCGGACGATCACTCCGGCATCCTCGATCGCCTCCAGCACGTGTTCGATTGCCACGGTCACCCCTCCCGCCCCAACACGCGCACGGTATCTCCAGGCGCGACGCCGGTGCCGGCGGCGGGAACGGTCATGAGCACCGATCCACCGCCATCGAGCCACACTCTCAGGCCCATCCTGTGCAACCGCCGTAGCGCAACGCGGATCGGAACCCCATTCAGGTCCGGAAGCGCCATGCTTCCGCGGCGCGGATCCGGGGGATCGGCGAACGGCCCCGCAGCCAGTGGCTCCAGCGTCGAAGTGGCGGCCGCGAAACGTACCAGTGGCTCCCCTCTCGCCGGCTCGGCCTGGACTGGACGCCGCGCCAGAGCCAGCGCGTCCCGGTCCACGGGAATGCGCCGCGTCGGCAACAGGCCCTCCAGCATCGCCCGGGTCAGCGGGGCCGCGACGGCGCCTCCGTAGTACTCTCCCGACGGGCGGTCCAGCTTCGCGAAGAGCAGGAGCTGCGGATCGTCCGCGGGAAAGAACGCTCCAAAGGAAGCGAAGTAGGCATTGCCTTCGTAGCGTCCGTCGTGCCCCATCGCGCGGGCCGTCCCACTCTTGCCGGCGATCAGAAACGAAGCCATCCGCGCGCGCGTGCCCGTTCCCTGCTCCACGACGTCGACCAGCACCGGCTTCAAGGCTTCGGTAACCCCAGGCGGGACGGCGCGCCGCACGGTTCGGGCCCCGTCGAAGCGCACCGATCCCCCGTCGCGTTCCCGCACTTCCCTGATCAGACGCGGCTCCATCAGCCGGCCATCGTTCGCCAGGGCCCCGAATGCCATCGCCATCTGCAGCGACGTCACCGAGAGTTCGTACCCGAATGCGAGGGACTGGCCCGACAGCGCCGACCACTGCTCCGGCCTTCTGAGGATGCCCGCCGCTTCTCCCGGAAGCATGACGCCGGTCCGGGTGCCGAACCCGAAGTCGCGCAGGTTCGTGTATTGCTGCCCTTCCGTGAGCCTCTCCGCGAACTTGGCGATGCCGATGTTCGACGAGCGCTGGACGACCTGGTACAGGGTCAGCCAGCCGCCGCCCTGGATGTCGTTGATCCGGCGAGTACCGACGTCCCAGCTCCCCGTGCCGGTGTCCACCGAGTCCGCCAGGGCGGCGACTTCGTGCCGCAGGAGGGCGGCAGCCGTGAACGGCTTGATCGTGGAGCCCGGCTCGTAGGGGGCGTTGATCGCCGACAGCGAGTTGTTCGAGCCCTCGGTCAACGACGCAATGGCAAGAATCTCACCCGTCCGGGGATCGGTGATGACGAGATCCCCGCCCCGGGCTCCGGTGGAATCGACGGACATGGCGAGGAGTTCCTCGGCCAGCGCCTGCAGGTCTTCGTCGATCGTCAGCACCACGTCCCGGCCTGCCACGGGCTCCTGCACGGTGATGACCTGTCCCGGTATCTGCCGCCCCTGATTGTCGCGCTCCACGATCTCCCGCCCGGCTCTTCCCGCCAGCACCGAATCCATCGTTTGTTCGATCCCGCCCGTCCCCACGCCGTCCTGGACCACTCCCAGCAAGCCCCGGGCCAGGTTCTCGCGGGGATACAGCCGCCGCATTTCGCCCTGAACGTGCACGCCGCGCAGTCCCCGCAGGTGTTCTACCTGCGTCATGGAGTACCGGCCCCGTACAACCCGCCACGATCGTGTATCAACGGACACATCGCGCGCGACGTCTGGACGCAGCCCCAGGTTCTCCTCGAGCGCGGTCACGACCGCCTCCACGTCCCGGATCTCACCCGGCGCGATCCCCACAGCCGCCCGCCAATGGCTCACCGCCAGCTCCGAGCCGTTGCGGTCGAGAATGCGGCCTCTGGGGGCGGGAACGACCCGGCTCATACGCTGCTGTCCGGCGGCGTCTTCCCTCCAGGCGAACCTTTCCACGACCTGCACCTCGGCCGCGCGCCCTAACAGAACCGCCGCGACGGCCACCCAGAAGAGCAGCATGCAACGGCGGCGGATCTCGACCTTCCGGTAGGGGTCGCGTCGCTTCAGAGTCATGGCGTGCTCCCCGACGCGATGACGGTTTCCCGTTCGGTCGCGGGTCGGAGCCCAAGCCGTTCGGCAGCCTGCGCGACAACCCAGGGGCGACGCTCGATGCCGAACAGTTCGCGCGCCAACTCCTCCTGCCGGTCCGCCAGTACGACCAGTTCCCTGTCCAAACGGTCCAGCGACGCGAGGGTCTCCCGCGTCGTCGACTGGCGCCATCCCAGGGTAGCCAGGGAAGCGGTCACCACGGCGAGCGCGGTGATCGCGCTCCACCGTCCCCGCTTCCGGCGGCGCCTCACGCGGCCCGCCTCCAGGCTCTCAGCCGTGCCGCGCGCGCACGGGGATTGCTCTCGATCTCCGCGGTGCCCGGGGTTACCGGCTTTCGCGTCAGGACGGTGCCGCGGCTCGACAGCTCGGCCGCGCGCACGGGGAGACGCCGGGGGAGTCCGTGGGAGGGATCGCTCCATTCGCGGAAAGCCCGCTTGACCACGCCGTCTTCCAGCGAGTGATACGAGATGACCACGAAGGCGGCACCCGGCAGCAGCGCGTCCCGGATCGCGGGAAGCGCCGCTTTCAGGGCCTCGATCTCCTCGTTCACCCGAATGCGCAGCGCCTGGAAGAGGCGCGCCTTCTCGGCGTGTGTCGCGCGTCGCCCGAGCACCGACTCCAGAACCGCGACGAGATCGTCACTGGTCCGAAAGGACCTGTCCGCGCGGCGTGCGACGATGCGCGCGGCCAGCGCCGCCGGCCTCGGCGCCTGACCCGCCCGCAGCGTCCGCACGAGTTCGTCGCGGGAAGCCGACGCCAGGAACGCGGCCGCGGTCGGCGACGAGCCCTGATCCATGCGCATGTCCAGGACCGCGCCGCGCCGGAAGGAAAATCCGCGCTCGTCCGTGTCGAGCTGATGGGAGCTCACGCCCAGATCCAGAAGCGCGCCGGCCAGTCCCTCGGCGCGCACGCGGCGATCGTTGCCGGCGTCGCGGAACGACATCCGGCTGAACGTGACCCGTGCCGCGAAGCGACGAAGGCGTGAGCGAGCGGCGTCCAAGGCCTCGGGGTCGCGGTCGACGGCAAGCACCCGGGATTCCCGGCACCGCTCCAGCAGCGCCGCCGAGTGCCCGCCACCCCCGACGGTGCCGTCCAGGTACAGTCCTCCGTCGCCGGCCAGGTAGCTCATGGCCTCCTCCACAAGAACCGCGCGGTGATACTTCGGGACGCGTGCACGAGGATCACCCGAAGATCTGGGCCGCGAATTCGTCATCGTCTTCGTCCACCTCGCGCAGGTGCTCTTCGAATCGCTTCGGAGGCCACAGCTCGATCCGGTCCAGAGCGCCCACAAACGCAACCGAATCCTCAAGCCCCACCCCCTGCCGCAGCAGGGGCGGAATGCGGATGCGGCCATGCTTGTCCGGCTCCACCTCCACCGCGCGGCCCGTGAACCGCCGCACGTAGGCGCCCTTGTCCCCCCTTGCCCTCTTGTGGGTCAGCAGGTTCTTGCGGATCTCCGCCCAGGTCTCCTGCGGAAACAGGTCGAGATGCGTGTCCTGCCACTGCAGCAGCACCATCGGGTATGCCGACACGGCACGACGAAACGCCGAGGGCAGGCTGACCCGCCCCTTTGCGTCGATCTGGTATTCGTGTCGGCCAAGAAATCCAGGCATGTTTTCACTATCCTGGTCTCATATCCCCCGTTATCCCACAACATCCCACACCATCCCACAGTAATACACCCTACCCCCACTTCGCAACACCAAATCCCACCCTGGGACTCCTGAACCCTGGTTTGGGGCAAAAAAAAGGCGCCGCGGGCCGAAACAGCCCGCGGCGCCCCGGTCGTTCGCCTACGGCGACGAGGTCAGCGCCCCCTCTGAATGATCGCTTCCTGGATCTCGATGTACTGCTGGGTGGCGTCCCGGAACTGCTGCAACCCGATCGCGTTGGCTTCGGCGTAGGCTGCAACCCTCGGAAGCACGAAGAAGCGCGCCGCCTGCTGGAATTTGGGCAGCGTCAACTGCGCGGTCTCCAGGGTTTGCGGCCTCTCCTGCTCCAGCGCCTGGTTGAAGAGCGAGAAGCCGTGCCAGAAGTCCAGCTGCCCCCTCGTGCCCTCGCTGACCTCGTTCTCGAAGGACTTCGCATGGCCGATGACGCGCAGTGCGTGTCCCCAATCCTTCGGGACGACGCCTTTCGAGTGCGCATTGGCGAGGAGCAGGACGGCCATGGCGTCCGCGGTCTGCTCGCCCTTCTCAACCGCCTCCTGCAGGAAGCGCAACGCCTCGTCCTCCTGACCGGTTTCCAGCATCCAGGAGCCCTGCCGCGCCTTGACGTTGGCGAAGCCCGGATCCCGGGTCTCCACCTCGTTCAGCGCAGCGATCGCCTCCTCGACGCGCTCGGCCCTCTTGAGCACGTCGGCGTAGCGGGACCAGAGGGACGCGTCGTCTCCGTGGGTCTCGAGGGCGCGCGCGGCCATGTCGATCGCGTCCTGTACCTGCTCCAGCTCCGTGAAGCCGGCGATCATGTTGAGTATGTGCCCCACCTCCATCTCGTCGCCCTGGACCTCGTACACGACCTCGTACGAACCCATCCCCTTGCGATAGAACTCGGCCGCCTCGAGGGAAAGCGAGGCCCCCGGCTCGGCACCGGCGGTGATGTCCTGGGCGGCACGCGTCGCGAAGGCGGCATGCCGAAGCAGCAGCTCCACGTTGTCCGACTCGATCTCGAGCCCCTCTTCCGTCAGGAGCATGGCGCCCTCGACGTCGCCCGCCTGGGCCAGGTCGTAGGCGATTTGCATCCGTATGATCGCGTCGCCCGGATTCAGTGCGAGGTAGGCCGAGTAGTGCTCCCTGGCTTCGTCGTTGCGGTCCAGATTGGCCGCCACGTACCCGGCAAGCTGCAGCGCGCCCTCGTGCAACGGGTCCGCCTCGATGACCCGGAGCGTCTCCTGGTAGGCCTCCTCGAGCCGTTCGGTCTGGAAGAGGACGTTGGCGTAGACGAACCTGACCTGCGAGTTGCCCGGACTCATCTCGAGCGCGGCGGTGCAGGTCCTTTCGGCGCCCTCCCAGTCCTTGGACTGGTAGTAGTCACCGCAGAACTGGGCCGTGCGGAGCTGGTCGACGTAGGTCTCGAATTCGCTGGCGATCTCCTGGGCCGCGACTTCGTGGTCGTCCTTGTGCCAGGTCTTGTCCGCGATCGTGAAGGCAGGACCGCCGGGGGCGGCGAACTGGATCCCCTGGAGCGAGAAGGTGTCGGCGTCCTTGTCCTCCGTGTAGGTGCCGCAGAACACCACGTTCGCGTTGATCTGGCCGGCAAGCTGCATGGACACGACGCAGTCCAGGTCCTCCATGTCGAGGTCGAACCTGTCGGCCGCGTCCCTGATCTCCCTCTCGTCGATCGGCTGATGGGTGCCGAACTGGTTGATCAGGTCGCGCAACTCCTTGGCCAGGTCCTTGCCGAAGTCGTCATTGGCGTCGTTGAGCGGCATCAGGTTGGTTACCATCACCCTGAAACGCTCGGACACCTGGGCACTCGCCGGCGCCGACAGCAAGGGCCCGAAGAGCAGGACGAGCGCGCCCGTCGCGACAATCCCGATCCGTAGCCAACTCCTCATGTTTCCTCTCTTCTCGATGGTAGGTCTCCGGGACTCTCCGTACACCGCGACGCACCGCCAACCACGCGGGTCGGGCAGCCGCACACAATACGGCCACCGCCACGCCGTCGCCAGGGCGTCGCAGTTTCAGTTTGGAAGACTGAGTAATGTACGAATCCATTTCGGTCAAGGTCAACATGAGTTTTACATCGCAACGGCGCAAAAGGGTCCCGTGATCACCATCGGCGTCGGTCAAGCGGGCTCGGGTACCGGAGGGACGGCCGAGGACCGCGCCCGGGAGTCAGCCGCGGCGGATGGTCACGCCGCCGGAACCCGTGTCGATTACGACCGTGCCCTCGCCGTCACCCACGGAGCCCCGGAAATGGTGCCGCCTGGAGGTCTCCACCATCCGGTCGGGAACATCGACGCTGATGCCGCCACTCCCGGTATCCAGCTCCAGCTCGGCCCCGAAATCGCGCGGCACTTCCAGCGAAACGCCGCCGGAACCCGTATCCACAACCAGCCGGTCGACATCCGAGAGCATGCCGAGGTGTACGGACCCGCTGCCGGTGTCGCACTCGACGTCCGCGGCGCTCAGTTCCTCGATCCGGATGCCTCCGGAACCCGTGTCCACATGGAGCTCGGCAACCGAGACATTCCGCCCGCTCACGCTGCCCGAACCCGTGTCCGCCGACAGCAGGTCTCCGCGGATGTCCTCCAGGCCGATCGAACCGGAGCCCGTGTCCGCCGTGACGTCCCCCTCCACATCGGCGATCGCCACCGAACCGGATCCCGTGTCGACGTCGACGTCGCCCACGATGCCGGCGACCTCGACCGCACCGGAAGCGGTGCGGAAGACCAGGTCCGATGCCAGTCCGTCGGCGCGTCCCGACCCCGCAGCGAGGAAGACCGCCACACTGACGCCGGCGGGTACGCGCACAATCATGTCCGCGTGCGCCTCCAACCCCCGGCCGCGCCCCGAAACCCGCACTTCGTCCCCGTCCCAAAGGCCGCCCAACGACCGGTTGCGGAAGAAGGTCCCGTCGTCCCGCACGCGGATGGTTGTGCTGGAGCGTCCCATCCGCTCGTAGACGACGCGGTCCTCCGGATAGATAACGCGAAGGGCCTCGGCGTCACCAACCCGACCGACCTCCACCCGGAGACGCGCCCGGTCCGCGCCCCCGCGACGGATGTCGACTTCCACCTGGCTCCCCCGCCCCCGGACGACTTCGACTTCGCCCGCGAGATTGTAGATCGCAACGCTGCCACCGTCCACCCGGTAGCTCTCCTGGGCGAGCGATCCCGGGGCCGGAGCGAACCCTGCGACAAGCAGAATCGCCGGCACGGCATACCTTGCCCGGCTGAACCCGGGTGTGACTTTCCACGTATTCATTCCCAGTATCCTTGTTCGGGTACCGCACGCGGCCCGGCCACCACGACCGGGACGCTCATGGCGGGACCTACGCTTGGAGCACAGTGAAAGTTTTGCCTACCGAAAGGAAAGGCCATGCAGGTACTTCCCATCGACTTCGTAGCACTCGTCGCGGTCATCATGGGAGTCTCGGTGGTGCTGGTCCCGGTCATCGGGCTCACGGCCAGGTACGCGCTCAAGCCCATCGTCGAGGCGCTCGGACGCTACTTCGAGGGACAGGGGACCCAGGAGTCCATCAAGATCGTCGAACGGCGGCTCGGCCTTCTGGAAGCGCAGTTGGACGAGTTGCAGGGATCGCTTGCGCGTCTTGTGGAGGCATCCGAGTTCGACGCGCAGCTGCGCTCCGCGGACAGCGAGGCGGCGCTTCCCTCCGGCACGGAACCGGGTCAGGGGCAGCCGTAACTGGCGCCGCGGCGCCGCGCGGGAGGCAGGGCGCGGGGCCGGCGGACGCGATACGGGCTGCTCAGACCTTGATGAAGATCCTCCGCGCGTACATCGCCCAGAGGACTGCGAGCCACAGGAGCACCGTCGCCAGCGCGAAGGCCAGGGATCCGTTGAGCGGGCCGGCCCAGGAAGCGAAGCCGACCTCGTAGATCCGGTTGTAGAGCGAAGTGGTGGCGCCGTCCGGCCCCGCCGGCACCCTCCACAGCGCCAGCGCCCTGGCCACGAGCCCCGACGCGACGAAGACGGTGATCGCGTTCATCCCGTACACCAGGAACGGCTTGGCCCAGGCGCGGCGGCCCCGCACGTCGATCAGCCAGTACAGGGAGGCGAGCGCCACGAGGGCCCAACCGGTCGTGAACACCACGTACGAGCTGGTCCACAGCGGCTTGTTGATCGGGAACAGGACGTCCCACGCGTATCCGGCCAGCACGAGCGCGACGCCCACCACAGCAAGGCGTCGCACGGGTCCGAGGCCGTCGTCCCCGAGGGCCCGCCTGGTGCGCAGGTAGTCCCCCGTGAACAGCCCCGAAAGCGTCGTCGACACCGCCGGGAGCGTGCTGAGCAGCCCCTCGGGATCGTACACGCCTCCGCCGCCGCTCCACATGTGCACACCGAGCAGCATGCGGTCGAGGTGGGCGGCGAGGTTGCCTTCGGCCGACAGGTCCCCCGGTCCGAAGCCGGGGACGGGCACCCACGACATGAGCGCCCAGTAGCCGAACAGCAGCGCCAGCATGACGGCGCACACGGCCCGCCGGGTCAGGCACAGTACCAGTGTGCCCGCGACCAGGTAGACCAGGGCGATGCGCGCGAGGACCCCTACGAGCCGCACGGTCGAGAGGTCGAAGCCGGGGAAGGCCGCCATGAAGAGGCCGAGGCCGTAGATGATGAGGGCGCGCTGTACGACGTGGGTCCAGAGGTCGCGGCGCGTGGCTCCCCTGGCGGTCCGCGCCGAGAAGGAGAAGGACAGCGACACGCCGACGGCGAAGAGGAAAAAGGGGAAGACGAGGTCGGTCGGCGTGGCGCCGTGCCAGGGAGCGTGCCTGAGGGGGCCGTAGACGTGCGACCAGCTCCCCGGGTTGTTGACCAGGATCATTCCCGCGACGGCGAGGCCCCGGAAGGCGTCGAGGGAAGCGAGGCGGCCGGGCGACGGCGCGGTCAAAGCAGCGCCTCTTCCGCTGCGTCGGCGACGCGCACAGCCGTGTCGGCCGCGTCCGGATCCAGCACCGACGCCGACCAACCCAGGTCGCCGCGATCGGTGACCACGGCAAGGATGCCCCATTCGCGGACCGCTTCCGGACCCAAAGCCGGCTCGGGCTGCGCCGTCGAGCGGAAGATCTCCACCCTGGGCAGCTCCTCGTGGCGGTATCCTTCGACGACCACGATCTCGGCATCCACCAGGTGACGGGACAGCAGGAGGTCGAGAGGTGGTTCGGAGCCGGTCTCCCAGCCCCCCATCACGGCGAATTCATCCGGGCCGGCCAGCAGCACGCGCTCCGCGCCGCCCTCGTGGCGGTGGCGCCACGAATCCGTGCCGGGCGTGTCCAGGCGGAAGTGGTGACCGTGCTTGACGGACATCACCCTGCGTCCGCGGCGCGCCAGCTCGGCGATCACCGCGACCGTCAGCGTCGTCTTGCCCGAGTTCTTGTTGCCGACGATCGAGAATGCGGGAGGCGGCAGATCCTCCGGCCGGTTGACGCTGCGGAAGCGGGCGGAAGCCACGCCCGTGTCCACCACCACCGGGTTCAGCGACTCCGCGAACGCCCCGGCCTGGCGATGGCCGCCCCGTAGCGCGTCTTCCAGACTATCCAGCGAAGCGACGGGATAGACCGCGGTCAACGGTTCGAAGCCCCAGGGCGACCCGGTCGCCGCCACGCACGCCCTGCCGTGCGAGCGCCATTGCTCGACGAGGCGGACGAGCGCTTCCCGCGGCACCCATGGCGTGTCGACCGCCAACACCATGATCCCCCCGGCGCCCACTTCAACCGCGCGCCTCCGGGCTGCGTGGAGGCCCCCGAGAGGACCCGCGTTCGGCTCGCTGTCCGCAAACACCGCCGCCGTCGACCGCACCGCGCCGGCCACCACGGGGTCGTTGGCCGACACCTCCACGCGGTCGCACACCGCACCCAACCGCCCCACCGCCACTTGCCACAGAGGCTTCGCATGCAACGTGGCCAGCGCCTTGGGCGATCCGAAGCGGCGGCTCTCGCCACCGGCCAGAACGACGCCGAGCAGCGGCCGTTCATGGCCACCGGTGCGCGCGCTCACCCCCCCTCTCCGTCGCCCCGCACGATCCGGTCGCCGCCGGAGTAGACGTTGTAGCCGTCCCGGTTCGCGAATCCCACGAGCGTCATGTTGAAGCGCCGGGCGAACGTGACAGCGAGGCTCGACGGCGCCCCCACGGCAACCACCACGGGGAAGCCCGCCATGGCAGCCTTCTGAAGGATCTCGAACGACGAACGGCCCGACACGATCAGGCCCGACCCCGAGCCGGGGAGCGCGCGCGACAACACGAGCGTTCCGATCACCTTGTCCACGGCGTTGTGGCGGCCGACGTCCTCGCGCACCACCGTGATCCGGCCGCCGCCGTCGAAGAGCCCGGCCGCGTGCAGGCCGCCCGTGCGCTCGAAGGTCCTCTGCAGCGTTCGCAGCCTGTCCGGGAGCGCGCGGATATCGTCTTCCGGGATCGTGAACGTGCCCTCGGCAATCGGCCGGCATCCCATGATCTCGACGGCCTCGAGCGATGCCTTCCCGCACACGCCGCACGACGACGTGACGTAGAAGTTGCGCGTCAGGCTGGTGGCGTCGAAGGCGCCGGGGTCCCGGACGGAAGCCGTCACGACGTTGTACTCCTGCGGGTCCACGTTTCGGCAGTAGCGGACATCTGCCACCGCCGCCGGGTCGATGACGACGCCTTCGGTAAAGAGAAAGCCGGCCGCGAGTTCGAAGTCGTCCCCCGGTGTCCTCATCGTCACCGATATCGGATGTTCGCGGATACCGTCGTCGCCCGGCACCTCCAGCCGGACCTCCATCGGCTCCTCTACGGCTACGCTGTCGCCACGCGTCGAGAACCGGCCACCGCGCATGCGTCCCACGCGCACCCGGGCGGCCTTGCGCCGGCTGCCGCCCGGACCGCCCACGCCTGCGCGGCGGTGGTTCATTGCCGTTCCCCTCCTTCCGGTGTCGCCAAATGTTTCCTCCAACTATTATGTATGGCGCGCGGGGATTCCGCGAAGAGTCACCCGACGCGTCCACCAACGGACCCAGCAACCTCCCTCCCCGCAACACCACAGCGTGGCCCGGATGCCGAACCCGACAGACGAAGCCCTCATTGCGCGCTGGAAGGACGAGCCGGCACCCCTGCTTCCTCTGCTCCACGCCTTCCACGCACGCGACGGATACCTGTCGGAGCCGGCACTGCGGTCGGTATCGAAGGGGCTGCGCATCCCGCTGGCGGACCTTTTCGGGACCGTCACCTTCTACCACCACTTTTCCCGCGAGGAGGGCGGAGCCGAACGGCCCAGAGTGTGTAACGGACCGGTCTGCAGCATGCGTGGCTCCGATGTTCTGATCGCCAGCCTGCGGGCCGCCGGACACGACCCGCACGCGATGCCGTGCCCGGGCAGGTGCGATCAGCCCGTCCCCGTGATCCATGGTCGAACGGTTTTGACGGGCAAGACCGCGGGCAGTCTCGTGGCCGGGCCGTCGCCGCTGCCGGCCCCCGCGCCAGCCGGCGTCGAGGAATGTGTCTTCGCGGGGATCCGCGACGCCGGGCGCACCACCCTGGAGGGATACCGTGCCCAGGGCGGTTACGAGGCTTTGACGACGTCAGTCACCGGAAGGACTCCCGACGAAGTGATCGGGATCGTGGACCGGAGCGGGCTGGCCGGCAGGGGTGGCGCATGCTTCCCGACCGGCCGGAAATGGCGTGCGGTGGCCGAAGCCACCGGCGCTCCCAAGACCATCGTCTGCAACGCGGACGAAGGAGAGCCCGGCTGCTTCAAGGACCGCCTGCTCATGGATCACGACCCCCACGCGCTGATCGAGGGGATGGCGATCGCGGCCTACGCGACGGGCGCCGAGCGCGGCTTCATCTACCTGCGCTACGAGTACCCCGAGACCCTGGACATCCTGGAGGGCGCGATCGCGGAGGCCGCGGCGGCGGGCCTGCTCGGCGACGGCATCCTGGGCTCCGGCTTCTCGTTCGACCTGATGGTGCGGCGCGGGGCCGGCGCCTACATCTGCGGCGAGGAGACCTCCCTGCTCAATTCGCTGGAGGGCAAGCATCCGTTCCCCAGAAACCGTCCGCCCTTCCCGGTCACGCACGGCTACGAAGATCTCCCCACGGTCGTGAACAACGTGGAAACGCTGGCCTCCGTCCCGCCCATTATCGTGCGCGGCGCGGAGTGGTACCGGGATCTGGGACTCGGCGATCATGCAGGCACCAAGGTGATCAGCCTGTCGGGCGACGTGGCGCGGCCGGGGAACTACGAGGTCCCCATCGGGCTGCCGCTCATGGAGCTGCTCGACGACTGGGCGGGAGGCGCGCCGCCGGGACGCTCCTTCCAGGCGGTCACGATGGCGGGCTTGTCCGGGGGCTTCCTTGCGGGGCCGGACATGGACGTCACGCTCGACGAACCCTCGATCCGGTCGAAGGGCAGCTTCCTGGGCGCGGGCGGGATCATGGTGTTCGACGACTCCCGCGACATGATCCGGGTCACCCGCGAATCGATGGAGTTCTTTGCGGAGGAGTCGTGCGGGAAGTGCTTCCCGTGCCGGATCGGCTGCCAGCGTCTGGTGGAGCGGCTGGACGGAGAGGGACCGCGCACAGTGGACGCATGGGTGGACGAGGTGACCGACCTCAACGAGGTCATGAAGAAGACGAGCGCGTGCGGGCTCGGACAGGCCGCGCCCTTGCTAACGGAGAGTCTGATCCGTTATTTCCCGGACCGGATCCGCGCGCATGTGGGGGCCCCGCAGGGTCCCGCCGTGAGCGAGCGTCCGAGGAAGGGGTGACACGATGAGGCACAACGGCGCGGCGCTGACCCTGACCCTTGACGGCGAGAAGGTCGCCTTCACCCGGGGCGAAACGCTCTATGAAGTGGCCGAGCGCCACGGCAGGGACATCCCGACGCTCTGTTACGACCCCCGGCTTGAGCCATTCGGCGGTTGCCGGCTGTGCGTCGTCGAGCTGGAGGGCGCGCGCAACCCGGTGGCGTCGTGCACGATGCGAGCCGAGCCCGGCATGGTCGTGCGCACGCGGACCGCGAGTATCGAAGTGCAGCGCCGGATCCTCATGGAGATGGTCGCGTCGGAGAACCGCGACACCGACGTGGATCCGATGCACGGCTATGCGTCGCAGGAGATGGCCGAACTGCTCGACCGCTACGACGCTCGCACGGGTCGCTTTGCGGGCGCCACGTCCGGGAGGAGCCGGCCGGACGACGACAACCCCTTCATCATGCGCGACTACGAGAACTGCATCTCGTGCTACCGGTGCGTGCGCGTGTGCGCGGAGCAGGAGGGGGACTACGCGATCAGTGTGATGAATCGCGGCTTCCACACACAGATCACCACCGAGTTCGGCGGTCACCTCAAGGACTCGGCGTGCACCTTCTGCGGACAGTGCATTCAGACGTGTCCCACGGGTGCGCTCGGCGACCTGAAGGCGCTCGCCAACAAGGACGTTCCGGGCGAGACCGAGACGACGCGCACCGTCTGCCCGTACTGCGGCGTCGGGTGTTCGGTGGACGTCATGACGCGCGGGGAGAAGATCGTCGGCGTGCTGCCGGCGATGGACGGGCCGGCGAACGAGGGGGCGCTCTGCGTCAAGGGCCAGTTCGCCTTCGACTTCGTGCATCATCCCGACCGGCTCTCCACCCCCTTCGTGCGCGACGACGAGTCCGGGGAACTCCGCCCCGCATCGTGGGACGAGGCGCTGGACTTCGCCGCCGGCAAGCTGCGCAAGGTGGTGAAGGACCACGGACGCCGCGCCGTCTACGGGATCGCCTCCGGACGCGCGCCCCACGAGGCCGCCTACATGATGCAGCGCTTCATCCGGGCGGGACTGGGGACGAACCACATCGACAACTGCAGCCGTGCCTGACACGCCCCCACAGTCGCCGGTCTGGCGGCAACAATCGGAAGAGGGGCGATGTCGAACCCGCTCGCGGACATGGACAAGCCCGATGTGATCTTCTGCATCGGCACCAACATGACCGAGTGCCATCCCGTGGCCGCCACGCGGCTCAAGAGGGCGCTCGCGCGCGGCGCGAAGATGATCGTGGCGGACCCGCGCCGGATCGGGCTGGCCGAGATCGCCGACGTCCACCTGCCGCTCCGCGTGGGTTCCGACGTCTCGCTGCTGCTGGCGATGGCGCATGTGATCGCCCGCGAGGGGCTGATGGACCAGGCCTTCATCGGCGAGCGCACGGCCCACGGCGAGGACTTCATGGAACACGTCGCGCAGTACACGCCCGAGTGGGCGGCCGAGATCTGCGAGTGCGACCCCGCCGACATCGAGAAGGCGGCGCTGCTCTACGGCGGGGCCGACCGCGGCGCGATCTACTACACGGTCGGCGTCACCGAGCACATCTGCGGCGTCGACAACGTGCAGAGCCTCTGCAACCTGGCCCTGATGACCGGCAACCTGGGCCGCGAGGGCACCGGCGTGAACCCCATGCGCGGCCAGAACAACATCCAGGGCGCCGGCGACGCGGGCGCGCTGCCGAACAACTACCCCGGCTTCCAGACCGTCACCGATCCCGCCCACCAGGAGAAGTTCCACAAGGCATACGGGCGCAAGGTCGACCTGGAGACCGGCATGACCAAGGTCACGGCGCTGGACCTGTGCGGCGACGGCATCCACGCGATGATCATCGACGGCGAGAACACGCTGGTCACCGATCCGGACCGGCACCACTGCGAGCACGCGCTCAAGAGCCTGGACTGCCTGGTCGTGATCGACATCTTCATGACCGAGACGGCGAAGGTGGCCGATGTGGTGTTCCCGGCCACGGCCTGGGCCGAGACCGACGGCGTCTGCACCAACACCGAACGCCGCGTGCAGCGGTTGCGCGCAGCGGTGCCGCCGCCAGGCGAAGCGAAGCCCGACTGGTGGATCCTCTCGCAGCTCGCTCGGCGAATGGGCTGGCAAGGCTTCGATTTCGGGTCCGCCAAGGAGGTCTTCAACGAGCTCTGCGCCCTCTCACCCCTCTACAACGGGCTCGACTGGGACCGGATCGACCGGGGCGAGTACCAGTGGCCCGTGCCCACGCACGATCACCCCGGGACGCCGAGGCTGCACGAGGAGCGCTTCGAAAACGGGCGCGGGATCTTCAAGATGCTGGAGTACCGCGACCCCGAGGAGACCATTTCGGACGAGTACCCGATGTGGCTCACGACCGGCCGGCGGCTGCCGCAGTACCACACGCGGACGCAGACCGGGCGCTCGGACGGGATCGACTACCTGCTGTCGGAGGAGACGCTGGAGGTGCACCCCGAAGACATCGTGCGCCTGGGGCTGAAGGACGGCGGGTATGCCGAGCTGAGCAATCCGCGGGGCTGCGTCTACGTGAAGGTGCGCGCGACCAGCAAGTCGCCCAAGGGGACGGTATTCGCGTCGTTCGCCTTCGAGGACGTGCCGGTGAACGTGCTGACCGGGGGCGGCTACGACCCGGTGACGCAGACCGCCGCGCTGAAGGCTTGTCCGGTGGCGCTGAAGCCGGTGGGCCCGCCGCCCGCTCTCACCCAGACCGGGCCGGAAACCGGGTTCGCGGCCTTGTAGCTTTCTTCTTCCGCAGCTCCCGCTGCCTGGCGCGGCGCCTCTCGACCTCGTCGTACATCTCGTGCATCACCTCGACGATGTCGGGCGCCTTGGCGAGGAAGCGCTCTTCCACGACCCGCTGGATGCCTTCCGGAATGCCGTGGAGGCCCTCCGCGATCGGACCGGCGATGGCGGCGAGCGTGTCGGAGTCGCCGCCCAGGGAGATCGCGTTGCGAATCGCGTCCTCGAAGCAGGTCGACTCCAGCGCGCAGGTGATCGCCTCCGGCACCGTGTTCTGGCAGGTCTCGTCGAAGCGGTAGAACGTCCGTATGTCGTCGACCGACCTCACGAGGTTGTAGCGGTAGCGGGCCGCGATGGTCCTGCGGATGACGTGCGCCTCTTCACCCTCGAGCGCCAGCCAGGTGGCATGCACCGTTGCACGCGCACCCTTGAGCCCTTCCGGGTGATTGTGCGTGATGCCCGTGAGCCGGTCGGAGGCCGCGAGCGCGGCTTCGAGGTGATCGTAGTTCAGAAACGCGGCCGGCGAAATGCGCATCGCCGCCCCGTTGCCGAAGCTGCCGTAGGGCTTGGGGTGATCGGACCACATCCAGTCGACAAACCAGCTGCCGTAGGAAGCGGGGTGCCGGCGGCACCATTTCTGGAGCGTCTCTGGACCCCTGCGGTCGTGCAGGAGGATGTCGGCGATCGCGGCCGTGCAGACCGAGTCGTCCGTGAAATGACCGTCCGAGTGGAACAGGTCGAACGTCTTGGTCTTGATCCTGTCCCATTCGTAGACGGATCCGACGACGTCCCCGATGATCGCTCCCCACATTGTGCATCCCCCTTGCTCGCACTTCACATCCACGCCAGACTTCGGTCGCCGTTTTTCGTGTCCCGGCGTCACCCAGGTCCGACTGCACGCCCCACTCTTCTCCGATAACTACCATGCTTTCCGACATCCAAATCGCGCAAGCTCACAAGATGAAGCCGATCGCCGAGATCGCCGCCGGCGTTGGACTCGGCCCGGACGAGATTCTGCAATACGGCCACGACAAGGCCAAGGTCCCCCTGGACGTGGTGCAGGCGCGGCCCGACCGCGGGGCCAGGCTCGTGCTGGTGACCGGGTGCAGTCCGACCGCGGCAGGCGAGGGCAAGTCCACGGTCTCGGTGGGCCTCGCCGACGCGCTCAACCTGCGGAAGCGCAACCCCGTGCTGTGCATCCGCGAAGCGTCGCTGGGACCCGTGTTCGGGATCAAGGGCGGGGCCGCGGGCGGCGGCTACTCGCAGGTGGTCCCGATGGAGGACATCAACCTCCACTTCACCGGCGACTTCCACGCGATCACGTCGGCGCACTCGCTGCTTTCGGCGATGCTCGACAACCACCTCTTCCGGCCGAACAGCACGGGGCTGGATCACCGCCGCATCACCTGGGGGCGCGCCGTCGACATGAACGACCGCGCGCTGCGCAACGTGATCGTGGGGCTGGGCGGGCCCTTCGGCGGGATTCCGCGCGAGGACGGGTTCATGATCACGGCCGCTTCCGAGGTCATGGCGATCTTCTGCCTGGCGCGCGATCTGGCCGACCTGGAGCGTCGTCTGGGCGACATCATCATCGGGTACACACGGAGCCGCGAGCCGGTGCGGTGCCGCGACATCGGCGCCCACAGGGCGATGACCATCCTCATGCGCGACGCGCTGCACCCGAACCTCGTGCAGACGCTGGGGGGCACGCCTGCGTTCGTCCACGGGGGGCCGTTCGCCAACATCGCGCACGGCTGCAACTCGCTGATCGCGACCCGCGCGGGGCTCAAGCTCGGCGACATCGTCGTCACGGAAGCCGGCTTCGGGGCCGACCTGGGGGCCGAAAAGTTTTTTGATATCAAGTGTCGGCTGGGCGGACTCAGCCCCGATGCCGTCGCGATCGTCGCCACGATCCGCGCGCTCAAGATGAATGGGGGAGCATCGAAGGACAGCCTGGCGACCGAGAACGTGGACGCGCTCCGGCGCGGCATGGAGAACCTCTACGGCCATGTCGAGAACGTGGCCAGGTTCGGGGTCCCGGCGGTGGTCGCGCTGAACCGGTTCGCGAGCGACTCGCCCGCCGAGATCGCGACCGTGCTGGAGGGCTGCGCGGCGCGCGGGATCGCCGCGGTGGAAGCCGATCCGCACGGCGGCGGCGGTGCCGGCTGCGTGGACCTCGCCGACGCGGTCTGGGAGATCGCCAACAGCGGAAACGCCGACTTCCGGCCGCTGTACCCGGACGGGATGCCGCTCAAGGAGAAGATCGAGACCGTGGCGACCGAAATCTACGGCGCGGCGGGAGTGGACTTTCAGCCCGGCGTGACCGCGGAACTCGAGCGCCTCGAGTCCTTCGGGCTGGCCGACGCCCCCGTCTGCATCGCCAAGACGCAG
Organism: Gemmatimonadota bacterium; assembly: GCA_009844885.1. Lineage (GTDB taxonomy): Bacteria > Gemmatimonadota > Gemmatimonadetes > Longimicrobiales > Gaopeijiaceae > Bin94. The sequence goes on from VYAQ01000192.1 coordinate 20,900, forward strand.
TACTCGTTCTCGGACAACCCGGCGCTGCTGGGGCGGCCGCGCGGCTTCCGGATCGCGGTGCGGGAGGTCACGCCGTCCGCCGGCGCAGGGTTCGTGGTCGTGAAGACGGGGTCGATCATGACGATGCCCGGGCTGGCGGCCAGACCGGCCGCGCTGAACATGACGATCGACGAGGACGGGGTGATCTCGGGACTGATGTAGGGGGCTGGAAATGAGCAGGAGCGTTCGGGTCGCGAGATGGCTGGCGGCGGTGATCATGATCGCCTACGGCTTCGCAAAGCTGACCGGCTCCCAGTTCACGGTGCTCGACTCGGAGGTCACGAAGCCGATGGGCCAGGTCAGCGGGTTCTGGCTGACCTGGTACTATTTCTCCGGCTTCTACGGCACGGTCATCGCACTGGTCGAGATCGGTGGCGGCCTCCTGCTCGCCTGGCCACGGACCTCCCTGATCGGTGCCCTCGTCCTGTTGCCGGTGGTGGGCAACATCATCCTCACGGACATCCTGTTCGGGGTGGGCGCGCTGGCGGCCTCGGTTGCCGTCCTGATCTGCCTTGTCGTCGTCATTCGGCCGCACGCTCGGCGGCTCGCGGAAGCCGTCCTGCTCGACATCAAATCGTCTCGGCGAACCGTGATGCTTCGGGCCACCGCAGTCGTGGCCGTACTCGCCGCCGCATGGGGACTCGGCTATTGGACCGCCAACTACAATAATCGCGAGCCTACCCCGATCGACGGCGTCTGGACGGTCGAGGACCGTGGCGCCACGGTCGAGAGCGACGGCACACGCCTGCAACGCGTGTTCTTCGAATACAATCGCGCCCGCATGGCCGTCTTCCGGTTTGCCGACCGGGATGCCGTCCACCATTTCGAGGTCGATTCCAGTCGGGTGCGCGTGTGGGAGGAGTGGCGGGAGATGGGCCCGCTGATCTACGAAGGCGAGATCGTCGACACGAGACGGATCGAGTTGCAACCGGCTGGAGGCGGCCTCCCGATCGTGCTCGTCAGGAAGTAGGCCGCCCTCATTCGCGGCAGGGCTGGCGAACGGCCGCCTGCTTGCCCAAGTTGTGGCCGCATCGCATCCGTCGACCTCTTCCCTTCCCCCCGGAACCCTTCCCCGTGCCCGACGCCAACGCCTACTGGTCCCGCAACCTCCGCTATCTCGGGATCCTGTTGTCGATCTGGTTCGCGGTGTCCTACGGCTGCGCGATCGTCTTCGCCGACGCGCTCAACGCGATCCGGATCCCTGGCACCGGCTTCAAGCTCGGCTTCTGGTTCGCGCAGCAGGGGTCGATCTACGTCTTCGTGGTGCTGATCTTCGTCTACGCCAGGCTGATGAACCGGCTGGACCGGGAGTTCGGGGTGGCCGAGGAATGACGGGCGGCCCCAACAAACCACCAGGCCGACGCCCGACCCGGGCCCCTCGACGGCTCCCTCCGGCAGCGCCACACTAGCCCATGGACGTCCGCCTCTGGACCTTCCTCATGGTGGGGGTATCGTTCGCCCTCTATATCGGGGTGGCGATCTGGTCACGGGCCAGCTCCACCAAGGACTTCTACGTGGCCGGCACGGGGGTGTCGCCGCTGGCCAACGGGATGGCCACCGCAGCGGACTGGATGTCGGCAGCCTCGTTCATCTCGATGGCGGGGCTCATCTCGTTCATGGGGTACGACGGCTCGGTCTACCTGATGGGATGGACGGGCGGGTACGTCCTGCTGGCCATGCTGCTGGCACCCTACCTGCGGAAGTTCGGGGCGTACACGGTGCCCGAGTTCGTGGGCCAGCGCTACTACTCGCAGGTGGCGCGGGTCGTGGCGGTGGCGTGCGCGATCTTCGTGTCGTTCACCTATGTGAGCGGGCAGATGCGCGGCGTGGGCATCGTGTTCAGCCGCTTCCTCGAGGTGGACGTCACCGTCGGCGTGATCATCGGGATGGGGATCGTCTTCTTCTACGCCGTGCTGGGCGGGATGAAGGGCATCACCTACACCCAGGTGGCGCAGTACTGCGTGCTGATCTTCGCCTACATGGTGCCTGCGATCTTCCTGGCGATCATGCTGTCGGGGACGTTCATTCCGCAGCTCGGCTTCGGGGGGGCGGATCCCGAAACCGGTGTCTTTCTCCTCGACAAGCTGGACGGGCTGCACCAGGAGCTGGGCTTCACGCCGTACACCGACGGCACCAAGTCGATGATCGACGTGTTCTTCATCACGGCGGCGCTCATGGTGGGGACGGCCGGGCTGCCGCACGTGATCATCCGCTTCTACACGGTGCCGAAGGTGCGGGACGCGCGGATTTCGGTGGGCTGGGCGCTGCTTTTCATCGCCATCCTCTACACGACCGCGCCCGCGGTGGCGGTGTTCGCGCGCGCCAACCTGCTCGACACGGTGGCGGGACAGCCGTACGCGGAGATGCCCGAGTGGTTCAGCAAGTGGGAGGACACGGGGCTGATCACGTACGAGGACAGGAACGGCGACGGGAACATCCAGTACGTGGGCGACGCGGCGGAGAATGAACTCACGATCGATCGCGACATCATGGTGCTCGCCAACCCCGAGATCTCCCGTCTGCCGAACTGGGTGGTGGGACTG